>JAZQGP010000050.1:0-12304 GCA_045540015.1 Eubacteriales bacterium
CAGAAAGGCTGAAATCGCTGAATGTCTTTACAAGCTTCAGAAGTTTGTTGTACGCAGATGGCTTCTTGATGACGGCAAGCGTGTTGACGGAAGAACACTTGATGAAATCCGTCCTCTTGCAGCAGAAGTTGGTCTTTTCAACAGAACTCACGGTTCTGCTATGTTTACACGTGGACAGACACAGGTTGTAACAGTTGCAACGCTCGGTCTTGTTGCTGAACAGCAGATGCTCGACGGTATTGACAACGAAGAATACAAGAGATATATGCATCACTACAATATGCCTTCCTACTCTGTAGGTGAAACAAAGCCCTCCAGAGGTCCCGGAAGACGTGAAATCGGTCACGGTGCTCTTGCAGAACGCGCTCTTGTTCCCGTTATTCCTTCAGTAGAAGAATTCCCCTACTCCATAAGACTTGTTTCTGAAGTAGTATCTTCTAACGGTTCAACTTCTCAGGGTTCTATCTGTGCTTCAACTCTTGCACTTATGGATGCAGGTGTTCCGATTACAGCTCCCGTTGCAGGTATCTCCTGCGGTCTTATCACCGAGGGTGACAGATGGATGACAATGATTGACATTCAGGGTCTTGAAGACTTCTTTGGCGATATGGACTTCAAGGTTGCAGGTACAAAGAAGGGTATCACAGCTATTCAGATGGACCTTAAGATTGACGGTCTTACACCCGAAATCATAAAGGCAGCTTTCGAGCAGACAAAGAAAGGCCGCGAATATATTCTCGACGAAGTAATGCTTAAGGCAATTGATAAGCCCAGAGCTGATGTTTCTGATTTCGCTCCCAAGATGATTACAATAAAGATTAACCCCGACAAGATCCGTGAAGTTATTGGTTCAGGTGGAAAGGTTATTCAGGGTATTGTTGCTGAAACCGGTGCTAAAATCGACATCGAAGATGACGGTACAGTATTTATCGCTGCTGTTGACAAGAATGCCGGACTCAAGGCTAAAGCAATTGTTGAAGCAATAGCGTTTGACCCCGAGGTTGGCGCTGAATTTGTAGGCAAAGTAACAAGAATCATGTCCTTCGGTGCTTTTGTTGAAATTGCTCCCGGCAAGGAAGGTCTTGTTCACATTTCAAAGCTCGACAAGAAGCGTGTTGAAAAGGTTGAGGATGTTGTTTCCATCGGAGACGAAATAAGAGTTAAGGTCGTTGAAATTGACGACAAGGGCAGAATCAATCTTTCGCGTAAAGACTGCATCTAATAGTAAAAATCAATTAAACTTACAACGGGCGGAAGCAATTCCGCCCTAATTTTAAGGATGAAATAAATGGAACTCAGAATACAAAAATATGTTTCCGACTGTGGTCTCATGTCAAGAAGAGCAGCAGAGCGCGAAATTGAAATGGGGCATTTTACCGTAAACGGACAAAGGGCTGCAATCGGACAAAAGATTGATCCTGCCCGTGACAAGGTTGAATACAAAGGCAAACCTTTAAAAGGCGGTCAAAAGAAGCAATATGTTATGCTTTACAAACCGAGAGGTTATGTTACGACAATGAATGATGAAGAAGGGAGAAAGTGTCTTCCCGAGCTTTTAACCGGCATTCCTGAGCGTGTATACCCCTGCGGAAGACTTGATATGGAATCAGAAGGGCTTCTTATTCTCACAAACGACGGCGAAGTTGCAAACAAGCTCATGCACCCCAAGCACCACGTTGATAAGATTTATCACGTAAAAATCAAAGGAGAAATTTCTCCCGAAAAGCTTGAATTTCTCTGTTCACCTATGGAAATTGACGGTTACAAAATCAAGCCGGTAAAAGTTACAATAATAGAACGAAAAGAAGGAAACACTATTCTAAAGTTCGTTCTTAACGAGGGCAGAAACCGTCAGATAAGAAAAATGTGCGAACAAGCAGAGCTTACAATTACTCGCCTGAAGAGAATAGCTGTCGGCGACCTTACCATCGGGATGCTATCGCCTGGAAAATGGAAATATATGAACTACAACGAGATAAGTTATCTTAAGAATTTGTGAGGATATAACATGCTTGAAATAAGACCGGTTCATACGTCATATGAACGCGAAGAATATACAAAAGTTTTTGGAATTATTCCGGAGAATGATTGTTTTGTCATTGCTGCAATTAATTCAGGAAAATTTGTCGGCACAGCTTATGGTAAAGTTCAAGAAAAAAATGCCGAAATTTTTCTTATGAGCCTTATAGACGGTTATAACGACGATGTTGACCGTTTTCTACTTGGCAAAGCTACTCTAAACTACATTGATCTTCACGGAGGAGCAAATGTGGTATACACAGGTACCGACACAAGACTTGCAAAGGCGCTCGGATTTAAAGTCACGGAAGAATCGATGACTTTAAATCTTGAAGGATACTTTGGAGAAAAGCACTGTAACTAAACCGTTGGAGGTATTATGGGTAACTACAGCATTCGTGTTCTTGAAAAAATTATTGTTCTGTTTATTGTAATGATTGCAGGATATATTGGAAAAAAGGCAAAGATATGTGACGAGAAAAACACAAAGTTCATGTCTTCCCTGCTTGCCAATATTACAAATCCATGTCTTATACTTTACTCTCTTCAAACAGAACGCACGCCCGAAAAAACGAAAACTGCTTTTTATATAATACTACTCTCTCTTGCGGTTCACACAACTATAGCAGTTGCATCTGCGCTAATATTCCGATTTAATAAAGATTCCCGTCGCCGCAGTGTTTACAGCTTTGGATTAACATATATGAACTGCGGTTTCATGGGATATCCCATTATGATGGCAATATTTGGAGATACAGACGGTCTGTTTTACGGAGTTATATATACAGTTATATTCAATCTGTTCTGCTGGACGCATGGCGTTTTGGTAATGGATACGGAAAAGAAACACGGCATACCTTGGAAAAAAATGCTCAACCCATGCATTATAAGTCTTATATTAAGTGTTATTCTATTCCTTTTCAATATAAAGCTTCCGGCAGTTGTTAATGACGGACTTACAATGATAGGAGATATGACCTTTCCCCTCTCTATGCTGATAATAGGAAGTCTACTTGCGGATATGCGCCTTAGAGATGTGTTTAAAGACACAAATATGTATTTATTCTCAATTGGAAAGCTACTTATTGTACCTCTTGTGTTCATGATTATTGCATATGCAACAAAAATGCCACAGTTGTATGCTCTTATTGGGATTACAATGTGTAGCACGCCTACTGCAGCAAATACAGCAGTACAGGCTGAAATATACGGCAACGAATCAGCACTTGCCGCAAAGCTGGTAGGCATAACTACTTTATTCTGCCTTGCAACAATGCCATTTATGCTGATGCTGTCTCAGTATTTGATAAAATAACAAATCCGGTGCTTAAGCACCGGATAATTTTATGAACAAGACTATTATTCTGAATCAGCCATATCAGCAAACGAAGCGTTGATAACATTTTCAGAGGGGCGTTTTGTCAGCATGCTTATAATCGGGAAAATAACAAGTCCTGAAAGCATTGCGAAAGCACCGCAGTTGATTGGTGACTGAAGAATTGTCGGGAACAAAGAACGGAACAAAAGATTTGCAATCATAACACCTGCACCAAATATCATTGTTACCCATGTTGCAGCCTTTGTTGCCCACTTTGCATACAAGCCATACAGGAACGGTGCAAGGAAAGCACCGGCGAGCGCTCCCCACGATACGCCCATGAGCTGAGCAATAAACGCAACAGCTTCATTCGAGGACTTAACCTGGAATATAGCTATTACAGCAGAGATGATGATGAAAACAACGATAAACAATCTCATGACAAAAATTTGCTTCTTTTCAGACATGCTCTTGACAATTCCGCCTTTTATAAAATCAAGCGTAAGTGTAGAGCTTGAAGCAAGAACGAGCGAGGAAAGAGTTGACATTGATGCAGAAAGTACAAGGACAATTACAATTGCCATCAGAATATCCGGTAGTCCTTCGAGCATTTTCGGAATTACCGTATCAAAGCCGCCGACAGGAGTATCATTTACAGCTTCAACGCCGGAAATTCTTGCAAATCCGCCGAGGAAGTAGCAACCACCCGCAACAATAACAGCAAATATTGTAGATATTACTGTACCGCGTTTAATAGCAGAGCGGTTCTTAATGGCATAGAACTTCTGAACCATCTGAGGAAGTCCCCAGGTTCCAAGAGAAGTCAGAATAACTACACCAAGAAGATTTAAAGGATCAGGTCCAAACATAGATGCAAATGAACCTGGAGTATTTACAGGTCCGACACTTTCAGGAACAGAAACAGCTGAAAGTTCATTGAGAGCGCTTATAAATCCGCCGTGACTTGAAAGAACAGCAGCAATAACTGCAACTATACCTATAAGCATTATTATTCCCTGGATGAAGTCATTGATTGCAGTTGCCATGTATCCGCCGGCTATTACGTATATACCGGTAAGAACTGACATTACAATAACACACCATACATAGTCAATTCCGAAAGCCATATTAAATAGACGTGAAAGACCGTTATAGAGAGAGGCGGTGTATGGTATAAGAAAAACGAAAGTTATAGCTGAAGCGACAAGCTTTAATGCTTTGCTTGCATATCGTTTTTCAAAAAATTCCGGCATTGTTGCTGTTTGTAAATTCTGTGTCATAACCCTTGTTCTTCTGCCCAGAACAACCCATGCAAGAAGCGAGCCGAGAATTGCATTTCCTATACCAATCCAAGTCGATGCAATTCCGAATTTCCATCCGAACTGTCCTGCATATCCTATAAAAATTACAGCCGAAAAGTAGCTTGTACCATACGCAAAAGCTGTGAGCCAAGGGCCTACATTTCTTCCGCCGAGAACAAATCCGTTTACGTCTGTTGTTGTTTTTCTGCAATATAAGCCTATGCCTACCATAACTGCAAAGAAAACAACGAGCATTAAAATTTTAATTACCATTTTTATCATCCTTTCATAATTTAATCTGCAGAAAGCGTAAATGGTATAAAAAAGCCCTCTGCATAAGCAGAGGGCGAATTATCGCTGTACCACCTCAGTTTACTCCTGCCTTGCGGTCAAGAGCCTCATCAAGTACGTAAAGCAAAGCTTTATTATACTCTGCAGCTGTAACGTGCCAACACGGCTCAATCTACTAAGGTTTTTCCCGTTCGGTGAGCAGCTCCCGAAATGTATTCGCAATCTTTGTTGTCTTCTGTCTTGCACCAACCGACAGTTCTCTGCAGATCATCAAAGAAAACTACTTGTTTTCGATCATTGCTTTTATGAAGATATTTTAGCAGATAAAATCAGTAAATTCTACATGAATTTGTTAACAAATCAAAAAATGTGTTTAAAAACCGAAAGATTTATATAATGCTTGTTTGAGAACAGGCTCAATTATATTTGACATCCTGTAAAATCCGAGATCGTTCGGGTGGATGGTGTCAATAGAGCAAGCATGCCTATCACTTTTACCAAAGAAAAGTTCACCGTCAATAAAAAACACATTTTCATCTCCGCTCTTAACGGCGTTGTTATATGTTTTCTTTACTATTTCTCTTCTGAGCTTAAACTCATCATTGTAAACAGCTGCAGGTCGTGTCATCATTATTACAGGAAGATCGGGGTTTTTTTCGCGTATACGCTTGAAAAAAGGCTCATGCGTTTCTTCTAGATGCAAAGGATTTGGTGCATTATGGTCGTAGTCATACACAAACACGCTCATATCAATAGTGTTTATATAGTCAGCAATTTCAAGCTCGCCTTTTGCATTTCCTGAAAAACCAAAGTTATAGAAATCAAAATCAAGACGATTTGAAAGCATTGTGGTATAAGCATTTACAACGTTACAGCAGCATCCGCCTTCAGTAATGGAAGAGCCATAGAACAAAACAGGCTTTTGATATTTATACGGTGAAGGTGATTCAACCAAGGCATCATCGTCTAAAAGAATTTCTACATTAACAATAACCTCATTCCTTGGAAGAAAAATCGTAATGTCTTTCATAACCCCGTCAAGCACAAAGGATTTCTCGAAGGTGTTGTTACTATAGCCCGCCGGATTAACAAGACCGAGAAACTCTCCCTCGCGCCTGTCTCCGACAATAACGCCGGCAGACTGACAAGCATAAATTGACATTCCAATATCTGCAGACACCTTTTCAAGCTCTATTTTTACAGTTAGATGCTTTGTATTCGTTCTGAGGGCAACTCTTGCTCCGGGAGTTCTTCTTCCTAAAAAGCTTAAATTCGTTACTTTTTCACGAACGGCTTGCGGAATACGCTCCATTGTTTTCTTATCTTCAAAGAATGGAACTCCAAATACCTTTAACGGAGAATCTTTAAAATTGTATATTTTCATAATACAAACCTCTTTTTGCTGTAATAAAAGACTGTAATTTAATACAGCCTTTTCAATATGTAAATTTTAGAGAGCTTCAAAAGCCTTTATCCATTCACGTGCAATAAGCTCATGTCCTGCATCTGTAGGATGAACTCCTTCGTGTGTCCAATAGGGTTCAGCTTTCTTTGAAATCATCTCGTCAAATTTACACTGAAGTGGAATAAACGGTAGGTTATATTTTTCAGCAATTCTCTTAGCCACAGCTTCACGCTTCGCAACCTCGCTACTGAAATAATCCCATAAAGGCTCTGTTGCGGAGTTTTTTGTAACATACGCACCCATAATCATAATTTTAATGTCAGGAAGCTCTTCAAGTATTTCCGATATCAGCATATCATAAATCTTTTCAAACTTCTCCGCACAAACGCCGTTTTGAAAATCAACCTCGTGCCAGACATCATTAACACCAATATGAATGCTCATTACATCAGGCTTTACATTGATAATATCCTTTTTAATTCTGGCATAAAGGTCAACAATTCTGTTACCACCGACACCGCGGTTTACAAATGTGTATTTACCTGGCTGTTCATACGAAAGCTTACCTGCAATACGCTGAGCATAACCGTTACCCAAATATCCGTCATTATCCCTTGAACGACCGCAGTCTGTTATTGAATCACCCTGAAAAAGTATTGTAGCCATTATTTATCACTCCTGTATAATTATAATTGTCATATTTGACGGTTATATTATACTTTCATGTTTTATTAAAGTCAATAGTTTTTCGCAATTTAAACAGTTTTAATTTAATTATCTTGCAAAACAGTTCAATATATGATAAAATATAATAAATAATATTTGGAGTCAGTACTTTTAATGGATAAAAACGAATTCAAGCTTGAAAAAATCAGTGACACGCTGTATGTCTATCAAAAGACCGGTGTATTCTGTTACGGCACCGATGCCGTGTTACTGGCAGACTATGTTAAAAGCTCTGTAAAAACACTTTCCGGCAAGCATATGTGCGATTTATGCTCAGGTACAGGTATAATTCCCCTTTTGCTGTGCGATGCAAATGACAGTATCATCTGTGATGCAGCCGAGATAAACAGCGATGCCTGTGAGATATCAAAAATGAGCGCAGAATACAGCAAATACTCTAACAGGTTCAATGTCAAAAACATTGATATTAAAGATGTTAAAAACCATTACACCTCAGAGCAGTTTGATTTTTTGACATGCAATCCCCCATATATGACCGCAAGCAGTGGAAAAATGTGTGAGGAAGACTACAAAACGATAGCACGTCACGAAATCATGTGTGACATCAATGATGTATTTGCAGCGGCATTTTATCTCCTCAGAACCGGCGGCAGTATATTTATTGTTTACCGTTCCGACAGGCTTTCTTCCCTATTTAAAGCCGCAAGTGCCAACCGGTTTGAAATCAAGCGTATGACAACTGTTGTTTCAAAGCCGCTGCCTTCTGTTATGAAGCTTGTCCTTTGTGAAGCAAAGAAAGACGGAAGCGAAGGACTTATTCTTGAAGGAATGAATATAAATTAATTTATTGGAGTAAAAATATGCAAAACAAACCGAATCTCGTCAAGTATTACGTCAGAGCCGCAAATATATTAAAGCTAACGCGTCTTGCGGTTGTACTTCTCTTCATATTGTTTCTTTTATCCTGCATACTCGTGTTCAGAAACGACATTACACTTGACAATGTTCAATATCTCATGAAATATGCAGATTTTTACGATGCTTCCCTTGCATCTGATGAAGCTGAAATATCAATCAGTGCCGACAGCGAATCTCAAATACTGACTATACGTGACAACCTTGCTGTAGTATCCAGAAGCGGAATTGGTCTTTATGAGTTTTCAGGACACAAGCTGTTTAATTACAATTTCTCATACTCTTCTCCTGCAGCAGTTCACGACGGACGAAACATTCTTGTATATGATATAAAAGGTACAGATCTTTCAATTTTTAATTCTTTCTCACGTGTTTATTCTCAGGAATACCCTTACGGTGTTAAAACAGCGTGTATAAACCAGGGCGGTTTTGCTATTGTTACCGGTGAAAGCTCGTACAGATCTGTCGCAATTGCATATAACAGTAAATTCGAAGAAATCTTCCGTTGGGAATGCGCTGACAGATACATAACATCTGTTGATTTGTCGGAGGATGGCTCTAAACTACTTTGTACTGCCGTTAATTCAACTGACGGAATTTATGATACATTGATTGTTATATATGATGCACATTCCGGAGAAATACTCTGCGAAAAAAGTATTTCTGACGAGCTTGCACTTAAAGCCGTCTTTTCCATGGATGGCAAAAACATATTTATTATGACAGACAGTATGATGTATTTTACGTCAGACAAACTACTGGAAAACAATACATATAAATACAATCAAAGTAAATGTGAAAATTTCTTTATTAGTGACGACATAGTAGTCATCACCGAAAGTAATAATCTGTCAGGAAACTCTATGGAAATTTTAGGCTTTGATTTTTACGGCAACATGCTTTTTTCCGAAAATGCCGATTCAAAAGTAACAGATATATCTATATCTAAAAATCATATTTTTGCTCTCAGTCCTCAATGTGTGTATATTTATTCCTTGAGCGAGAATAACTCCTTGTCATTAATAGAGAAAAAACCGTCAAAAACAACATATACTCACATCTTGTCAGACAGCAATGAAAGATATATTTTGACCGATGCAAAGAAAGCAATAAGATTTCTTGTTGATAATAATGAACAGAAAGGCGAAAGCAATGAGAATACTGACAATAGGTGATATAGTCGGAGAATGCGGCACAGCCTTTATAAGGAAGCATCTCGACAGTATAAGAAAAGAATATAATGCAGACATGATTATAGCTAACGGAGAAAACGCCGCTAAGGGCAACGGTCTTGATATATCTACTGCAGAAACACTTTTTGACTCCGGTGTAGATGTTATAACGAGCGGTAATCATATCTGGAATAAGCATGAAATGCAAAAGCGTATTGATGATTACCCGAACATTCTAAGACCTGCCAATTACCCAGGAGAATGTCCCGGTAACGGATATGTTATATTCAATGCAGGCAATATAAAAGTGCTTGTCATTTCCCTTCTCGGTTGTGTGTATCTTGATGCGCTGGCATCCCCTTTTTATACCGCAGAGCGCATTCTTGAACGCGAAAAAGGTAATTTTGATGTTTCGGTTATCGACTTTCATGCAGAGGCAACCAGTGAAAAAGCTGCACTTGCATATTATCTTGAAGGCGGCGTAAATGCAGTTGTAGGTACACACACGCACGTTCAGACCAATGATGCTCGTATTCTTCCTAACGGAACCGCCTTTATTACCGACCTTGGTATGACTGCAGCAGAAGATTCTATACTCGGTGTAAAAACAGAATGTATATTATACAAGTTCAAGACAAATATGCCTACACGATTTGAACAAGCAGATGGTCGCGTGAAATTCTGCGGTGCGCTTATAACCATAAACGATTCTACCTTTAAAACCGGGAACATTCAATCAATCAGTATATATAAAGACTGAAATTCAACCGTGTACATATTTAAATTTATAAATTTCTCCTACGATAAAAGGCTGAACAAATGAACTGTTCAGCCTTTTAAATTACTGTCCATTAGAACACAGGTCATAATCCGACAGCATTTTTGTTATGAGTTTAAAGCTTGTAGTAATCAACTGCGGAAGCAAACAAGCCGGTATCATAATTACCTTCAACATTCTTATAAAGCCCATTGCCTATTCTCTCGGAGTGTCCCATCTTACCAAAGACACGTCCGTCAGGTGAAGTAATACCTTCAATTGCGAAGAATGAGTTATTGGGATTGAAGTGTACATCGGATGTTGGCTTTCCATCCATGTCTACATACTGTGTTGCAATCTGTCCGTTTTCTGCAAGCTTCTTGATAAGCTCTTCGGGAGCTACAAAACGTCCTTCGCCGTGAGAAATCGGAACAGTATAGATTTCATCAACCTTTGTTCTTGCAAACCACGGTGATTTGTTGGAACATATTCGAGTTCTTACAAGCTTCGACTGATGTCTGCCAATTGTATTGAATGTAAGTGTAGGACAGTTTTCATCAGTGTCAATAATTTCTCCGTAAGGAACAAGTCCGAGCTTTATAAGTGCCTGGAAGCCGTTACAGATACCGCCCATAAGACCATCTCTGTTTTTAAGAAGCTCACTCACCTGCTCTTTTATAGCGGCGTTTCTGAAGAAGGCAGTTATAAACTTACCTGAGCCGTCAGGTTCGTCACCGCCGGAGAATCCGCCGGGAATAAAGACAATCTGAGACTTGGACAGTTTATCGGCAAAGTTCTTTACGGACTCACGAATTGCGTCAGACGAAAGATTGTTTATAACAAATATTTCGGGTTCTGCTCCGCCGTCAGCAAGTGCCTTTGCAGTATCAAACTCACAGTTGGTACCCGGGAATACCGGAATGAGTGCGTGAGGCTTTGCTATGCCAATCTTCGGCGCTACACGCTTTTCTGCTTCAAACTTGAATGCAGGAATTTCTTTTTCGTCATGCTTTATATTGAACGGATAAACCTTTTCAAGTTTTTCTTCATAAGCGCTTATAAGTTCACAAAGCAACACCTCTTCATTGCCGCGCTTTATAGACTTTGCTTCGATTGTATAACCAATTACACGTCCAACATCAACATCTTCATTAAGTTCAAGGATGAACGCACCGTAGCAATAGTCAAATATTGCCTTGTTACAGCACCACTCATCATATTCAAAGCCTATACCGTTACCAATACACATCTTAAAGACAGCTTCAGAAATACCGCCGTATGTTGGAGTATATGCAGCTGCAACCTTACCGTCACGCATAAGAGAGGTAACAGTATCAAAGACCTTTTTCTGAGAAGTCTTTTCGGGAAGTCCATTTTCGGTATATTCGGGATATACAAGAACAACCTTATGTCCTGCTTTCTTGAACTCAGGCGTTATAACTTCGCTTGTTTTGCCAGTAGTTACGGCAAAAGAAACAAGTGTCGGAGGAACATCGATATGTTCAAACGAGCCGCTCATCGAGTCCTTACCGCCGATAGCCGCAATTTCATAGTCGAGCTGGGCTTCAAGAGCACCGAGAAGTGCTGCCATGGGTTTTCCCCAACGCTTAGGATCACGCTTTGGCTTTTCAAAATACTCCTGGAATGTAAGATATACATCCTCGAAGCTTGCACCTGCTGCAACAAGCTTACAAACAGATTCAAGTACCGCAAGGTATGCACCGTGATACGGACTGTTTTCTGAAACAAACGGATTGAATCCCCATGACATATATGAACAGGTATCTGTGTGCTGCTTTTCAACTGAAACCTTATTTACCATGCACTGAGAGGGTGTTTTCTGATATTTTCCGCCGAAAGGCATAAGAACGCTTCCTGCGCCGATTGTCGAGTCGAATTTTTCGCAAAGCCCCTGCTTTGAACAGACATTAAGATTGCTTACAAGGGATTTATAACCGTCTGTAAAGCTTTCGGGAATATCCTTTGCAAATTCAAGAACCTTGGGAGGCTCAATATCAATGTGCTTTTCAGCACCGTTGGAATTAAGGAACTCTCTTGAAATATCACAGATATTTTTACCGTTCCACTTCATTACAAGTCTTGGTTCTGCTTTAACTTCGGCAACGATAGTAGCTTCGAGGTTTTCGGTTGTAGCAAGCTCAATAAGGCGCTTTGCATCCTTTGCTACAACAACAACCGCCATTCTTTCCTGAGATTCGGAAATAGCAAGCTCCGTACCATCAAGACCTTCATATTTTTTGGGAACAGCATTGAGGTTTATTTCAAGACCGTCCGCAAGCTCACCGATAGCAACGGAAACACCGCCGGCACCAAAGTCGTTACAACGCTTAATCATAAGTGTTGCTTCTTTATTTCTGAAAAGTCTCTGGAGAAGTCGGATCGTAGCCATGTCGTTCTGTGAGCCAAGGAGTTGCTGTT
>JAZQGP010000051.1:0-10418 GCA_045540015.1 Eubacteriales bacterium
CTGAACACATCTGTGCTTGTTCCGTTCATGAAGCCAAGCTCATAAGCAGAAGCCACTTCCTTTGCATACCACGAAGTAGTCTTTACGTCTTTAAACTGCCCGTCGGTATAGGTGTTTGTTTTTGCAAAGGCAGCATTTGCACCGAGTGTTAAAGTACACGCAGCAAGCACGCCTGCAAAAAGCTTTGCGGTAATTTTTGTTTTCATGTCATCGCTCCTGTTCTTTCTTAATTATCCTCAAAACAACTTGATAGACAATACTTTTTTATAATTTTACCAAACCTATTTAAAAATGTCAATCGAAAAACAGCATTTTAACAAAAAACAGAGTCATAGATAAAGCATCAGGGCATCTTTCGACGCCCTGATTATAAACCATCCGTTTATTCAGCCTCGCAGAATTCCACAGATACTATCTCAAAAGGAGTTTCCGGCATTACCGAGGGGTCAATTCTCAATGAAAGAAGACTTCCCTTCCAATTTTCATTATTTGAAACCTCAACAATGTGGCTTGTCATTCCACTTGATTTTGAAACGAGATTAAACTTTTTACTTTCGCTTAACTGACTGCTGTCAGCCGTTGAGAAGAAAATCTCGGCTGTTGTATTTGCAGGCAGCTTTGCGTTTACCTTTATTGCAACAACCTTATCGAGATTTATATTAAGGCTGCCCTTTGAAGTGATTGTCGGGTCGCCTGTTACGGTAACACCGCTTACCTTGCCGTCAAACTTCAAATCTTTTATGTTTGTAACACTAAAGCTTTCTTCATTGTCATACTTAAGTGTATAAACAGTCTTGAGCTTTGAAGCATCAAGCGGCTTCTTTTCCTCTACAACCTTTCCCTCAAGCTTTTCAACCTTTATATTGTCAATAAGATATGTTCCGGAGGTTGTTTCACTCGGCGGGTCTGCATAGAAGGAAACTGCCATTACATCCTCATTAAGCATGTCGTTAACAGCAAATTCCTTTTCATAGTGTACCCATTTACCGTCGTTGGGAACCTTGGTTACAGAAATTACATGTGCGTTTCCGTCTTTTGCTCCGATTTCGTTATACTTTATGTTACATGCGATTGAAAGCGGAACCTTATTTCCGTCAGAGTCGGATACTGCCATAAAGTCTGCGGATATCTTATAGAACTGTCCCTTTTCAAGCGGGTAATCGTGTATAAAGTATGACCATGACTTCTTCTGAGCTCCCGTTACAAGATATGCATGGTTATTCTTGTTTGTCGGATCTTCAACAATGCTTATTTCGGAATTTCCCGAAGTGAAGGTATTAATGCTCGGCTCTTCAGCGTCGCCGTTTACTATGCCTTCTTTGGCTTTAAGTTCTTCGATACGTACATACTCAGGGTCTTCAATGAACTTGATATAGTCGATTTCAGCATAACCGAAGCCGTCAAACGGGTCAATACGGATAGCTTCAATCTTTGAAGTCCATGTTGCAAGCGAGCTTACATCAATAGTATACGTTACCCATTCACCGTTTGTATCCTTGCTTTGGTGTGTCTTAGTTCTTATAGCCTTTGCTTCATTCCACTTCTTATCCACATCTGTAATAAAGTAAAGTGCAATATTGCTCGGATCGCCGTCCTTCTCATACTTATGGCGCATTCTGATTTCAAGAGTGGGGTACTTTGCAGCCGGGAACTTTGCAGAGTGGTTTTCCATGTTAATGTTATCAACATCTCTGCCGGAGTTGTCCATTCTTAAATACTCGCCGTTATACGAGAAGTCGCAGGTTGCTGTTTTCCAGTCTTCGGAATCGTAGCCGTTGAAGCTCCACTCTGCTTCTTTTCTGTTGTTCATGGCATCATAGATATACTTATAAGGGGTATCTACGTAAACCTTATCACCCTCTGCCTTATAGGTAAAGCCGAGTGCATCGGAAAGAGCCTTGAAGGAGAGCATCGGTAGTCCGTCTAAGGTATAAAGCGTGTATCCGAGGCTCTTTTCTTTTCCGTCCGCGGTATATTTATCGCTTCCTACGGTAAACACCGCAGTGTGGCCGTTTGATTCAAGCTTTAATGTGCCCGCATCCTTACGCCAGGTCAAAAATGCGTGCATTATGTTCTGCAAGCTTGTATCGGCATCAAACGGGAAGAGAATTTCATCCCCCTTCTTTTCACCCGGAACAGCGCTGTTAATTTCAATGCCGTTGACATAAAGCGTTCCGCCGTTTGCTTCAAGATCTGCTCTTTCGGCAGCGGTTTTATTTTTGAGAAGCTCAACTGCCTTAACGGTGAATGTTGTTCCGTTTGCGTTTGCGGGGTCTATTCTGAGCTTTGTAAGCTTGCCTTTCCAGTAGCTTTGCGAGTTAAAGTTGAAGTCGTATGCAGTCATCTCCGAGGTCGGAGCAACTGTTGCGAGTGACCTTGACTGTGCTTCACCCGGATTTGCCGCGGTGCAGTAGAACACCTCAACCTTTGAGCCTGCAGGAGTCTGCATATAAATTCTTACCGTAGATATATCGTCTATATCGACACCGTGGGATATACCACTGAGGAATGCCTGGAAGTCAACTCTTGTACTTGTTGCGGTAAGTCCGTTTTCAGAGTAGCTTACGTTTTCACAGCCGGACGTTGAGCTGTTTGTTTCATCGAATTCAAAGCGGTGAACAACCTCGTATTCGTTTTCAAAAGCATTATCACCGGGAAGAGTCTGCTCGCGTCGAAGTAGTCTTGCGTACTGCGGATATTCTCTGTTAATTCTTGTTGCCTGTTTTTCTGTCGGTAACTCATCCTCATGCGATGCCGGAAGGTTTGTAAAGTGCTTTCTCAAAACATCAAGATAGCCGAATTCATTAAGCCCGGAAGGAGAGATATATGTTCCTTCTCCGTACTCGTTCCATGTTGAGAGCCATACAAGCTTTTCCTGCCATGTTCCCTTTTCTGCGTTTTTGGGAATATACTCATTCTTAACCCATTCAAAGGACTTATCGTAATCCTCTACGCTCATGAGGGGCTTTCTGCCGCCCATCCACGCAAGGTCATTGAAGCCTACACTTATTGTGGGAATCTGGTAAACCGAATTTGAAACCTTATTTGCTGCTTCATTTATGTTCTTTGTAGCTTCAAACTGATATCCGATGCTGTCCCAGTGATAAGCCGCACGTGCTCCGATTCCGAGTTTTTCAAGAAGCTGAACGTCGTCGTTTGCAATGAATATTACACCGTCAAAGCCGTATGACTTTGCGACCTCATCAAGGTATGCCATCTCTTTTTTCGCATTTTCAACACTTCCGAAATAGCTGCTGCCGGCAAGAGCATTCGCAGCAAACATATCAATAACAATCTTGTTATCAAGAGTAAAGTAGTTTTCATCGAGGAAGTAGTTTTCAAACAAGTAAGGAACTACGTGCTCTCTGAATTTTTCTGCATTGAAAGGTCTGGAGGCAAGTTCAAGGATAAGACAGTATTTCATGTAATCCTCATACTTTGAATGCTGGTAGGCATCGTGAAGCTGGTAACGGTTACGCGGTTCCTTAACAGGACCTGTTACCGAATCGTTGTACCAGCAGAACGCCTGAACGTCTATGCCGTGTTCAACCATGAACTTGATTTCCCAGTCTGCCGTTTCCGGATTTCCTTCATCATAGTAGCCGAGAACCGGTCTGTTTTCGTCATAAGGAGTAATACATGCCCATCCGAAATGAGTTGCGTTGTTCTTCCAGAGTGAGCAAACATTCATGCCGACAATATAATCTGAGAAATCCGCCTTAGCCTCGGGACGTGCAACATAATCATAATGGTCAACATTATTGTAAACCGTTATATTGTCAAACTTTGCATTTCCGTTTTCGGAGAAAATTTCAAGAGTATCAACGGGATTTACTGTGTTGAGCGAAACCGTTCCCATTGTTCTTCCGTTTACAACGATATCCGCTTTTCCTGCAGAGGGATTTGCTTCAACACGCAGCCTGTACCACATATTCTTTGTAAGCTTTTCGTAAACAACCTTTCCGTTTGCATAAAGCTTTCCGTTTTCGCTCTTCAATTCAACGGCTACAGTATTTCCGCTCTTTATTCTGTAGCCTGCGGTTTCTCCTTCGGGGAAAATTGAAAGAATTTCCGAGATGTACTTGATATCTATAGCATCAAACTTTTTGGTTGCGTTTGCTTTGCCCGAAAGCACAAGCTCCTGCTCTTCATTGACATTAGCGTTTGCGCTGCTCCAGCCGTAAGCTTCATCAAATCTGTCGAACTCAAAGTTTTCGTAAACGCCGTAGTTTGCCACAACATTTATTTTACCCGGTGTGATTGTGGTTACGGACTTTTCATCAACCGCGAATCGGAAATTGAGAATGTTATCCGAAAGAAGCTCGCTCTTGCCGAAGCTTTTACCGTTTATTATTGTTTCGGCAACACCTGTTTTCTGATCAAGATAAACTCTGAACGAGTCCTTTTCCGCTGTCGATGCTGCTTCAAGAGGGCTATACTTTCCGTCCTTTGTAAGAACCGACCATTTTCCGTCAACAACCTTGATTTGATAAACGCTGTTTCCGTCCTCATCACGGAATTCAACATATGCTCCGTTTCCTCCTGCAAGGCACTGAAAATCGGCAACGAGCTTTTCGCCCTCTGTTTTGTTGACCTCTCTTATAAGCGCTACTCCGTCGGTCTTGCTGATATCCTGCAGAAATTTGATTTCCGTTTCTATATTAAGTCTCGGAGTTCCGCCTCTGTTATCAAGAATCCAGCCGGATGTAAGACTTTCGTGAATGGCGTTCGGTTTGCCGTTTACAACTCCGTTAAAATAGCTGTCGCCGTTATGTATAAGCTGATAAGCATCACGTGCGGTATATTCCTTGAGAGCTTTTTCAAGTCTGTTTTCAGGGATTGCAACACGGTTTATAATTGCCGCGGTTTCGCTTCTCTTAATATCCGCATCGGGGTTGAATGTACCGTATGCATCAGAACCCATAACTATGCCTGCCCTGTAGAGCATGAGAAGTTTTGAAGCGTAATCCTCAGACTCAACAACGTCGGGAATATGCTCAACATTATTCTTTGATGCAAATTCGCTTGCAGGAAGTGAATCCGCAAAGAGAACTCCCATTTCGGCTCTTGTTATGTTGCGGTTATAGTTGTCAAACTGACCGTCGGTAATAATTCCGTTTTCAAGGGCATACTTTACGGCGTTGTCGTACCAGTTGCCGGTTGTGCTGTTGGCAATTTCGCCCTTGCCGTTGAAGTTTGCATGAACACGTGCTGCCATTGTAATACCCTGGGCTACAGTTACGTTCCCGTCGGGTGAAAATATGTCTGCACCTGTTCCGTTCATAAAGCCAAGCTCATATGCACTTGCTACTTCCTTTGCATACCAAGCATCGGTCTTTACGTCTTTGAACTGACCGTCTGAATAGGTGTTTGTTTTTGCAAAGGCTGCACTTGCACCAAGCGTCAACGCACCTGCGGCAAGCAAACCCGCAAAAAGCTTTACTGCGATTTTTGCTTTCATAGTCCTTCTCCTGTTCTCTTTTTAATTATTCACAAAAAAAGTTTGATAAATGATGTATCTTTTTTATAATTGTACCAAACTCACATGTAAAAGTCAATAAAAAAAAACTGCACTATTCATAAAGAAAATCGGCACTCTCCTCGTCCCGAATTGGCGGATTTATGTGAAAATACTAAAAAATCCCGCAATCTCACAAAAATGGGATTGCGGGAAAAATTCATCTGTTCGTTTTTCGGGACATTAGTGAATGTCCTCTGCAAACGCAGGTCAATCCAGCTCAATAACAACAACGTTATCAACTTGGTAACAGCCTGCGCTCGTTTCGCTTGTCGGGTCTGCATAGATTGAGAAGAATCTTCCTTCCTCGCTCTGCATTTCACCGATTATTACAGTCTGTTCAAAATGGTTCCACTCGCCTGCGGCACTTGCCTTAACACCGCCGACACCGTGGTTTACGTTTCCTGCTGTATCCTTATACTGGATATTACAGCCGAAGGTCATATTAACGCTGTTTCCTGCGTTGTCCGGAATCGCTCTTACATCAAAGGCAACAAAGTAGCTCTTGCCTTCTTCAAAGGGATATTCCTGCTGGAAATATGTCCAGAGCTTACCTTCGTTTGCGGCAACATTATAAACATGGTTGCCTGCCTTCTTGTCGTCCTCAACAATTGTAACCTTACCGTTTATGGACTTAAACGCGCAGTTTGCGGTGTTTTCCGCATCGCCGTTGACAATAGAATTTTCGCTGCTTGTCTGTGTTCCTTCATCCTCATGGGTTCCCTTGATAACAACAACGTTATCAACCTGATAGCAAGCTGCACTGTCTTCGCCTGTGGGATCTGCATACATCGAGAAGCAGCTTCCTTCGTTTGTTGCAAGCTCTGCAATTGTAACTTCCTTTTCAAAGTGTACCCACTCGCCGGAGGTCGGAAGCTTGATTACACCGATACCATGGTTTGTTGCTCCCGAAGCGTCCTTATACTGAATGTTACAGCCGAGAGTAAGGTCAACCTTATTGCCCTTGTTATCGGGAAGTGCTCTTGCATCAAAGGATACAAAATATGTCTTTCCTTCTTCCCATGTATAATCCTGCTGGAAGTAGGTCCAGAGCTTACCTTCGTTTGCGGCAACATTATAAACATGGTTGCCTGCCTTCTTGTCATCCTCAACTATCGTAACCTTGCCGTTTATGGACTTAAACGCACAGTTTGCAGTGTTTTCCGCATCGCCGTTGAGAATGGAGTTGTTATTTTTATCGAATACAAGCTCGCCCTCAGGCTCCGTGCTTTCCTCTTTGCTCTCATCCTCGGTTTTTTCTATGAACTTTATATAGTCTACATCCATATAACCTACAGCACCGAACGGGTCAAAGCGTACCCTTGTAACTGTGTTCTTCCATGCGGAAAGATTTTTGAGGTCAACCGTGTAGGTTTCCCATTCGCCCTCTGTGTCAAGCTTTCTGAGAGTTCCCTTTATGGTCTTTGTTTCATTCCAGGTGCTGTCCTTGTCTGTAAGGAAGTATAAACAGAAGCCGCTGGGAGAAATTGAATTATTTGTATGGCGGTACTTATATCTTACTCTCATTTCAAACTTGGAATACTTTGAGGTATCAATGCTATAGAGAACATTGTTGTTTGCAATGGGGTCTGCGTACTCGGTGAGGTTTTCCATATGGAGATACTCGCCGTTCGTTTCAAGCAGCATATTTGACGAAGTAAAGCCCTCTGTTTCATAGCCGTTGAAATGCCATTCCGCCTCTTTTGCATCATCATTGCTTGCGTAATTTTTAAATTCGGGAGTTTCTATGCTCACCTTTGTTCCTTCACGCTTTGAGGTGTATCCGAGAGCCTTGGAGAGCTGCTCAAAATCAATCAGAGGAAGTCCGTCAAGAAGCTCTACGGTATAGCCGAGGTTTTCGGTCTTGCCGTCAACGACATACGTGTTCTTTCCTGCGGTATATGTCACCTTATGGTTATTGCCCTCAATCGTGAGAACGCCTGCCTGCTTATTCCATGTGTGGTATACATACAGACTGTAGTGAACTGCGGTCTCGGGGTCATACGGGAAGAGAATACGATTGCCGCTTACCTTTGCGGGAACACGGCTTGTTGAGTTCATGCCGTTGATGTAAAGCTCCGGCTTTGCTTCTTCGGCTGCAGTTGACTTAATCTTCAGGAATTCAACTTTCTCTACATAGAATTTAACGCCTGCACCGTTATGACACGGGTCAAGTCTGAGAAGTGTTACGTTTCCGCCCCAAGCCGGCTTTTCTTCCTTGAAGTTGAAGATATATTCTGTTACTTCATCGGTAGCAGCCTTTATCTGAAGCATTGTTTGAGCCGTAAGAGGAACCTCGGATCCTGCTTCAAAGAACATCTGAATGTTGCTTCCCGCATCAACGCTCATCTTAACTCTTACCGCATCAACCTCATCAACATTTACACCGCCGTTTGAAAAGCCCATGGGATAAAGCTGAACGTCGTCCTTTGTGGAAACACCGCTTACGCTTCCGTCCTCGTTATAGGTAAACTCTGCATTTACGTTTCTTGGGATTTGTTCAAAGGTGTACGTTCCCACTACCTCATATTCACGCTTATCCTCCTCTTTTTCAACGGGGATTGTTTCCTCGGGAAGAAGCTTTCTTGCGTACTGCGGATAGAGATGTGTAATACGTTCAAGCTGTGCTTCTGTGGGAACTGCATCGGTATGTTCTTTATCAAGGTCTGTATATGCGTATCTTATTTCATCCACATATCCAAAGCCGTTAAGCCCCGAGGGCATGATGTATGTACCTTCGCCGTACTCGTTCCAGGTTGAAATCCAGATTGCCTTTTCCTGCCATGTGCCCTTTTCGGCATACTTCGGAATATATTCGCTCTTCACCCATTCATGGGTTTTCTTATAGTCCGAAACAGACATAAGACCTGTTCTTACGCCGTGCCAGCCGAGAGAGTTGAAGCCTACGCTGACGGTGGGTATCTGATAGAAGCCGCCCATTCTGCCGTATTGCTCATTCATGTTCTTGTTATGAAGGAATGTGTTACCCTCTGCATCCCAGTGGTAAGCACCTCTTGCTTCAAAGCCGATTTCAAAGGCTGTGCCTGTGTCCGCACAGGTATAGAGCATACCGTCAAAGCCGTAGGATTTTGCAACCTCGTTGAGGTATTCAAGCTCTGCCTTCGCATTCGCCGCCGTACCGAAGTAGGTTGAGCCTGCAAGACGGTTTGCTCCGAAGGAGTGAAGAACAATCTTATTGTCAATCTTTAAGTATCTGTCATCAAGGAAGTAGTTTTCAAACCAGTAAGGAATTATGTAGTTTCTGAACTGCTGGGAGTCAACGGTTGTTCCGCCTGTTTCCCAGAGAATTACATACTTCATGTAATCGCCGTACTTTGAGTACATAAGACCTTCATGCAGCGCATCCGCAAAACGCGGGTCCTTTATCGCGCCTCTTGACTTATTGTTATACCAGCAGAACACCTGAACGTCAATACCGTGGTTAACCATGTAGTTAACCTCCCAGTCAGCCAGCTCCGGAACGCCCTCATCGTAATAACCGAGAACCGGCTTTACTTCATCGTAGGGTGTTACACACGCCCAGCCGACATGCTTGCCGTCGTTGTGCCAGAGCGAGCAGACATTCATAAATACGATGTAATCGGAAAGGTCTGCCTTCTTTTCGGGAGCAGGTGCGTAGTCGTAGTGATCAGCAACCGCGAACACTTCGATATAGTCGTACTTCGTCTTTCCGTCTTCAGCGGAAATAACGTAGCTGTCTATGGGGTTTGTCGTATTAAGCGAAACCTCGCCCATAACGCGTCCGTTTACATAAATCTTAGCCTTAGCTGTGCTTGGGTTACCCTCTATACGGATACGGTACCACATATCGTTTGTCAGAGTGTATATTTCCTTGCCGTTTGCAAAAAGCTTTCCGTCCTTTGCCTCAACCTTTACAGCCGTTGCATTTGCGCTCATGACGGCGAGCGCCATGTTTTCGTTTTCGCCTCTGTAGATATAGGTTTCGGCAGCATACTTTGTATCAATCGGTTCAAAGCTCTTTGACACGCTTGCCGTGCCTTCAAGTATAAGCTCTTCGCCGGAAACATATGCGTTTCCTTCCTTCTTCCAGCCATAAACCTCATTTATGTCAAACAGGTCAAAATAATCGAAAACTGCATAGTTTGCAGTCATGCAGACCTTTGAGGGAACAACCGAGAGAGTATGCTCTTTGTCTGTTGCGAAGCGGAAATTTATGATATTATCCGAAAGGAGCGCGTGTGTTCCGCAGTTAACATCATTGATATATGTTGTACTCTGTCCCTTTACAAGGTCAAGAATAACGCGGAAATTGAACATTTCGGAAACGTCAGCGCTCTCTGAAATTGCGGTATACCCTCCGTCTTTTCCGAGGATCTGCCACTTGCCGTCAAGAAGCTTTACCTGATATACGCTCTTACCCTCTTCATCACGAAATTCCGTATAAAAACCGTCACCGCTTGTCTTGAAAGCAAAGTCGGCAGTTACAATATCCTTGTCAATTCTATTGAACTCACGTATAAGAGCTGTGCCCTGTGTTGTGCTTATATCTCTGAAGGTCGCAATCTGCTCTTCAATAGACTTAATGGGTGCACCGCCTCTGTTATCAAAGGTCCAGCCGGAAGCAAGGTTCTCTCTGATTGTTCCTGCTCTGTTTGCGTTTTCGTTACCGTATGTGCCTCCGGAATAAGCAAACATATATGAGTCGCGCACGTTGTATTCCTTGAGAGTCTTCTGAAGACGGTTTTCGGGAATTGCAACGCGGTTTATAATAGCCGCAGCTTCGCTTCTCTTGATGTCTGCATCGGGGTTAAACGTACCGTATGCATCAGATCCCATTACTACGCCTGCCTTATAGAGCATAAGGATTTTTTCTGCGTAGTCGGAAGCAATGTTTACGTCGGGAATGAATTTAACGTCA
>JAZQGP010000052.1:0-201503 GCA_045540015.1 Eubacteriales bacterium
AGTGCCGTCGATAGTGTTTTCCGAAGGTTTACCAATGGTTATATCCTCGGGACGGATAACAACGTCAACAGGTTCCATCTTTGAAAAGCCCTTGTCAACGCAAACAAAGCGTTTGCTTGCAAACTCAACATCGAAGTCAGCGTGCATTACACCGCCTACAATGTTGCTTTCGCCTATGAACTTTGCAACAAATGTGTTTACAGGCTCGTTGTAAATATCCTGGGGAGTGCCGATCTGGTCGATAATACCGCCGTTCATGACAACAATACGGTCAGACATGGTAAGAGCTTCTTCCTGATCGTGTGTAACATATATAAAAGTAATTCCAAGTTGCTGCTGCATACGCTTTAGCTCAATCTGCATTTCTTTTCTGAGCTGAAGGTCAAGAGCCCCCAAAGGCTCGTCAAGCAGAAGCATTCTCGGATGATTGATAAGCGCCCTGGCTATTGCAACTCGCTGCTGTTGACCGCCCGATAGAAAATCAACGCGTTTTGCGCCGTAACCCGTAAGGTTTACCATTTCAAGCATTTCAAGAACTCGTTTATGAACCTCGGAGTCGGGTGTTTTCTTAAGTCGCAGACCGAATGCAATATTCTCATAAACATTTAAATGAGGGAAAAGTGCGTATTTCTGAAATACGGTATTCACCTGTCGTTTGTGCGGCGGCACGCCGTTTATCTGCTTGCCGTCGAAAAAGACCTTTCCTTCCTGCGGTTCGATAAAACCGCCGATGATTCTTAATGTTGTGGTTTTGCCGCAGCCGGAAGGGCCAAGCAATGTAATAAATTCCTTGTCGTGAATATCAAGGTTAATTCCTTTGAGAACAAATTCGTCGTCATATTTGACAACAAGGTTCTCCAATCTCACAATAACACTTTTGTCCAATCTTCACACCTCCGTACCGTGTTGCTGTGCGGTACATTTTCCGCCGTAGGACCGCGGCAAGACCTTTGCAGGCACATATCTTGTGCAACATTCAGAGTAAGACACGGCTTTTTCTGCAAAAGTATTCAATTTATGATACTTATTTTGTCGAAAAAAATATACTGAGTAGCAATAAACTTTATGTGAACAAATATACATTTAAAAGTAAACCGACAGAACATTTAATACAAAATCTTATGGTAATTAAATAGAGAACAGATATAATATGTTTATAAATTGTTCTTTTTACTATGTAGAACTGACGCTGAAAAATGTGTTAAAATGCATTAAACATGTTATACGGGGTGAAATAATGAGCCTTATAGAAAGAATCAAAGGACTTTTTATTACTGATAAAAACGTAAAGCAAAGCAGAGAGCTTTGCTCAAAGCTTCACGATTCACATGTGAAATACGCCTCGGAAAAAATTGACGGAACCGATACCATAATCGGCAGAGACGGACATCTTAACATTGTCGAAGAAAAAATATTTGAATATACTGTTGGTGTAAAGAGTATTTTTCGTTTTAACATTGACGAAATGACCATATGGGAGTTTATGAGCCTGGACGGGGCAGTAATAACAGGAATTGATTTAAATACCAAAAAAGAAAGAACTGTTACCGTGTATTATGACAAGCATCTTACATAATTTGACAAAAACAAAATTGTGTGTTATTATATATCGGTCGTGAAATTTGCGACTGTATAAATGAACGGAGAACTGATACAGATATGGTATGCAATAATATACTTGAAGCAATGGGAAATACTCCCATAATCAGGCTGTCTAAAATGACTGATGCAGACAGTGCCGAAATACTTGTTAAATTTGAAGGATTAAACGTCGGTGGTTCCATAAAAACAAGAACTGCATTCAATATGATACTTGAAGCGGAAAAATGCGGCAAGATAAATTCGGAAACAATCATTGTTGAACCAACAAGCGGAAATCAGGGAATAGGTCTTGCACTTGTTGGTGCAGTAAGAGGCTACAGAACAATAATTATCATGCCCGACTCGGTAAGTGAAGAAAGAAGAAAGCTCGTTAAGCACTACGGCGCTGAGGTTATTCTTATTCAAGATGACGGCAACATAGGTGAATGCATTGAGCAGTGTCTGCAGACCGCATTAAAGATGCAGAAAGAAAATCCAAAAGTATTTGTACCCCAGCAGTTTGAAAACCCTGCAAATACTGCGGCTCAGCGGAATAATACGGCAAGAGAAATTCTGTCACAAGTAAACGGTCCCATTCACGGATTTTGCTCAGGCATCGGTACCGGCGGAACAATAACCGGTATAGGTGAAGTATTGAAGGAAGCAAATCCTGATATGGAAATATGGGCTGTTGAACCGGAAAACGCTGCTATTCTTTCCGGAGGTTCTATCGGTACGCATGTTCAAATGGGAATAGGCGACGGTGTTATTCCCACGATACTTAACTGCGATATATATGATGGAATCTGCATTATAAAAGACGATGAGGCTATCAAAACTTCTAAGGATTTAGCGCGTCTGGAAGGAATAATGTGCGGAATTTCAAGCGGTACAAATGTTTCTGCCGCAATAAAGCTTGCAAAGAAGCTTGGAAAAGGTAAAACCGTTGTAACCGTTCTTCCGGACACAGCCGAAAGGTATTTTTCAACACCGTTGTTTAAAGACTGAAAACTGAATTTCTGTGCCGTCTGCGATATGGCGGCGCAGAAAAAAAGATTTAGAAAAAAT
Organism: Eubacteriales bacterium; assembly: GCA_045540015.1. Lineage (GTDB taxonomy): Bacteria > Bacillota > Clostridia > Oscillospirales > CAG-382 > UMGS1387. Next base: position 2,650 of record JAZQGP010000052.1, read on the forward strand.
CGTTTTTTCCTATTGACAAACAGATATCTTTATGCTATAATATCACACGTTGCGACGGAAAGTTGCTGACAATCAAAAACTTATGCACCTTTAGCTCAGTTGGTTAGAGCTACCGGCTCATAACCGGTTGGTCTGGGGTTCGAGTCCCTAAAGGTGCACCAAAAAAGAGAGTATCCGCAATGGTACTCTCTTAATTTTGTTTTGGAGGGCAAAATTCAATGAAGCTCACGGCAATACAATACGGAAAAACTTTCATTACTGGTGATATGGCTTTTCTGGGAGGTAATCCTAACGAAAGAATTCCTATCGCACTGTTATTCTTTTTAATTGAGACTGAAAACAAGAAAATACTTTTTGATGCCGGATGTGACACAATGCCTGGATTTGAGCTTTCTGATTTTCGTTGTCCTGCTGATGTACTTGAGGAGTGCGGCGTGAACAGGGAAGACATAACGCATGTTATTTTAACTCACTCACATCACGACCATGTAGACGGCATCCGACATTACCCAAAAGCCGATTTGTATATACACGAATCAGAGCTTGAAAAATTAAAGTTATATGTATCGGGCAAGAACACAACATTCTCGTTTCTCGACAGTTTTTCGGTTACCGAGAATATTGAAATCAAGCATATCGGTGGTCATTCTGAGGGATCGAGTATTGTGATTGTCGAACATAATGACAGCAAATACGTGTTGTGCGGCGATGAGTGTTATACATGTGAAAATTTGCTTAACAAAATACCAACCGGTAGTAGCTTTTGCTCAGAAAAAAGCAAGCATTTCATTGAAGAATATTCTAAGAAATGTTATAACACAATTTTATTTCACGACCCAAATATAGTAGGTTGCAGTGGATGTAAAACTATTTTCAAATAAAACATAATCAGCAGTCCGTGTTATTATACGAACTGCTGATTTTTTTATTTTTGTGTCTCTTTGCGAATGGTTTTCGGTGATTTACCGTAATGCTTTTTAAATGACTTGAGAAAATAATTATAATCCGAGAAGCCGACTTTGTAAGAAATTTCAGATACAGGTATATCTGTTGTTGTAATCAATTTTTTTGCACGCTCAAGCCGCCTGTGTCTTACAAACGATGCAACACCTCCCGAGGTGAACTGTGAGGTTGCCTCGTATAGACGTGTTCTGCTTATATTAAGAGCTTTGCATAGACTTTCAACATTTACAACTTCGGACATATGCTCATCAACATGTTTTTCAACCTGCTCAATTAGTTGTTTGCCCGAACGACGAACCATATCTTTTAAAAGTATATAGCTTGTACAGGCTTCAAGAATTTTGGACGCTGCAAGTATTTGCTTTTCTGACTTATATTTAATGTTTTTGATTTCTGCTTCAACATCTCTTTCACTATATTGCGAGCATATTATTTTTAGCTTTTCAACAAGTTCTCCTTTTTCGCGTTCATCAGTTATTTGTCCAAACATAACATAACCTATAACGGCACCGTTGTCTGTAAGAGGCACAGTTGCTTCTATGAGTCCTGCATGACATTTATAAACTGAAAGTGCTCCGGTCTGTGTACATCTTTTAAAGGCTTCTATATCACTTTTTCTGCACATTTCCTTGAACATTGGATTTTCTCTCATGCATGAGCAGAAGGGGATACCGTCGCGGGGATAAGATACAAGCTCCGTGTAATTTTCATCAAATAAAACCGCGCGTATACCTGTTAATACATAAAAATGCTTCATCAACTCGAGTAAGTCTTGATTGTAAGTTAAAGATGGCACAATTATTCCGCCTTTCCGTACAATATTGCAGTTTTTCGGAATGATATTGACTATTATTATAACAGATTTTTTGATAAAATCAAGATAGAAACATAAATAAATTTGAAAGGAAGATTATCATGAAAAAGCAGACATTTGCACTTTATTTCGGAAACAGGGGATTTTTTCCCGAAACTCTAATTGCAGGAGCAAGAGAAGAGCTTGCAAAAGCTGTAACCGATGCAGGCTACGATTATCTCATGCCTCCGGCAGACATGACAAGATACGGTGCAGTTGAAACCCGTCAGGAGGGATGGGTATATGCTGATTGGCTCAAATCACACGAGGGAGAATATGACGGAATTATTATGTCACTTCCAAACTTCAGTGACGAAAACGGTGCCGTTGCAGCAGTTGAAAAAGCAGGAAAACCTATATTCATTCAGGCTTATCCCGATGAGATTGGCAAGATGGATTTCGAGCACAGACGTGACTCATATTGCGGAAAATTCAGTATTGAAGATGTTTTCCACCAGTACGGAATTCCATTTACGGTTCTTGAGCCTCATGTGGTTCACCCGTTGACTCACGAATTCACGCAGAATCTTCATGATTTTGCTGCTATATGCCGTGTTGTAAACGGTATGAGAAAATTCTCTATCGGTATCATCGGCGCAAGAACTACAAAATTTAAGACAGTTCGTTACGATGAAATCACACTTCAGAAATACGGCATTTCCTGCGAGGTATTTGACCTTTCTGAGCTTAATCAGAGAGTCGCAAAATACGCGGACAATGATGCAAAAGTACAGGCAAGAGTTGAACATCTGAAGAACTACACAGACTTTTCACTCGTACCTGAGCTCAACATGCTGAATCTTGCAAAGGTTTCTGTTGTAATTGACGATTATATTGAAGAATATAAGCTCGACTGCATAACTCTTCGCTGCTGGGAAGAAATGCAGACAGACCTCAGAATTGCTCCTTGCGTACTTCTCAGCGAACTTAACGACAGAGGCATTGTTGCATCGTGTGAAATAGACCTTTGTTCTGCTATAAACATGTATTCCATGCAGCTTGCATCCGGTCAGCCTACTGCTTGTCTTGACTGGAATAATAACTACGGAGATGATCCGAATAAGGTTATTCTTTTCCACTGTGGTTCAACTGCTCAGAAGCTTATGCGTGCAAAGGGTAAAGTTACTGACCACAAGATGTTTGCTAAAACCGATCCCGGTTGCGGATGGGGAGCAAATGAAGGCAGAATCGCTTCATTCCCGATGACTTTCTCTAACTGTAAGACAGAAAACGGAAAGCTCACGTTCTATGTAGACGAAGGAAAATTTGTTGATGATGAGATTGAACAAGGCTTCTTTGGATGCGGCGGTGTTGCGGTTATAGATGACCTTCAGAAGAAGCTTATAAAGCTCGGAAGAAACGGTTTCAGACATCACACAACAATCGGTGTCGGTCATATGGCAAGAATACTGAGAGAAGCTTTTGTATACTATCTCGGATACGATGTAATAGACCTTTAACGGAGGAAACAATAATGCTTATAGGCGGTCTTGATATCGGCACTACCGGCTGTAAAATAACTGTTTATGACCATACGGGGTGCTTCATTGAAAGTACATACTGTGAATATAATGTCAGCCGTACAGGCGGAGAACATGAAATTGATGCAAATGTTATTTCAGAAGGTGTATTTCAGGTAATTTCTGATTTGAAGTGCAAAAAACAGTTAGCAGCACTTGGCGTCACTTCCTTTGGTGAAACATTTGTTATGCTTGACGGAAATGACAATGTACTTTGTCCCTCAATGCTTTATACAGATCCGAGAGGGTCTGATGAATGTATGTGTTTATCGAATGCTTTGGGCGAAGATAAAATTACGTACATTGCCGGAGTAAAGCCTCATCAGATGTACTCATTACCTAAAGTTATGTGGATAATGCGTAATAAGCCCGATGTTTATTCAAAGGTAAAGCATATTATGCTGATTGAGGATTTTATAGTTTATATTCTTTCCGGAAAAGCACAGATTGATTATTCGCTTGCTGCAAGAACAATGGCATTTGACATCAGAAACAAGTGCTGGAGTGATGAAATATTTGCAAGCGCCGGTGTAGATATAAGCCTTTTCTCCGAAATTGTTCCCACAGGTACACCGGCCGGCAATATTAAAGGTTCACTTTGCGAGAAACTCGGTGTAACTGATAAACTTAAAATTATCAGCGGATGTCATGATCAGATAGCATCAGCGGTTGGTGCAGGAGTTCTTGAGCCGGGTTGCGCTGTTGACGGAACCGGCACTGTCGAGTGCGTGACGCCTGTCTTTGACTGTGTTCCGGAAAACAAAGCGCTCTTTGAAGAAGGCTATTCGGTTGTTCCTTATGTATTTGACGGCACTTATGTATGTTATGCGCTTTCCTTTACCGGCGGCGCAACACTTAAATGGTTCAGGGACAATCTTGCAAAATATGAGCATGAGCTTGCAAAAAATGAAGGGAAAAATGTATTTGCTCTTCTCGACGCCCAGTCGCCTGATGCGCCTACAGATATTCTTATACTCCCGCATTTTGCCGGTGCTGCAAATCCTTATATGGATTCGTTTTCGCGTGCAGCAATCATCAATCTTTCGCTTGAGCATACTTCGTCGGATATATATAAAGCTCTTATGGAGGGCGTAACATACGAGATTATGACAAACATTGAACATCTTGAGTCATTTGGCATAAAGCTTGAGCATCTTTATGCAACAGGCGGAGGTGCAACATCGCCTGTTTGGCTGCAGATAAAATCCGATGTTTTGTCACGTCCCGTTTCCGCAATCGATGCAAAAGAAGTCGGTGCACTCGGTACATGCATGATGGTTTGTGTCGCATTAGGCATTTTTAAAGATTTGCATGAGGCAAAATCAATCTTTGTTAAAACAGGGAAGACCTATACACCCGATAGTGAAAAATCAAAGATTTATAATAAGAATTACACGGCTTACAAAAAAATGTACAATTCTGTAAGACCGATAATAAAGGAGATAAACAATGGATAAGTACATAGGACACCCAATGCAAATGTACGGTGTCAGAACAGTGAGAATTGACGGCGGCAAGGGAGACGGGATGAAGTTGCTCCAGGTTAATAACGCCGCAGGTCTCAGTTTTACAATAAGCGCAGACAGATGCGCAGACATAAGTGAGCTTTCATTAAAAGGAACAAATTACGCATACATTACTCCTTCAGGTTATGTTTCGCCTAAATACTTTGATAAAAGCGGAGCTGAATTTTTAAAGACATTCACAGCTGGATTTATGACAACCTGCGGCCTTTCCAACGTCGGGAGCCCGAATACCGACAATGGAGTAGAATATGGGTTACATGGAACAATTTCAAACACGCCGTGCGAATATATCAGTCACTGCATTGAAAACGAGAATATTATCATTAGGGCTATTATAAGAGATGCTGCGCTTTTCAACCCGCAATTCGTTATTGAGCGTGAGTATGTTTGTCCGCTATTTGAGAATGTAATATATGTTACAGACACTATTACAAATATTGGCCGAAAAACTACTCCCTTGGAGGTTCTTTATCATTGCAATATGGGATATCCATTGCTTTGCGAAGACTCGATTGTAAAAATCCCATATGAAAACATCATTACCAGAAATGATCATGCTACAAGCGGTCTTGATAAATGTCTTATTATGGAAAAACCGCAGGCTGATTATGAAGAAATGTGCTTTTACCACGAAATGAAAGGACAGGTATCCGTTTCCGTATTCAATCCCAAGATCAACAAAGGCGTTGTTATGGAATACAACACCGACGAGCTCGGCTTTTTCACCGAATGGAAAATGATGGGTGAGCATGAATATGTACTTGGTCTAGAGCCCGGAAACTGCTATCCCGACGGAAGAAATATTATGCGAGAATCCGGCAAGCTTGAGCTTTTAAAGCCGGGTGAAAAGAAAATCCACCATTTAAAGTTTATATTTACGGAGGTACAGTAAATGCTTTGTACGTTAAAAGAAATACTAAAAATTGCAGAAGCTAAAAAATGCGCAATCGGTGCATTTAACACACCAAACATGTCTTCATTAAGGGCAGTTCTCGGCGCTGCGGAAGAATTGAACACACCTATTATAATCATGCATGCGCAGCTTCATGAGGAAATGGGTATTTGTAAAATGGATGAGATTGCTCCTGTCATGCTTCTTCTTGCTGATAAAGCCACAGTTCCTGTATGTGTACATCTTGATCACGGTACCGATTTTGATTACTTAAAAAGAGGTCTTGACATTGGTTTTACCTCAATTATGTATGATGGTTCCGAACGTCCTGTTGAAGAAAACTATGCATATACTTCACTTGCCGTAGAGATGGCTGCAAGATACGGGGTTTCCGTTGAAGCCGAAATAGGCTCTATGGGCATCAGAGAGACAGGTGCAAGAGAAACTGAGGTTGAAATTGAAAACCCTGAAAGCATTTATACTGACCCCGATGAAGCTAAAAAGTTTGCCTTAGAAACAGGAATTGATGCTCTGTCTTGTGCGTTTGGTTCGGTTCACGGATTCTACCTCAGAGAACCAAAGCTTGATTTTCCGCGACTTGCTGTAATTAAAGAAAAAGTTCATGTTCCTCTTGTTATGCACGGCGGCTCCGGTGTAAGCGATGAAGATTTCAAGAAGGTAATAGACCTTGGTATCAGAAAAGTTAATTGCTACACTTATATGGCGAAAGCAGGGGGTACTGCAGTAGCTACAATGAAAGATTTGGTTCTTTTCCATGATGCCGAATTGGCTGCCATTGCTGCAATGAAAGAAGACGTTAAGAACACTATGACTGTCTTCATGAATAAATAAATATTTTAAAGGAGCGGCTCGTTTTCCCGCTCCTTGTTGTATATTATAAGCGGGATATAAGTCATCCCGCTTTAACTGTTTATGAAATTCTTTTTGCAATAATTACTCTGATTCTTCCTCCGCGTCTGGGTGATTTATCATAGTAGGCTTCTAATATATAGTTATCACCTATTACATCATTTAGTTTACTGTAAGTATAGCTTGCTGTGTTGGCGATATAGACCTTGACTCTGTCGGATAGAGGATACTCATTTCCATCTTTATCAAACACAGAATAATTTGTAAGTACATCTACGACAACACTATTCATAAGCGGTGAAATAGATGCTACACCTGATAAGTCGTTTTTTATCATTGCCGGTCCTTCTGATACAAGATTATCTGAAGTGAAAGTTTTTTCTGTATCCTCCAGAAGGTATTTAACAGCACCGTTATAACTAGAGGTAACAATGCCATAATCATGAATATCTCCTGTAAAATTGCCAAGAATAAGCTTTTCTATCTCATCGTCTTCATTGAATAGATAGAATTTAACAATACCCGAATAGATGAATTCTCCGGGATCAATATCAAGTCCTGATATTCTGGAAACGTACACCTTCTTAACGTTTCCGCCATATACATCAATAATTTCACAGTCACTTGCAAAATCACCGTTCTTTATGGCGTTTTTAATTTTTGCAACATTTCCTGAACCGATGTTTGTTGTTTGCTTGCTGATAGACACCTTGTTTCCGATTGTAACTCTTACAACGTCGCCGCTTGCAAAATATCTGTTTTCATACTCATATGTGTATGTCTGACACGCAGTGTCTGTAACTGTAACGTATTCAGCGGAGTATGTGGTGCCATCAGACTTTTTAAATGCCTTTTTGCCTTTGTCTGTTACAATGCCGTAAATGTATGCTGAAGTATCATCATCGGCTTTTGTAACACCTACAACGCCGTCTTTGCCAAGAACAATTGTAATAGTATCACCGATTCTGTAAGAGCCGAATGTGGAAAGTGCAAACGACGCGTCTTGTGACTCAACAGAATATGTTTTTCCTGATACAACAATGCTGGAAGGAGAAGTTACATTATTTACTTCTTCCAATACACCGCTCACTTTATCACGGTATATCCAAATTGACTCAAGAAGATTTGAATAGTAATATACATCATTCTTTCTGATGTCCTCAAGATGAATATTTTCTCCGTCACGAATATATTTTGCGTTTTCAGAATCAAAGGGAAGAGAGTCTATTTTTCCCGAAGTATTTACTGTATACGGACCTTCAAGCGTCATTGCTACCATTTCAAGATAGCTTGCATTGTTTGTGTTTTCACTGATTTTTGCAATATCTCCGTCAATTGCAGATATTACACCGTCATTTATTCCGAGAAGGAGAGTTACAAAGCTGTTTTCCTTGCTGTACTTGCCATTTACAGCAAACATGTTTTTAACATCATCAGTTGCAAGATTATATGTTTTATCCGTAAGCACGACGCTTGCGGGTGCATTGTTTTGCTGAGATATGCCTTTTACAATACCTGTTGCTGTTTTTCTGTACACAAGAATTGTATTGAATGCTTCTGAATAATATAATACATCATTTTTGCACAGATCATTTTCACTTATAACAGTAGCGTTGTAAAGATATTCTGTCTTAGAATTAACATTAAACTGTGATAAAGATTTCCAAGTAGAAAGGTCGTTTACAACGAAAGGTGACGATACGGATGACAAAATAACATCCTTTAAATCTGAATCTGAATTGTAATATTTATTATACATATCTGCATTGGCTTTATATACTGCGAATGCAGAACCTGTTCTGTCAAGAACAAGCATAATATATGTATCCTTTTTGAGGAGTTCTACTCCTATAGCTCCCGAAGTGATATTTACCGTATTTTCGGATATAACGGCAGATGTAGGATTTATGTTGTCAGGTAAAACGCTTTGAACTACACCGAATAATTTGGATGAATATGTCCATGCAGTATTAATTTCTTTTACATAATACAAAGCATCATATTCGTTTATCTCTGAAAAGCTGCTTGTTTTTCCGTCTCTGTAATATAAATAATCCGCATAACCGTTACCGAGTGTTGTTTTTAGGGAGTCCGACTTTTCAGCAAGAATAACATACGGACCTTTAAGCTTTGCTTCAACAAGAGCATTATAATCAATTATGCCGTCAGAATCGGTTTTATATCCGAGAGTAGTACAGTAAACCGAACCGGAATTGTTCTCTGCAGATAATGCATTGTACAGAAGCTGCATGCACTCAAGACGTGTGAGATTTTCGCCAACCTTCGCATTTATTTTAGTGTCAAGACCAAGGCTTTGGTATTTAGCGATTTGCGAATTCGGATATGCTCCCATAACTTCATTGTCAGTGTATCCGAGAAGCTTCAATACTATTGTTACGGCTTCTTCGAGCTTAACATTGTTGTCGGGTTTGAAGGTTCCGTCAAGATATCCGGTAATCAATCCGTTCTTTACACCGACATATATGTATCCTGCTGCCCAAAAGTCGTTTTTAACATCCGGGAAAAGTGATACACTTAGTTTAGTATCCTGTGCAGTTTGCTTTGATGTCGATGCGCCTACTGCCATTTTCACAAACTGAGCTCTTGTAACTTCGGAATCAATCATCATGTTTCCGTTTTGGTCACCATTTGCGATTTCGAGCATCTTTATAACGTTTATCATTTCATCTTGGCTCTTGAGTGAAAGTGCGGTATTTGCATAGCAAACATTAATACACATAAAGAATGCCGTAATGAGAAAAGCTGTAAAAAGTTTCTTCTTCATTTTTATATCCCTTTCTACTGAATGAGAATCAGTCATGTCTGAGCGCTTCAATAGGATTTAATTTAGCGGCTTTATTGGCAGGCAGATATCCAAATATGATCCCAATTGCAAACGAAATACCAAATGATATAAGTATAGACGTGCTTGTCGGGATTGCCTGCATATCCAGCGCTTGTTTAAGAAAAGTTGATACTATAGCGGAAATTACCATACCGAAAATTATACCGAGTATACCTCCGAGCGCACTTGTAGTTGCGGCTTCTATAACAAACTGCATTCTGATATGCTTGCCTTTTGCGCCGAGTGCTTTTCTGACACCTATTTCTCTTGTTCTCTCTGTAACTGAAACAAGCATTATGTTCATGATGCCTATGCCGCCTACAAGAAGCGAAATGCCCGCAATTGCAGCAAGAACAATAACCACTGTATTCATCATGGTATTCATTGTATCAAGCATTTCCGTAAGGCTTGATACAGAATAATAATCATCACTCATGAAAGTTTTATATAAGCGATTTTCTATAACGGAAATACCTTCGCTTACGGTTTCTTCATCCTTGGCAACGAATGTGAAATTTCCGATAGTTGTGTTTCTTGAAATAAACCTTGCAGCAGTAGAGTAGGGAAGATAAACAAAGTCATCAACACCATATTCTTCAGTCGCATCACTTTGCTCCGTTACAGCACCTATAATGTAATAAGGGTCACCGTTAATTTTAATTGTTTTTCCTACAGCGTTACCGCCATACACTGTTTTGTTGTAATATGCGCCAACAACGCATACCTTGCGGTTAAATTCAATATCAATAAATTCGATGTTTCTGCCTTGCTCAAGAGCGTAATCTTTAAGATCGAGGTATTCTTCACCAACTCCCGTTATTGACGGATAGTGGATTTCATTGTCGGCACCGCGGACCTGACCGCTACAGTTGACAGTTGGTGACATATAATTATACAGGTGCTTGTTGTTTTCATATAGCTCATATATTTCATCAACATTAACACTTCTCGAAGAGCCTCTGCCGGAAATGTTTACTGATATATTTGTAGTTCCCAAATTTGCAAAGCTGTCGTTCATATATACAGTCATTCCGTTACCGAGTGACATGATTACAATAACCGCAGCAACACCAATGATTATTCCGAGCATCGTAAGAAAAGAGCGCATTTTGCTTGTACTCAGGCTTTTAAAAGCCATAACAAAACACTGACCCATGCCCATTATGCGTCATCTCCTTTCTCGCTGTTTAAATTGTTGAGAAGGGGATCGCTTTCAAATGAAATATTGGCTTGAACAACAGCCTGCGGATCATCTGCAGGGCCGTCATATACAACAGAGCCGTCATGAAGCCTTATTATGCGTTTTGCGGTTTTTGCAATACCGTTGTCGTGAGTGATAAGCACAATTGTGTTTCCTTCACTGTTGAGTTTTTGTAAAAACTCAAGCACTTCACGACCTGTACGTGAATCAAGAGCGCCTGTAGGTTCATCCGCTAGAATTACCGAAGGATTGCCTGCAAGCGCACGTGCAATAGACACTCTTTGCTGCTGACCACCTGAAAGTTGAGATGGAAGATTCTTTTCCTTACCTTCAAGCCCTACTTTTGCAATAGATTGCATCGCAGCCTTTCGGCGCTCTTCCTTGCCAAGTCCTGCATAGAGCAAGGGGAGCTCTACGTTTTCAAGAACTGTAAGCTTTGGAATAAGATTGTATTGCTGAAATATAAATCCAAGCATCTTATTTCTGATTTCAGCAAGCTCGTTATCTCCCATGGTAGAAACATCTACTCCATTGAGAGTGTATGTTCCGCTTGTTGGAACATCAAGACATCCTATAATGTTCATTATAGTTGATTTGCCTGAACCGGATTGACCGACAATGGCAACGAATTCGCCCTTGTCTATGTTGATGCTGACACCTTTTGAAGCATAGGTTGTGGTATCGCCGTTGACATATATTTTATAAATATCTTTTAGTTTTATCAACTGTGTTCACCTCATCTGCCAATGGGACGCATCATTCCGCCGCCCATAGGAACGCCGTCATAGTCTCCCATTCCTCCCATTCCGCTCATTCCTCCCATTCCGCCCATGCCGCCGAAGCCTTGCATTTGCACAGTTCCGGTTTGCGAACCGATGGAGTTCATTTCATCAAGAATTACAACATCGCCGACATTAAGACCTTCTGTTATCTCAATAAAATTATTATCTGTTACACCTACCGAAACTCTTACTTCTTCGTACTGTGTATCATGAGGAACAGCGCCGTATTGACTGTCGGTTTGGTTACCGCTGACGGGCATTCCTTCTTCAGATGGAACAACTTCAGGTCTTTGCGTGTTTTCAGCATCAAATTTCGGGATGCCGTTTGGTATATTACCAGTCATTTGTGATTTTTTTTCCGCTTCGGTTGATTTATCGTTTTGAATACCGTTTGGCGTCTTATCTTCCACTGCGTCATTCTCAGCACGGCTTACAACTTTCACTTTGTATCCGCGCATAATCGCTGAAACAGGAACAGCCACAACATTTTCGACGTTTTGTATAAGAATCTCCGCATCAATATTCATGCCGGGTCTGAGCATTGTTGATTCGTCCACAGTCTCAATTATAAGGCTATTCATGTCGTCGGAAAACGTATATGTATCAGAACCGAGCGTATACGTACTGTTAAATTTTGGATTCATGTTTTTTCCGTCAACACTAAAACTTGGAGTACCGTCCTCAAGGGCGATTCTTTCAATTGTAACACCGTCGGAGTAAGCATAGGTATTATCCAATTTGCTCTCGAGTGTATGCTTTTTCGTGGTGCTTGTTTTACCTGTTTTGTAGTATTTGTGTATTGTTCCGCCCTCGTCTGTCTTTCTCTTTGATTCATCTTCAACATTATCAATTGTTACAGTAACGGGATATATGGTAGTTCCGTTACTTGTGCTACCCTGTATACTAATATTTGTTACATTTCCGTAATATTGTGTGCCGCTTCTTGCATCCGAGGTAACTATAACTTCCTGACCGACTTTGATTTTGTCAATATCAAGCTCATCTATGTTCATGGTAAACTTGAAAGCGGATAAATCATATATCACCGCCATTGAAGCACTTCCGGAATTACCACTGCCACTTCCAAGAGTGTCTCCTGCTTTATAGTTTTTAGAAATAACAGTTCCCGAAATAGGGGAGGTGATGTTGTAGTTTTCATGATTGTCGAGTGTATCGTTGAGTGAACTTTGTGCATCATCCAAGGTGAGTTCAAGGCTTTCGATTCTGTCTTCTACGTCTGAACTTGAAAGGTTGACAACAATTGAATCTTCAGTGACTCTGCTTCCTTCGGTGTAATTGATGCTCTCTACTGTTCCGGCAATTTTTGAAATCACTTGTCCTTCATCATTGTAATAGAAAACAGAAGGAGCAGTACATGAAGAATTGCCAACAGATGCATACGCTGATGTAGATGTTGTTATGCTTCCTATGTTATTAACACTGATTGTAATAATTCGTGTTATAGCACCAAGTTCGTTGACTCCTGTTGTACCCTTGATTTCCTTTATTGTTCCTGTAGCTGTTTCAAAGGAAGGGAAGGTGAGTGTTGCCGGTTGTCCTACGTAAAAGTCCTGTGTTTCATCTGCTATAAAAGGAACATCAATAAGCATGATTTCCTTGTCAATAACGTCCGCAATCTTCGTGCCTGCAGAAATTTCATCTCCAACTTCTACATATATTTTTTCAATATTTCCGGCGACATCGGACTTCACATTCAGCTTTTCGCGTTCCTTGATAGCATTGTCAAGATTCTTTTGAGCGTTTTTAAGCGAATTTTGCGCTCTTTTTATACTGGATTCTATATTTGATGAATCAATGCGATACAGAAGCTGATCTTCTTCAACGATATCGCCTTCTTCAAAATAGTCCGAAAGTATTTCTCCACTGACAAGGGGAGTGATAGTGTAGGAGTCGTTAGGCTCAAGCGTTCCGCTGCTTGTCAGTGACTGGGTTATGGTTCTTCGGGATACAGTATATGTAGTTAATTGCCCCGTTCTTGACATGTTGTCAGAAGAAAACATGTTAAACAACCCAAATTTCCAAGCTGCTGCAATTAAAACGATTATTACCAACAACACACAAATAATTGCTTTAAAGATACCATTATTTTTCTTGTTTTTGTTCTGTTTCTTTCGTTTTCTGTTTTTTGAAAAGTCCTTATCAAATATATCGAAATTCGAGTATTCATTTACTTTTGTTTCGTTCATAGTTGCTCCTTTACATGAACACTGTCAGTTTATATTTTAATACTGTATTATTAAACCATTTTTTTGTGAATTCTGCAAGTTACTAATGTGATGAATTTTTGATTATTTTTAATACTGTTTGTTTACAATTATGTATGCTTTGAATAGATTAGAGATAATTGTCATAAAATCAATGTTGTAATTTTTGATTAACTTAACAAATCTTGGTTGACATACTAAAATTATAGTATTATAATATATAATACTATGAATTCGGAGGTATAAAATGTCAGAAAATTGTACACACGACTGCAGTACATGCAAAGAAAACTGTTCGTCAAGAGATAAAACAAGTATGCTTGAGCCGCTTAACGCTAACAGCTCGGTGAAAAAAGTTATAGGAATTGTCAGCGGTAAAGGTGGGGTAGGAAAGTCAATGGTAACCTCGCTCCTCGCTTCACTTATTGCAAGAAAAGGATATAAGGTTGGTATCCTTGATGCCGACATAACAGGTCCGTCCATTCCGAAAGCCTTCGGTGTTCACGGAACAATTACCGGATACGACAATCAGATGATTCCGAAAATTTCTCACAGCGGAATTAAAATTATGTCAGCAAATCTTCTTCTTGAAAAAGAAGATACACCTGTAATCTGGAGAGGTCCTGTTATTGCAGGAGCAGTAAAACAGTTCTGGACAGATACGGTCTGGGAAGATGTTGACTATATGTTCGTTGATATGCCTCCCGGAACGGGTGATGTTCCGCTTACCGTATTTCAGTCAATACCTCTTGACGGAATTGTAATTGTAACAAGTCCTCAGGAGCTTGTTTCTCTTGTTGTAGCAAAAGCTGTGAACATGGCGAAGACAATGCAAATTCCGATTATCGGACTTGTTGAAAACATGAGCTATGCTCTTTGTCCCGACTGCGGTAAGAAGATTGAAATTTACGGAAAGAGTAAAACTGCTGAAACTGCAAAGGAACAGGGCCTTGAGCTTCTCGCTCAGGTTCCGTTTGATGCAAATATTGCTTCTCTTACCGACAAGGGTGAGATTGAAAAGTTCAGCGGGGACTATCTTGATAATGTGGTTGAAAAACTCGAAAATATGCTTAAATAATCATAAAGACAAAAAACGACTCTGCCTAATAAGCAGAGTCAAATTTGTTTGTTTAGATATTATTCGCCGTTGTACATTTTCACATAATCTTCTAAAAGCTTAACAGCATTTTCAATACCAACCGAATCACTATTTACCGCAAGATTGTAGTTATCGATGTCTCCCCAACGCTGAGAAGTATAGTAATTATAATATGTAGCTCTTTTTTTATCTTTTTGTTCAATAATACTTTGTGCTTTAGTCGTGTCAATTCCGTAGTATTTAACGGCGCGTTTGATTTTGTGCTCCATGTCAGAATAAATAAAAAAGTTGATAACATTATCGCGTTCACGAAGAACATAGTCTGAGCAACGACCTACAATGATGCAGGGACCTTTATCGGCACATTTTTTTATAATATCAGACTGAATAATATATACTTTATCAGACAAGGGAAGACCGTAAACACCTGCCGCAGAACCAAACATGGAAAGCGAATATAAAAGACTGTGTGTTGAAATTTGCTCCGCTTTTTCGAAAATATTTTCAGCATAACCGCTTTCTTTAGCAGCAAGAGTGATTATTTCATTGTCATAGAAGGGAATACCGAGCTTATCTGCTAACATTTTGCCTACAAATCTTCCGCCACTGCCATACTGACGGCTGATAGTTATAACGGATTTCATATAAATTCCACCTTTCTGAAGGAATTATAGCATATTATCCAAAGAAAATCAATACCCACGTAGTAAAAAATGCAATATGCACAAAATGTTTACGATTTTATGCCGTTAATAGAAAGATAAGCGGAAAAGCACACATTATCTTTATCCTCATTGCGGCATGAAATATCAATACCGCCGTCATCAGCATTTGAATAAGAAAGAACAAGTTTATTTCCAAGAACTGCCTCAGCGCGGTAATTGATTTCAATATACATATTGGCATCCGATTTATGCATATTAGGTTCTAAACCGTCAAAAATCATATCAGCATAGTATGTGTTATTCAAATGATTATTAATATCAAGTTGAGAGTATGGCACCGAATGAACATACGTTCTAAATGGGGAGGTCGTATCAATTTTTCTTCTCATGTTAGGTAGAGAACACATGTTTTCATCAGATGTTACAAGTCCGCCAAATCTGTCAAGCGCATCAGGTCGGAGAAGACGCCTTGAAACCGTGTCAATAAGCGCCCACGTGGACGAACAGTAACAGCAAACATCATTCCCGCGGTAAACGATATAATCTCTGATAAATGCGGCTCCGCGTAAATCTCTCGGATATGTTTTAATTGTAATTACATCATCAAAGAATATATCTTTGTACATCTGTACAGTCATGCGTGACAGAACAAATGCAATGTTGCTTTCGTGCATTTCAATGTCAGAAATTCCGGCGTTACTCAAATCAAGTGCAGCGCTTTTTTGAAAAAGCCTGAGAAGCGCAGATGTTTTGATTTTTCCATCAGGTTGAACATGATAACCTTCAACTTTGGTTTCTATCTGTGATGCCAATTTTAACACTCCTTACATCATTCGGAAAACATATAACTAAAATCAGTTGGTACCTCATACCCTCAATTGTATAAAATTCCTATTTTATACAATTATATATCAAATTTTATAGGGCACTGTATATCATACTTCCAATATACTCCCCACATCATATAGTGGTTCATCAGACATAGAAACAGCAGTTTTCCCGTATTTACGGCAAAACTTATCTATAAATTGATATTCCGGATGATTTTCTATGCATCCGGCGAAAACGATTCTGCCATCAGAAAGCAATCCGCTGCAACCGCCGATAAACCCGTAATCATATCCGCAAAGTTTTACAGCTCTGTTTTTTAATAACAATACATCTATATCATTCTGCAAGCATTTATTTGCAATTCCTGTGTCTTCTGTAATTATTGCGTTATCATCAACAATGCATACCGAGCATTTGCTGTATCCTTGACGAACGTCTATAATCCTGAATCCGTTTTTAGCAGCTAAATCAAGAACGGATTGCTCGGTGTACTGACTGTTACATATGATATTTTTCCCAACAACAGCACAGTTTAATCCGATATCACGCGGATATGTAAGCTTATTATTTGCAGGCACTTCCCTGTCGATAATTATTTTCTCGTCAGCAATATCGAACAAGTGTTTTGCATTGTTATAAACAACCCATGTATTGTCAATTTTTACTGCTGTCATATCGGGATGAGCTGAAATTGCTTCGTCGAGTACAACAGACACCGGCATTTCGATAATTGTATATCTGTTATTTAAGAGAAATTCTTTGCATTTACTGCTCATTCGGCAGTCAATTAAAATTCTTTTATCTTGGATTTTAGTCATTTTGTTTGCTTTTCAGCGACATTATAGCATCAGTTATGCTTCTGACGGGTACAATGCTTATCCCGTTTGTTTTCATGTCGTCAATACGTTTTTTTGACCGTTCGTAGTTTCTTGCAGGAATTAAAATAGTTTTAAATCCTAGTCTTATACACTCTCTTATACGCTGTTCGATGCTACCAACGGCTCTGCACTCACCTGCAAGACCTATTTCTCCCATTGCAACAAGTTTATCATCGATAAGAATATCGCGACAACCTGAAATAATCGCAAGGCAGGCTGCAAGATCACTTGACGGATCATCGATTCTGAGACCGCCTACAATGTTTATGAAAATATCAGAATTGTACAGCTTTAATCCTACACGTTTTTCAAGTACTGCGGTTATCATTGAAAGACGGTTATAGTCAAGACCGTTGGATACGCGTTTAGGGTTGGGATAAGCAGTTTGAGTAACAAGTGCCTGAATTTCAGCAAGTATCGGTCTTGTTCCTTCCATTACACACATTGTACAGCTTCCGGAGGCATTTATCGGTCTTTGCGACAAAAGGTATTCTGACGGATTTGAAACCTCGCAAAGTCCTTCAGAATCCATCTCAAATATACCTATTTCATTTGTAGAACCAAAACGGTTTTTAACCGCTCTGAGCATTCTGTACGCGTACTGCTTTTCTCCGTCAAAATACAGAACGGTATCAACCATATGCTCAAGCACCTTCGGACCTGCAATACCGCCATCTTTATTTACGTGACCGACAATGATAACTGAAGTTTCTGATGTTTTCGCAAGTCTAATCAGGCGTGATGTTGTGTTTCTTACCTGAGTAATGCTTCCCGGCGTAGACGATGAATCATTATCCTGCATCGTCTGAATAGAATCTATAACTATAATATCGGGATTTATAATATCAGCTTCGGCTACAATTTCATCAAGGTCGGTTTCGGAATATATTAGTATGTTTTCGCAGGATACTCCCAGACGTTTAGCTCTCAGCTTTATCTGTGAAGGTGATTCCTCGCCTGTTACATACAAGAGTTTTTTGGTGTCGCCGAGTAGTCCGCACACCTGAAGAAGCAGTGTTGATTTTCCGACGCCGGGTTCACCGGAAAGCAGAGTTACCGAGCCTTCAACAATCCCTCCACCGAGAACTCTGTCAAACTCAGTCATACCTGTTTTTATTCTGTTTTTGTCATCATAGTCGATTTCATTTATAGATTTTGACAGCGGTGATGAATGCATTATGGTATTCCCTGCTTTTTTTCTGACAAAAGCAGGCTCTGTCTGAACAGCTACAACCTCTTCAATACTGTTCCATGTACTGCATGACGGGCATTTTCCAAACCATTTCGAGGTAACACTTCCGCACGAGCTGCAAACAAATTCCGTCTTATTTTTCATACTAAGATATTTCCTTCCGAGTATTTTTCATGTCTTCATAATTCATTAATGCCGAGAAAATACATAATGCGAGCTTCTTTCTGTATTTACAATCAGAAAGAAGGGCCTCTTCTTTGGGATTTGATAGAAATCCGCATTCCACAAGCACCGCAGGGCAATCAAGGTTTTTTAACACAAATATTGTACTGCCGGATTTCTTCACTTCCCTATTATTGTCATTTTGAAGCTTAGATTTTACTTCACTCTGTATACTTTCAGCCAAAAGCTTGCTGCTGCTGTTATGTGGTGAATAATATACTTGCAGACCGCTGTATTTAGATACCGGGAATTTATTCTGATGTATGCTAACGAAAACAGGATTTACAAAGCTTTTTGTAAAAGAAACTCTGTTTCTTACATCTTGTGCTTTTTTTGAACGTCCGTCATTTTCGTTGTACAACAAAACATCTGTTGTACGTGTTAAAAAAGCTTCGATTCCGGACATAGAAAATAGCTCCTGCAAATGAATAGCGATGTCAAGGTTAATATCCTTTTCAAGAACCCCAGTCTGCCCTACTGCACCGCCGTCAAAACCACCGTGTCCGGGATCGATTATATATATGTCTTTGTTTTTTTGTTCGTCTAACACGCCGACAGGCACCGAAGAATCGCCTAGATTTTCAATAAATGCGCATATAACCGCTATAGCAGCAATTACAAGGGATACTGCGAAAGTTGATGCTAAATATTTGATTTTGTTCTTTTTCAAAGAATATCACCTGTAAATAGAATTTTATTACAGTATATTCTTGAAAATCACAGTATATTATTTTTCTTTTTTATGGGTATTGATACTGATTTTTCCGTTAAATGCAAGATTATAAGCAAATCCGCATATAAGAGGCATAACTATAAGACAAATAACAAAAAATATTCCATTATCGGAGATAAATCTTACAACCGTTGGGGCATCTGAAACCATACTTTGTGTGGCAGTATCATAACCATAGCCCGTAAGTCCCACATCGATACCAAGATATGAACCCATAAGGAAAAAGCGGATAATTATATTAAGAATATTCTTTAAGGCTGAAAGCATTTCACTTTTCGTTGAAAGCTTGATGATGCAATAGAAAGCAACAATAAATATTGTAGGAATATATGAAATAAGCGCATATTTAAATCCTGTGAAAGCACTTCCCTGCAATCTGCCTGCTTTCTGCGAAACAAAGTCTTTTTGACCGTCTTCTACAGTTGCGTAAGATACAAGCGATAAGTAAAACAGCAATGAAAAAACGCCTGCAATAATACAAGTTGTTCCCGAAAACGGGCTTACTATAAATACTCCGAGAAGCGACATTGCAATCTGGTATATAAAAAGCTTTGATACCATATGCGACTTTTCTTCGAACAGCTTTTTCATAATAATTCCTCCGAAAATTATAAAATGATTGACTTAACTGTATAAAATATGATATACTTATTTTAATGAATTCAAATAATAATGAGGTGATACATTTGACAGACTACAGCGATGCACCGGTTCTTGTGCAAAACTTTCTCTCATACAAGGGAACTATTCAGAACCGCTCAAAAAAAACTGTCTTTCAGTATTACCATGATTTACGAACTTTTTTCAGATATATAGTAAAAGAAAAATACAATGCTAAATACCAAGAAACCGACTACGACATGATACAGTTTTCGGATGTATCGGATAACGATGTTATAGGTGTTACAAGTGAAGATGTTTTTAACTATTTGAGTTATCTTAACAACACAAGAGACAACAAGGCTTCATCTCGCGCAAGAAAGCTTTCGTGTCTGCGTTCGTTTTACAAATATCTTTCTAAGGTCAAGTGCGTTATAAATGATAATCCGACAGGAAGAATAGATTCTGTTCAGATAAAGAAGGCACTTCCAAAATATCTGACGCTTGAACAAGCTCAGGATTTGCTTGATTCGATAAGCGGAAATAATGCAGAACGCGATTATGCGATTATTACACTGTTTTTAAACTGCGGTTTTCGTGTATCAGAGCTTGCAGGAATTAATCTCTCGAACTTTTCGGACGGATTTGAAACGGTAGTTGTAACAGGCAAAGGAAGTAAGCAAAGAATACTTTATCTCAACTCCGCATGCCGTGATGCGATAAAAGCATATCTCAAGGTGAGACCTGAAAAAATCAAGCTTTCAGACCGCGATGCACTGTTTATTTCAAGGAACCGCAATCGTCTTAGCGTTCAGATGATACAGACAATGATATACACAAGATTGAAAGAAGCGGGGCTTGGTCATTTAAAGCTTTCTGTTCACAAGCTTCGCCACACAGCAGCAACGCTCATGTATCAGCACGGGAAGGTTGATGTACGCGTTCTTAAGGATATTCTCGGTCATGAAGAAATGTCGACAACCCAGATATATACCCATCTCAGTACCGAGCAGATCAAAAATGCTGCCGAAGCAAATCCGCTCTCACACGAAAAACGAAGAGTTAAAGCGAAAACCCTTGAAGATTACGACGAAGACGAGGATTAACCCCTGTCAACAAATACAGGCTCTTCCCCATCGCAATCCTGAGTTTCATTTTCCTCATCATTGTAATACGGGTCTATCATGTATTGCTTAATGACCGGATATGATGTGTAGCCGGCGATAAAATAGCATATTGAAATTGTAATAATAAACGGAAGTGCAATTCCAAACGGCGGAAACAGTCCGAACAGCAACATATTAATAACCACCACAGCTACGCAGCCTATAAGACCGACAATGTTTCTCTTGATTCCAAGAAAAGCAAAAATGAATGCATTCTTAAAAATCTTAAAAATCGAGAGCTTGAAGGTTATCATCAGCGTGTATATGTAAAAACGCATGATGAAATACAGAATTGCAAGGAACAAACTAAAATAGAAGAACAGACCGTTGACGTATCCTTCCTGAGCGCTCCAAAAAATCACATCCCAGATAAGAAGTGCGGTAAAAGCTATATCAAGCACTCCGATTATAAGAGCTTGACGGATATTTCGTTTAACAGCACCGAAAAACTCAGAAAACATAAACACAGGCTCTGCCCTGTTATAAGCGCGTATCACATACGCCATACCTGCATTTGAAAGTCCGAAGGTTATAATAGTAAGAAGAGCGATA
Source organism: Eubacteriales bacterium (assembly GCA_045540015.1). Lineage (GTDB taxonomy): Bacteria > Bacillota > Clostridia > Oscillospirales > CAG-382 > UMGS1387. The sequence continues at coordinate 24,265 of JAZQGP010000052.1, forward strand.
AATTGAAAAACACGAGTTGCAACAGATGGCACCGACATTTCAACAAATGTTTCAATTGCAGGTGCAAGGCTTGAGATTACGTTGCTGTCCGCAATTGTTTTCATTCCGAAATATGCAGGATAAAGCGGATTTGCAACCGCCTGTATTTTGTTGTCAAGTTGTCCTGTGAGAGTGAACAAGTAAAAGAAAATCGGCAGGTTGCAGAGCGTAAACAAAAGATTCAGATTTGATAAATTCCAGAATTTTCTGCTAAGTGAAATAAAAAAGCCTTTGAAGTCCGTGTAAACTATCGCGGACTTTTCATTTTCTTCTTTTTTAGCGGAAAAAATCTTAAACAAGTTGATTTTTTTCATTGATTTGTCGCCAATCCTTTGTAAAAAAAATATAGATGTGTAATTGTAACACATCTATAATAACATAATAATATTAACTGCAAGTGAAAAATAAGTCGTATAAATGTAACCTATTATCCTTGTGCTCTGTGATTAAACTTAATGTACGAGTTCTGAATACGGCTTTTAAGGAACTGTGCGTAAACTTGTGTTGAGGAAATATCAGCATGACCGAGAATACTCTTGATATCCCGAATATCCGCACCGTTTTCAAGAAGGTGTGCGGCAAAGGAGTGACGAAGTGTATGAGGAGTAATGGTTTTGTTAATATTCGCTTTTGCAGCATAGCTCTTTAGAAGCTTCCAGAAGCCTTGTCTTGTCATGCGCTCGCCGTTAACATTTACAAATAAAGCATCGGTGTTGTCAGATACGAAAAACTTGCGTGCGGTGCTTATGTATTTTTCAAGCTCTTTAACTGCTTTGGGATATAAAAGCACGATTCTCTCGTGTTTTGAATTATCCTCTCCGTGGCACCGTACAAAATTAAGAGCAAGATTTACATCCGAAACATTAAGCGAAATAAGCTCGGAAACTTTCATTCCGGTTGCATACAATGTTTCAAGCATAGCCTTGTCTCTTATCCCCTTGAAATCCGATTTATCGGGCTGAGAAAGTAAAAGATCGATTTCATTTTCAGTAAGTACTTCAAAAAATTTCTTTTCGCTCTTGTCATTTCTGATAACAGAAGAAGGATTTGTTTTGGTCGTTCCGGTTGCGCAAAGAAATTTATACAAAGAACGAACACATGACATGCATCTGCTGACGGTTGCTACAGATTTACCTTCGGAAATGAGTTTGCTTTTGAATTTCTCTATAACATCTGTGCTTGCACCGATGATACTGTGGCCTATATCTGACAAAAAAGCCTCATAACACTTTAAATCCCGCTTATAAGCAGACAAAGTGTTTTTAGAGGACTTTTTATTTTCCTCAAGATATTTAATATAATTTTCAATTACATTAACGTCTGACATTTTAAACTCCTATATATATTAACAATAGTAAATATAAATTACAAATATAACAAAAACAATCAAATCAAAAGCGACTTGTACAGCATTATCGGATATATATTTTTTCATACTTTCATAACCCTTTGCAGGATAAGAAAATGAGCGCGATAAAAAGAACGTAAAGGCTGCTGTGACAACAAACGGCGATAATGTTTGCGCAAAAGTTCCGAATTCACACACTCCCTTTACAATAAGAAAAAACGAAAACCCACAAACATAAGCTGACAACAAAAGTAACAAAGAACACAAAAGTCTCATCAGCTTCATAAATCGTGATGCAATAAAAAGAGTACTAATAAGAACAATTGCAATTTTGTGTATTAAAGATACAGTGAATTCAAACTTTAAAGAAAAACAAAGTATTCTGCACGAAAGAGCAAGATGCATTCCGACAAAAAATGAAGGCAGAAATATACAGAAAAACAGACAGCTACTGATACTGTATCGGTAACTGTCTCTTTCATATCCATAATCCACATAATCACCCATACATAACTTTACTAAGTTATATGATGATTGAAAAGAAATTATGTCACCTTAACGTTTCATTTCCTCAGCACGCCGAGTACACGCACGCATCGCTTCCCATACAGTATTATTAAATTCAAGCTCCTCAAATTTCTTGATGGCAGCCTCGGTCGTTCCTTTTGGAGAAGCAACCATCTTTATAAGTTCTTCGGGCGACAATCCCGATTTTGTAAGCATTTCAACGGAACCGCGGAGTGTCTGATAAACGAGTTCAGTGGATGCTTTAACGTCAAGTCCGTGCTGAACGCCGCCGTCTATCATTGCTTTTGCAAGCAGGTATACATACGCAGGGCTTGATCCGTTGACGGAAATAACGTTATTCATAAGGTCTTCATCAAGAGAAGTAACTGTACCCGATGCGGCAAATAGTCCGCAAATTTTGGAATACTCCTTATCCGTTACGAGACTGTTTCTTGAAATTGCAGTAGCGCCAAAACCGAGCATCAAAGGCGTGTTTGGCATAACGCGTACAACGGGACAGTCAGCACAGAGTATATTGCAGATGTACGATGTGGAAATTGCCGCTGCAATAGAAATAATAAGCTTTGACTTACAGTTATCGCAGTTGTTTCTCATATCAGTCAAAACGTTATCATAATCCTGCGGTTTAACTGCGAGCAGAATGATATCAGAAGCACTGACGGCTTCTGCAATACTTTGAGCAATATTTGTACCGAGCTTTTCAAACTCTTTGCACTTGTCTGAATTAATATCGTAAACCGTTACTTCTGCAGGCTTTAATCTTCCTGAAGAAATTGCGGAACGAATAATAGCACCGGCCATATTGCCGGCACCTATAAAGGATATTCGCATGACTACCTCTTCGTTTTTTGAAAAATTAGCATATATATAATAATACATTTGCGAAGATTTTGCAAGGGATTTAGGGTTAAAAAATAATTTTCGTCGTTTTGATGGTAACGTTATGTAAACCTAGTTATGTTAACCTTGGCAACCAAACGCTTTTGGTACCATATAAAGACAAAAGTGTTTCTGAAAGTCAATATGTAGTTTTTCCGAGATTCATTTTTTCACTTTACGTATTCGCGTGTTCTTTGTGCAGTTTGACCATTTGTAATGCATTAAAGACCTCATGGATGTCATCAAGTTATTTGTACAAGTCATACCCCGCTTTAATTTTTAATAGCTTCTATAAGTTGATTTTCATTATCGCGCAATGCATGTATATCCCCTATCCGATATGCATAAATATATTAAAAATTTGAGAGTTATTGAACTAAAAACAATCTCTAAAATACCAATATTTCTGTCGCACAGATAGCGGAACAAGTTGGTTTCAAGAATTTAACGCGCATTTCCGAACTATTAAACAAACAACTACTCTCCTGGCAATATTTAAAAGACAACCAAAACAGAATATAAGAAAAGATGACACGTGCCGTACAGCGTGTCATCTATGTTTTAGATATTAATGTTTATAGCTTTAAGTAAACAGATATTAGTTCTTCTTTTTCTTAAGAACAACAACTGCAACTACAGCGATAATAACAACAACGATAGCAATGATAGCGATAATGAGACCAATGTTGGAGCCGCTTTCGCCTGCAGCTTCGTTGGTTTCGGTGTTTTCAGCTGCTTCGCCTGTTGCAGGATCGATACCTGCAGCTCTATTAGCTTCTCTAACGAGCTTTTCTGCATCCTTAGCCGCATCTTTAGCAACATCGCAAAGATCAGCGATTTCGCCGTAGTTACCTGCTTCACGAGCAGCCTTTGCAGCATCGAGAGCTACTACAGCTTCTTCAGCCTTAGCAATAGCTTCAGCTACATCTGAAGCATTTGCAGCTTCTACAGCCTTATTTACTCTTTCTTCAGCAGCTGTGATTTCGCCTTCAGCCGCAGCTTCATTTTCAGCTCTTTCTTTTTCCGCTCTGATTGTTGCTACAGCATCAATTTCTTCCTGAGTCTTTTCTGCACCGTCGGTAACATTGAGAATTGTGTACTTGAACGCATCCTTTTGGGAACCGAGAAGGTTACAGTTAAGAGCGATGTGAGCCTTACCGTCAGCGAAGCAGTCAACAAGGTTTTCTGCTGCGTAAGGAAGTGTAAAGGTTTCATCGTTGATCTTGAAAGTAGTTGTGTATGCAGGAACAGGATCTGTTACGTAATCCCATTTTACAGTAACTACATCACCGGACTTAATTGCAAAGAAACCGGGGATTTCGCTCTGGGAGTTGTAAACCTGGCTGAATGCAGAAACGCCTTCATATACTTCCAAGTAACCTCTGCTGAAACGAGCAAGGCACATAAAGCCGGGGTTCTTTGCAACATCGCTTGCATAGAACATGAAGGGCTGTGAAAGAAGGTCGAAGCAAATCCAGCAGTCGTCTTCAGCAACAACATCAGGAATTGTGTCAAATCTAACAGTAACTTCGAGACCATTGATGTTATACTTTTCACTGGAAACAACACCTGCCCAGTTTTCGCCGGTCTGGTAGTAACCGCCGTGTGTAATAACAACACCGTCAGCACCGTCGGTAACTGTTACGGGTGTGTTTTCTTCAACAATATCACCGGGTTTGCCGTAAGCATCAGGCTTATTAGCAACGATGTGAGCACCATTACCGGGTGTCCAGTCTGCAGCAGCAGCGCTTGCTACTATAGCTGCGCTGGAAACAATCATAAGTGCAGCGAGGCACATAGCAATAAATCTTTTCATTGTTTGATTATGTACCGCAATATGCGGAACATTTCCTCCTTTACAAATTTAATGTTTAATTTGTACTATAATAATATGACTTGCGGCATCTGCATTACGTACGGCAAGCAATGCCAACTATATTATTCGTACTGTTTTGGGAACCAAATTTAAATAAAGTTAAGAGTAAAACTGATAAAGCGTATATATTCTAAATATCTGCACCTCCCTGTTTTACTTATATTCCGTAAGTGACTTGAAAAATTCCACATTTCCGCGGTAATAATTCTCATCATCCGCTGAGCGCTTAGCTCTTACACAGATAACATAGTTTTCGGGAAATGCAGCAAGACCTGTAAGGTTGTATGCCGGCAAATCCGATACCTTTATTCCTTTGTCATCATGTGCAAACTCAGGAACATATCCGAGTACATCCTCAAGCGGCAGAATATAATCCTTATTCGCTTTATATAGGTTTGGATCCATTATATAAACAATACAGTCGCCCATTGCAAGCTCCATGTTAAAGCGCTTGACAATGTTCATTTGTTCTGCACTGTTATATACATAAGTGTTGTTTTCGGTTTCGCTGTCCGCAGTGTACATTACAAAGATATCTTCTTTATAATCTACAACCTTTTTTCCGTCTCCGTTATAGTCCTTTTCAAGAACCATCTCCATATCCGAACGGAATTTTTCTGCCCCTTCAACCGTTATTTCGCCTTCTCCTACGTAATAGATGAACACATCGGGTTCGTTCTTTGTTAAAGACTGAAACAAACATACACCGATAAGGATTATTGCGAAAAAGCCGATAATTATCTGTGGCTTGTAGTGATACCATGTGTTATCTATCCATTGAAGAAAGGTCATTTTCTTTTTTTCTTCCATATCAGTCATCCAGAGGCTTCATCGTGGGGAACAAGAGCACATCTCTAATTGAGAAGCTGTCCGTGAGAAGCATTACGAGTCTGTCAAGACCTATGCCGAGACCGCCTGTAGGAGGCATGCCGTATTCAAGAGCCGTGATAAAGTCCTCATCAACTCTTGCGTTTTCTCCACCTTCTTGAGCACGCTTTGCAGCAACCTGTTTTTCAAAACGTTCTCTCTGGTCAATCGGGTCATTGAGCTCAGAGAAAGCATTACCCATTTCTCTAGCGTAGATAAAGAATTCAAATCTCTCAGTAAATGCAGGATTGTCTGCTTTTCTCTTTGCCAGAGGAGAGTTTTCGACGGGATAATCATAGATAAATGTAGGCTGTATGAGATTTTCTTCTACAAATGCATCAAAAAACTCAACAAGCACCGCACCTTTTGTCGCGTTATCATCAACCTCTACATGATGCTCTTTGGCGCTCTTTCTTGCATCCTCGTCTGTCTTCCAGTCGTTATAGTCGACACCGGAATACTTTTTAACTGCTTCTACCATGGTGAGTCTTTCCCACGGAGAACCCATGTTGATGTCAACACCCTGATAGGTAATAACATCGGAACCGCAGATTTTATTTGCAAGAGAGCTGTAAAGCTCTTCGACAAGATCCATCATGCCGTGGTAATCTGTATACGCTTCATACATTTCAATTGAAGTAAACTCGGGGTTGTGAGACGGGTCCATACCCTCATTCCTGAAAATACGTCCAACCTCGTACACTTTATCAATGCCGCCGACAATGAGACGTTTGAGATAAAGCTCTGTCTCAATTCTGAGATACATATCAATATCAAGAGTATTGTGATGCGTAACAAAAGGTCTTGCGGATGCACCGATTTCAAGTGTGTGAAGAACGGGTGTATCAACTTCAAGATATCCTCTGTTGTCAAGAAAGTTTCTTATTTCCTTGAGAATCATGCTTCTCTTTATAAATGTGTCCTTAACCTCAGGGTTTACAATAAGGTCAACATATCTCTGACGATAACGTGTCTCCTGGTCGCGAAGTCCATGGAATTTTTCAGGAAGCACTCGAAGGCTTTTAGAAAAAAGAATAATCTCTGTTGCATGAACTGATATTTCTTCCGTCTTTGTCTTGAATACAAAACCTGTAATTCCTACGATATCGCCGATATCAAGCTTTTTAAATGCGGCATAGGGTTCATCTCCTACATCGTTTCTGCTGACATAGCACTGAATTCTGCCTTTGCCGTCTTGAATGTTACAAAAGCTTGCTTTACCCATTATGCGCTTTGACATAAGTCGACCGGCGATTACGACGGTTTTATTCTCGAGGCTCTCAAAATTCGCTTTGATATCCTCGGAATAATTATCAACCGGATATTTAACAAGCTCATACGGATTGTTTCCCTGTTCGCAAAGCTCTTTTAGCTTATCACGTCTTACAAGCATCTGCTCACTAAGCTGTGCCTGCGTCATAACAACTTCTTCTGTTGTTTCATTCTGATTAATATTCTGATTGTCTGCCAAAATTTACACCATCCCGAAAAAATGCTTATTTAGAAATTTCAAGAACCTTCATGGTTATTTCTCCGCCGGGAGTTTCAGCCTTAACTGTTTCCCCTGTTGCTGCGCCTATAAGAGCTCTGCCTATCGGAGATTCATCGGAAATCTTAAGTTCAACAGGATTAGTTTCGTTTGAACCTACTATTGTATACTCGAGCTCCTCACCGAAGGTTTCATCATATACCTTTACGCGGTTACCCACGTTTACTGTATCAGTTTTAATTTCGTGTTCATTGATAACCTTAACATTTTTGAGCATAGCTTCAAGCTCAGCTATTCTCTGCTCAACAGCACCTTGCTCGTTTTTTGCTTCATCATATTCACTATTTTCTGAGAGGTCACCAAATGCTCTAGCGACCTTAATTGCCTCTGCAACTTCTTTTCTTTTAGTTGTTTTCAGATATTCAAGCTCGTCCTGAAGCTTTTTGAGACCTTCACTTGAAACCGTTGTCTGCCTTGCCAAATCTTTTCACTTTTCCTTTCCTGTTTTTAATCTTTTACGTACACAACAATTATATAAAAAAATCCTTAATCTGTCAACCGTTTTTGGAAATTATTTTTAATTTGCGAGTTTTTGTTTATTAAATTTATGCAAATTTACATACTCTCAAATAATCAAGCAAGCAAATTCTCCAAATTATTATTCTTACTTTATGATATTTATGACTTTTTAACGAATTTCAAAATATTCTATTGACACATATTACGACATATGGTATAATTTTGTCGTAAAGTACTACATACAGTAACAATCAAACAACTGTGAAAATTCGGAGGTATATCATGCAGGATCTGTCTAAAGAGATTTCCACCAACCCCATCGCACTTATCGGTACAAAAGGTACAGAAAATATGCTCAAGAGAATTGAGAAATATATAAGTGAGTGGAGAAAAGAAGCAAATCCGGACTATATTATTAAGGCATCGTTTCCCAGATTCGGAACCGGCGAAGCAAAATGTTTGCTTGAGCAATCTGTCAGAGGAAAAGATGTCTTTATTGTTGCAGACTGCTTCAATTACAGCCAAACATATAAGATGTACGGCATGGAAGTTCCCATGAGCCCTGATGAACACTTCTGCGATATTAAGAGGATAATCTCAGCAATAAGCGGAAAGGCAGCAAGAATTTCTCTTATCATGCCAATGCTCTATGAAGGACGTCAGCACAGACGTACCGCTCGTGAATCTCTCGACTGTGCATTTATGCTTCATGAGCTTGTATCTCTCGGCGTTGAAAATGTTATGACCTTTGACGCACACGATGACAGAGTTAGAAATGCCATTCCTCTTGAGGGATTTGACAATCTTATGCCTACATATCAGATGATAAAAGCATATCTCAAGAACGAAAAAAATGTAAATATCAAAAATACCGTTATTGTATCTCCTGACGAAGGCGCGCTCAACAGAGGTATGTACTACTCTTCTGTGCTTGGTATACCGCTCAGTATGTTCTACAAAAGACGCGATTATACAGTTGTAAAAGACGGAAGAAATCCTATTGTTGCCCACGAATATCTCGGCGATGACGTAAAAGGAAAGGACATAATTATTGTAGATGACATTCTTTCTTCAGGTGACAGTTTTCTCCACATACTTGACAAGCTCAAAGGAATGGGTGCAGGAAGAATATTCGGATTTTTCACATTCGGACTCTTCTGCAACGGCTTTGACGTTATTGACGATTACTATAAGAGAGGAATGTTCGATGGAATATACGCTACAAATTCATGTTACATTCCCGAAGTCGCCCTTTCCAAAGAATGGTTCAGAGAAGTAAACGTTCACAAATATATCGCTTACTACATTGAAGCTTTAAACATCAACAAATCCATAGGCTCCATGCTCGACCCCATTTCAAAAATACACAGTCTTTGTGATAAGTACGGTATTGACAGATAATAATTCAATATTAAGATTCCCGAACAGTTTTTGTTCGGGAATTTTTCAATTTTATAGAAACGTGCTTGAAAAAGGAAAACACATATGATAAAATTAATATGAAAAATTACATACAAGGAGCATAAAATGACAGATATACTAAGCAAGCTTAAAAACCCTCCTAAAAAGTATCGTTCTCTCCCCTTTTGGTCGTGGAATTCAAAGCTTGATGTTAATGAAACTGAATGGCAGATAAATGAGATGGACAAAGCCGGCACAGGCGGATTCTTCATGCATGCAAGAGGCGGACTTAAAACCGAATATATGGGCAAAGAATGGATGGAAAACGTAAGAGCATCCATAACTGAAGCGAATAGTAGAGGAATGTATCCTTGGGGTTATGATGAAAACGGCTGGCCAAGCGGTTTCGGCTCAGATATGGTGAATAGTCTCGGGGTTGACTATCAGCAAAAATATCTTCGTATGGAAATAACAGACAAACCTGTCAGTAATGAATATACCATTACAAATATTAGTTTACCGGATAATAAAAATGCTCATTTATATTATGAAATAAATAGATTCTATGTTGATACACTTGATGCGAAGGTAACAGATAAATTTATTGAAGTCACTCACGAGAAATACAAAGAAATACTTGGTGACGATTTTAAAAAAATGTCCGGTTTTTTCACCGATGAGCCTCAAATATCGAGAAACGGGTTTCCGTGGTCGTTTACGCTCGAATACGAATACAAGAAAGAATACGGTGAAGACTTAACGCCACTGCTTTACGATTTGTTTGAAGAAACAAATACTTGTATGAAAACGCGATACCGCTTCTGGAAACTCGTAACAAAGCTGTTTTGTGAAAACTACATGAAACGTATTTATGACTGGTGCGAAAAAAACGGCTCACAGCTAACCGGTCACATGGTATGTGAGGACTATCTCTCAAGCCAGCTTGACTGTAACGGAGCCGTAATGCCAAACTATGAATATTTTCATATACCCGGGATTGACAGACTGACAAGAAGCGCCGAACGTTCATTACTTGTTCCTCAGGTGACGTCTGCTTGTGCTCAGCTTGGGAAAAAGCAAATTCTTACAGAAAGCTTTGCCATGTGCGGATGGGATGTAAGCTTTGAGGAACTCAAGTGGATACTCGAATGGCAAATGGTTAAAGGCGTAAACTTGTTGTGTCAGCATCTTGAAGGGTATTCGCTTGAAGGTTTAAGAAAGCGCGACTATCCGACAGGACATTTTTATCAGAACCCCTGGTGGAAGGAATACAAAGATTTCATGAATTTCTCTTCAAGAATAGGGATGCTTCTCGCCGAAGGCGACATTGCATGTGAGGTTCTCGTTCTCCACACAATCTCAACAGCATGGATATTAAGAGGTAACGACACGTCAAAGTCGAAAATTGACAATTACACTTATGAGCTTGTAAAAATCGGAAGTGAACTTGACAGAAATCAGATTCTATACCATTTAGGTGATGAAAGAATCATGTCGCGTCACGGCAAAATAGATGGAAATAATCTGAAAATAGGAAATATGTCATACTCCACAGTCATAGTTCCGCCGTCAACAGTCATTGACAGCTATACATATACTCTGTTAAAAGAATTTTCTGATAACGGCGGAAATCTCGTTTTTTTCGGCGAAATCCCTTCTTACATAGACGGAATTCAAACGGATGATGTTAAAAAACTTTGTAAGGTTCATCTCAAATCCGAAACAGATGTTATAGATTATATACCGTCAAATACACGCTACTGCTCTGCGCTGTTTGCAGACGGTTCACATGCCGACATTCAGTTTGCAAGAAGAATATTCGACGATTTTGAAATGTTCTATTTTGTAAATACTTTTGCCGACAGGTGTGAAAATGTAACTCTGACTATCCCAGGAAAAAGCTGTGCAACATTCAACTATATTACAGGGGAAATTGAACCATGCAAATTTGTATATACAAACGGATGCGTAAAGGTTATCCATACTTTTGAAAAAATGGGCTCGTATGTGCTGTTTGTCCGAAAAGACGATAAATATAAATCTGCAACGCACGAAGACACTGCCCTTTCTCCGATAAACGAAAAACTTGTTGGTGAATGGGAAATATCCGAAGCCGATCCAAATGTTTTAACTCTTGATTTTTGCGACTGCTATTTTGACGGTGAGCTTGTTGAAAAGAATATGTATATCCTTGATATTCAAGAAAAAGCATGTGCATTGAACCGAAAGGTGAAAATCAAACTTGATTTCAAAGTAAGTTGCAATATGTCTTCAAAAAAGCCTATGTACCTGGTTCTTGAACAGCCTGACAATTATAATCTGTTCATCAATGGAACAGATTGTGAAAAGAAAAAATGCGGATATTACAGAGATAAATCGTTTATCAAGCTTGACATAAGCGGCACTTTAGATAACGGTGACAATATTCTCACGCTTGAATGTGACTTTACACAGCCAAAAGAAGTGTATGATCAGCTTGATAACTGTCTTCAGTTTGAATCTGCTAAAAACAAACTGTGGTTTGATATGGAGATTGAACCTGTTTATATAATTGGAGAATTCGGTGTTGACTGCGATAAGAAATTTGAATATGCAGAAAACGAATCCGTCAGAACACTAGGCAGCTTCACTCTTTGCGATATGCCAAAGGTGCTTACCGATGGTGATTTCACGACACAGAAGCTCCCCTTCTTCTGCGGACACATTAAAGTAAAAAAAGATATTAATTTAACTGCGGATGAAATCAGTAACCGATCAATTGTGCTTGAACGACTTTGCAGTACCGTTTCCTATTTCACCGTCAATGGCAAAAAGCTCAACAGTATTTATTGGGCACCGTATACAGCAGATCTTTCACAGCTTCTTAAAGAAGGCAAAAACACAATTGAGCTTGATATTAAAGGAAACTTCAGAAACATGCTCGGTCCGCATCATATGCCTGTTGACTCACACTGTGTTGGTCCGACATCCTTCCACCGTAATTCTCCTATTTGGGGCAGCATGGTTGATTTGGATAACTGGTACGATGGATACTGCTTTGTCAAATACGGTCTTTTCCTTGATAAATAATTGTTCTAAAATTAAAGGCAGCCGAAAGGCTGTCTTGGTTGTATTATAATATTAAAAAACACTTTTTTTACATTGACAAATCGGGCAGAACGGATTTTTTATCCGTCTGCCCGATACTAAATTAAAAATTATCTACAGCGAACTTTGTGTTTTTATATATCATACTGAGATTATCAACAAGAAGTGCTTCAGGATAGTTGACATTACAAAGCTCAAGGGTGAATGCACCATCAAAACCGGTTTCCTTAAGTGCAGGAATAATAGCTTCCCAGTCAAGTCTGCCGTTAAAAATAGGTTGATGAAGGTCTTTCAAACCGTTGTAGGAAATTATATAAGGTGGATCATTACAGTAATTATCATGTACATGCGTACAGCTGATGCGTTTGCCGATTTTTCTGATTTCATCCGGAAGTTTGTTTCCAAATGCAGCTGCAGCATGACCTGTATCTAAACAACAAGATACAATCGGATCATTAAAAGCGTCTATAATTCTTATAAGTTCATCACTTGTCGAGGTAAATCTAAGTCTGTCGCTTCCGCTATGACCTTCTTCAAATAAAGTTTCGACCGCTATACCAACACCGCACTTTTTGGCTTCTTCAACCAATGGTGCAAGATATTCATACGCCGTTCTGAAAGCATCATCCTCGTTGTATTTTCCGTATTCACATGTATAAACATCGGCATGAACAACGAAATGCTTCACTCCCAGACTTTTGGCGTAACCGAGTTCTCTCATATTAGCTTCTCTCATTGATTTCCAGTCAAAACTCTTTCTGTCGCCGGAAGGGAATCTTGCATGAGTTTTTTCAAATTCAAGTCCGATTTCCTCATAATAACTGCGCACGTTGTAAATCTCGGTTTCCAAGTCTGTACTTTTACATCCGGGTAAACCGGTAAAAGTTGTCTCCGATAGCGAAGTATCTGCACACTCAAATCCTGCATCCCTGGTGATTTTTCCCATCTGATACAGATTTCTTCTCATTTTCTGTTCCGGATCATCACATTTTCTCAGAAAATGAAGATAATACATATTATAGCCTATTTTCATAAAAACCTTCCTTTAGTTATGAAAAATTGCTCTAAATCATAAAAAACGCTGTTTATTGACATTGACAGCGTTTTTTATAACGATTTGGTGACCCGTACGGGAATCGAACCCATGTTTTCGCCGTGAGAGGGCGATGTCTTAGCCGCTTGACCAACGGGCCGAGTGTGTTCTTTCCTGAACGCCTGTATAGTATAGCACAATGCATCGTTTTTGTCAAGAGATTTTATCAAAAAAATCACATTTTTATGTATGCCCTGCCGAAATAAATTCAGCAGGGCAAGAAAATTATTTATACACTGAGCATGCCTAATGCTTCAAGAACGGAAAAACCTAGGATAAGTATAATGCAAATAGGTGCAACATATTTAATTATTACATTAAACATCTTTTTTTCTTTGAATTTACCTGTAAGCTCTACCTCCTCTATTATCAAAGCGGGCTTTATAACATATCCGACGAAAATACAGGTAAGGAGTGCAACAATGGGCATAAGCACTGAATTGCTGATAAAGTCAAAGAAATCAAGAAATGCAAAACCGAATATTGTAATGTCCGACCAAATGCCGTTTCCGAGAGACGAAGGCACTCCAAGAATGATGCTTATAATCAAAACCAGTATGCATGCCGGAATTCTTTTCATCTTAAACTTATCCTGGAAGAATGACACAACTGTTTCCATAAGTGAAATAGCTGAGGTAAGTGCCGCGAAAAGTACAAGGAGGAAAAATACAATTCCGATTATCCATCCCCCGTTAAAGGTGTTAAATACCTTAGGAAGAGTTACGAACATAAGAGAAGGACCTTTTCCGAGAGTACCTTTGTCGAACGCAAATACCGCAGGAACAATCATAAGTCCTGCAAGGAATGCTATTCCTGTATCAAACATTTCAATTTGTCTTACAGATGAGCGAAGACATACATCTTTTTTCATATAGGAACCGTAAGTAATCATAATACCCATTGCAAGCGACATGGAGTAAAACAACTGGCCCATTGCAGAAAGAACCGTTGTTGCAGAAAACTTTGAAAAATCAGGTTTTAAATAATATATAATTCCTTCTGAAGCGCCGGGAAGACACATTGAATAAATCGCAATAGCTATAGATAGTACAATAAGAATCGGCATCATTATTTTACTGACGTTTTCAATCCCTTTTTGGACACCAAGCATAACAACAATTGCTGTAATACCGATAAATACCAAAAACCAGATTAACGGTTCAGCAGGCTTTGAAACAAAAGTACCGAAAAAGTCAGTGTCAGCTGCAGCTTTGCCTTGTCCCACAGCAAATGCATAAAGGTATTTCATAACCCAACCGCCGATTACAGAATAATACGGTAAAATAATTACAGGAACTATTGCTGCAAGATAACCGATGAAGCTGTACTTCTTATTAAGCGACTGAAAAGCTTCGATGACACTGAGACCTGTTTTTCTTCCGAGTGCAATTTCTGCGGTCATAAGAGTAAATCCGAAGGTTATTGCAAGGACAAGGTATACTAACAGGAAAATACCACCGCCGTGCTGTGCAGCAAGATACGGGAATCTCCATATATTACCGAGTCCTACCGCAGAGCCTGCAGCAGCAAGAACAAATCCGATTTTTCCGGAAAAACTGCTTCTTTGTTTATCCATTTTGTACTCCCCCCGAAGATGTATCATTGAGATAAGTATAACACAAAAAAATACATAAGTCAACAAAATAAGAAGGATCAATATTTTTAGTTCATCGAAAGACGATTTTTTATAAAAAAAGCGTACCGAAAATTTCAGTACGCTTTTTCTGGCTGCGGAACTAGGATTCGAACCCAGACAAACAGAGTCAGAGTCTGCCGTGCTACCGTTACACAATTCCGCAATATTAGGTTTGTTCGCTCAACGTGTTAGATTATACCACCTTAAGCAGAAAAAGTCAATAGTTTTTTTGAAAAATAATAAAATTATTTTTACTCACAAATTTAATGAAAAAGGAAGCTGCAAATTAGTTAGAATGACAACAAAAATCCTCTCACAGGCTATTATTGCTGCAAGAGGATTCTTTTATTCAGTTATTATTTTGTACATATCGAAAATATGAAAATCATTTGCCGTAAAAGTTACATATCCGTCTGAAACAGAAAAATTAACATGTTTTTCCAGAGGCAAAAGCAACACATCTTTCACATGTCCTTCTACCTTTACAAAAATATTAAACGGATAACTCCTACGTGCATAATATGAATCGTTGATAAGAGCTGCAGAAATGAGATATTCGTTTCCGTCACGGAAAGACACAATTTCAACATCCTCAGGAGAATCACTCTTAACGGTAAACTCTGATTGCATCAAACGCTTTATCATATTCACCAATATGTTGATATACTGATACTCCTCACATATTTCCATACAGTGAGCAATCCAAATAAATTTACCTTTGCCATATTCCCCCTCAATAACCGCAGGATAATCGGTTTTAACACCGGGAGGATTGCTGTGAATTGAAGCAAATTTAAGTTCACCATCAATCGTATACGGCATTGTAACTGTTGCAAGTACCTTTCCATTTACGTATTTTTTTACAAGAGGAACATATCCCGGAACCTGAAGCGGATACTTTTCATTAAATTCTAAAAAGAGTTCATCGTTTTTACCATTAGGAGAAAGATATGTTGAAGCCGATTTTGAATAGATAATATCTTCTGCGCCGACTAATTCTTTTATAAGTCTTTCGTTTCTGGTACCCGTAAAAATAAGATTTCCGCCATTCTTTACATATTCAATAATTCTTTCTGTATCACTTGGGTCTTCATTTGTAGTTTCTGATGCAAACAAAACCTTGAATTTATTAAAATCTCCATCGTTGCTAACTACTCCGTAAGGAATATTAAAACGTATAAAGCTCTTAGCAAGATTCATTGCGCATTTACCGTTATTATAGATGTTACCGTTCTCGGAAAATTTACTGTTAAGTGAATAGTAAATTCCGACATCACCTATCAAATCACCGCGCAGATATTTTTCATATCTACTCTCCAAATCGAATATCTTGCCAATCTGCTCATATACTCTTTTGTCAAGAGTACCGACAGGATCAATAGCATCAATAAAGAGAGTTGCACCGTGGTTTGCACAGGTAAGCATTACAGAACCGAAAGTTCTATCATAAGATTTTGTAAGCGTGTGTGAACCGAGTGTAGGCTCACATCTGGAAAACATATATTCATACGGTTGATTTTTGCTGATACCGTAATAGAATTTGCATGCAAATGACTGTACATAGGAGGTCTCATATAAATCCCCGCCAACATAGTCACATGCATCACACACTCCTTTAGTGCAATTATTTATATTATTAACAGTTGCTGCATGGGCAACATTGTGCTCAACTGAAACTCCCGGCATCATTTGTTTTGTATAGTCGGTTACAAAATGAGCAAATTCCGACATCCAATCCATACGCAGCTTTACATATTTTTTCCATTCAAGTGTAGGCTTAAAATCCCACCACGGCATTTCACCGCCAATTTCTTTTGCGTAACGCTCTTTACAGTGCTTGCAATGACAAAAATGCGGCCAGAAGGTCATGTCATAAAACATACCGTCAACTTCAGTATATTCTGCAATTTCATCGATCTGCGCAAGTACAAACTGTCTGTAATGAGGATTGTTTGGACAACACAGTCCATATCTTCCGGATTTGAATGAAGCACCGTCAACGTGCTCTTCACAGTCTTCGCGACGTGAACGACCTTGTTCGTGCACTAATCGCCAGTCGGGGTGTTTATCATGTTCAAGAGTATTATAAATAAGACTATAATAACCTACAACTGAAATGCCGCCGTCTCTGCACTTTTTTATAAGTTTTTTCATCGTGTCTTCCCTGCCGGTAAAGGCTTTATGCATAGTACCTACTTTGGTAGGAAAGTTACAGAGACCAACATGTGACTGCAGATATATCATCGCAGTCCTGATGTTTCCGGTTTTCAAATTGTTATAATACTCGTCAATATCAAACTGTGACAAAAACGAATCATCCCAGTCGTTTATGTGCATGTCACACAAATGACGCCTATATTTTCCTTCGTACCACATTTCAGTTCTCCTGCATAAATTTTGTAAGTTCTGGATTTTCTGCAAAGTGCTTAAGCATTACAAGCGGTTCGGTTGCGGATGTGTTCATGATTTTAACACCCTCTCCTGCAGCTTTTTCCGTAACAAAGAATTCATCATTTGTCAGTTCACCATAACGTATAAGTGTCGGTGTTTCAATGTTCCAATCACCGCATGTACCTCTACCCTGAATTAAAATGAATCCGTATGCTGCCATATCTTTAATTACAGCTGTTTTGCCGCGCTTAACAGTAAGACGCTTTGCACTAACCTTTTCATACTTATAACAAATCCATTCTTCGGTGTAATCGTCATTATCATTTATAACAATAGGCTTCATAAATCTATTCTTTGCAAACTCCGGGTCAACATTTACTTCCCAGTCAATAACATCCATAAGATAATCGAAGTTGGCTATTTCCTCTTCGGGACAGTTCTTCCAAAGGAGATTTTCGGGAACACAATGTTCGCCATACAGAACAGACTGATACATTGCATATACATCGCTTGCAAACTGCGGCTCATAAGTACAAAGACTTGCCGGTGCATGTAGAACGCCGGGAGGAACATCCCAACCCGTATCAAGCTCGATTTTTTGTGCCGATGAAAGTTCAAGTAATTTGTTGTCACCCTTAGTGAAGTTTTCAAGACATTTTTTAACTTGTGACTTTTCGGTTCCGGGATTGAGACCAAAGAAAGTAAACGGAAATTCACCGCCGTGATTGTTCATATGTGCGGGAAAAAAATACATTTCGGGTTTACCTACATCACCTACTCTTGCAGCATGTTCGTCTCTGTGATGAATATGATGCGGAAGCGAACCAAGATTATCAAAGAATTTTGAGAACATCGGCCATTTGCCATACTTGTTCCATATATTTTCACCTATTATCTTGTCTTTGAGTTCGGCAACAGCATCGCGAAGAAGAACTTTTTCGCTGCCGTCAGCAGAAACAATATAGCTAAGTCCTTCATCCTCAGGTGTCTCCAGGCCGTTTTCGGCGTGTGTAATTGAAGCAAACCATCTTTCGTCAATACCGCCGCGTTCAAGACCGAGAACATAATAGTCATCCGTGTGAAGCTTGATTCTCTTGCCAGGTCTGCAGAAAGATCTCGGAACCCATGCAGGAGCAAGTCTTAATATACCTTTGCCCTCGGCTAGTAATTTTTCAGATAATGTCATAATAACCCCCCTCCAATCAATCTTTTTCTTTAATTGTAACATAAACGTTTTTTTAATAATAGCTAAATATGAACAGAAAAACAGTAATTTTGTTCAAACTTAAAATTAAATTTCAACATTGCATTTGTTACAATTTTATTGTATAATGCTATAAAATACAGGATTATTGTTCAGGAGTGTTTCAATGCTTAATATTAATACCGAACAGTTGGAAAGAGCTTGCTCGGATTTGCATCTTCTTACAGGTATGAAATTTGTTCTTTGGGATAGTGAAAAGAGAACTCAGTTCACTTATCCGAACAACTTTGCATCATTTTGCGGATATATAAGAACATGCAGCGCATTATGTGAAAAATGCTACGAAAGTGATGCATACGGTTTCAGGGAAGTAGACAGGACAAAGAAAATTTGCGTATATAAATGTCACATGGGACTCACCGAGGCGATAGCGCCTATAATACAAAACAATATTATAATCGGTTATCTTATGCTTGGTCAGGTTACGGAAAAAGAAAGCATAGATTATATACATGCCGCCATACAAAAAGCATCTAACGAATACGGACTTGATGCAAAAATACTCGAAACATATCTCTCAACAATGAAGCATACAAACAGCGAAAAGCTTGATGCATGTTCCAACATTATGAACATGGTTTCATCATATCTTTGGCAAAACAGTATACTCAGTGTCAGAAAAGAAACTGTGTTTTATCAGATAAACGAATACATACTTGCAAACCTGGAAAAAAACCTTACTGTTGCAGATATATGTAAATATGCCTGTCTTTCAAAAACTTCGCTATACAATCTGTCAATGGAAAACTACCACATGGGTATTTCCGAATATATAAAAAAGCTTCGTGTAGAAAAAGCTATGAAATTGCTACGCGAAACTGACATGAGTGTATCGGAAATTGCAGAAAACGTCGGTATAAAGGATTCCAACTACTTCATAAAAGTATTTCGAGGTATAGCAGGAAAAACACCGTTAAAGTACAGAAAAAGCAGCCCGTAAGGACTGCTTGATTTTATGCTTTTGGCTTGTACTCAATAATAAGGCTTTTTAGAAAGTGTTCGATGCTGCTTATCAGATTCAAGAAATACTCGTCCTTACCATATGATACTTTTGTCACATGAAAGCTTTCTTGGTTAGTTTGGAAGTACAAAGTTAAAAGCATCGTGCACTATTTCAAATTCAATCTTACCGGCATCTGAAATTTCGCCGTCAATACAAAGTCTTACCATATCATCAAGAGGTGTAACGGTTACTTTCTTACACTTCTTAGACAAAATGATTTTTTCTATTTTCGGAATTGATAAATAGTTGCCTTTCATGTAACGCGGTAAAAGTGAAATAAACTTTAGCCTGGAAATATCTTTAATAATGTTGATATTAATCAGGCCGTCATTAACAGATGCCAAAGGATTACTCTTTACTCCTCCTCCGCAATAGCATCCGTTTGCAATTGATGTTAAAAGAAGGTTTCCTTCATGTTCAAGTTTGCCGTCAAGTTCAATTCTGAGATTTGTAGATTTCTTTTTTATAAGAGTAAGAAGAATAGATATGTAATACGCAAAAGAACCTGAGGCAAAAGTTTTGTTCTTGATGTATTCAGTAATATCAACAACATTACAGTCAAATCCTATGTTAAACATATTTGCGCAGTATCCCCTCTTTGTTCTGTTCTCAATTGTTGTGATATACTTAATCGCGTCGCACTTAACGCAATTTCCTGTAATTTGCTTTTCAATATTGTTATATGAGCAGTTTTCAAAATTTCTGCAAAAATCATTGCCGGTTCCGATTGGAATAACTCCTATTTCAGCATTCTCAAAATCGATTGCGCCGTTCAGTACCTCGCTCACTGTGCCGTCTCCACCGCAAGCAATAAAGCGTGCATCGCCTTCACTCTGACAATAGCTTCTCACAAAGTCTTCTGCATCACCGACAGACTTTGTGATATAAATCTGCACCTCTGAACCTATATTATCCGCAACTTTTTTTATGTTGTTTGTAAGGCTAACTGTATTCTTCCTTTTTCCGGCTTTCGGGTTAACTATAAATACTGTTTTCATAGCTACTCCTTATATTATTTTATTTACACCATTTTATCATAGATGTTGCATTCAGTCAACAAAAACAACCCCGATACTGAATTAAAACAGCATCGGGATTATTTGTATTGAATTTTATCAAATATTTCCTTTTAAAATTCTAAGACCAAAGCGGCCTTAATGTGCAGGAAATACACTAATCAAACATCTTGTTGATTTCGGTAATCGTGTTTCTTGTGAGAAGATCTCCACCCTCATGACCTGTATCACCACTTGAGATATACGCACTGTAGTGTCCTGCTTTTTCAGCCTTTTCAGTAGGAAGATAACCGTGAGAACCGCAACAAAGCTGTACAATGAACGTCTGGTGAGCCTTACTTCTTGCCTTTATTCTGTTACCGTAGTCAAGGAAAAGCTCATAAGGGTTTGTTGCAAAAGCAATGTCTCCAAAACGGATTACATGACATTCAATCGGAACAACCTCTTTGAATTGCTGCTCGCGGTATCTTCTGATGTCACCAGCGTAAATATACATGCGTGCAGTATCAACATAGTCAAACTTTTCCTTGTCCTTGTTCTTCTCTACATATGCTTCAAGCTCTCTGACCGCAGTTTCGTACTGTTTAGGAGTAGCTTTCCTGAGAGGAACATCTAGATCTATAACCTTGTGTATAAATTCCGCTTCATCCTTAAGGTCGGTTATTTCCTCATAAACAGAAATAATTTCATTGGAAATTCTCTTTCCTACCCTATTGCAACCGCTGGTATCATACATAGACGGATCGGCTTTGCGGTTAAGAAGGTTTGGACGGCTGACATTCGGGTCATCAATCGGTGTTTCGGGATTTACCCATCTTACAAGGTCTCTCGGACACTGGTCACCGCCAGCACCGCATAATGCAAGCAGATATATATCTTTTCCGAGTTTTTCACGGATATTCGCCTTTGCCCTTCCCCAAAAGTCGGCAGAAATAAAGCTTCTCTGCTCAAGAATTTGCGCAGGACAAGCTATATTTGCAACAACACCGGTAAGCTTTTTATTTGAGTCGAATGTATAAAGAAGCTCAATACCGGAGTCATTGCCACCCTCAAGGGCTACAAAATTTGCAGTATTTGTGTCTCCCCACATCTTTGCACTTCCGTCATCATAGCTTACTCTGCGGCACATTCCTACCGCAGCTCTACCAAACTCATTTGCATAAAGAGCTTCAGATCTGCTTTCCCATGCTCTCTTTGCCGCAAGTGCAATCTTATCGGTAACAAGTTCAAGCGCATCTTCCGGAGTAATAACAGTATCATCGGGAGTAACCTTTTTCACATAAGCTTTTTCCGGAGGAAGAAACTCTTCAAGAATTGCAGATGCCGCTGAAATAGTTACTCCACTCTTACTCCTAGAGTTTGAGCGGCCTGCCATAACCAAGGATGTGTGGGAATGAGTTGCATTAATAATAAGCTTTCGAGGGTTAACGTTTTTTACAAGCTTGGAAAACTTTTCTCGTGCTATTGCAATTTGACCGTCATTCATGTTGACAATATCAACAGATGCCATAATCATCTGTTCGCCTTTTGATTCGACTGCCATCGCAGTTACAGATATTTCAGATTCAACATAATCAGAAATTCGTTCAAAAAATTGTCCTGCAAGACTTGCCCGTTTTTCGGGAACAATACTTTCCTCGGCCCAACCTATAAGTAGACTCATTTTTAATTCCTCCGTCAAATTTTAAGCATTTTTAGTCGCAATTAACCTGTGTCAAATTATTTCTATCCCCAAAATATCACAAAGGTTAGAAATAAGCTCTCTGTTATCGCCGTATGATATAATATAATGCTGACACATTACATTCTGTGCAAAATCTTCAACGTCATCAAGGAGTATTTCAAGACCTGGAAGCTGAGGTGCAGGCTGAGTCCATCCCGCTTCTTCCCACTTTCTCGGTGTAATACCTTCTCCTTTTACCATGTGCATATAATATGAGCCGTTATCATAGGTGAGTCGGCACATAGTGACCTCGCCAGGCTTTACCTTGCTTACATTGAGAATGCCTTCAGACAGCTCGCCGAATGCAGCAGGCATTACAGTTACACCGCCGTCGGACGCTTCCTCCGGGATATAGTCAGGAACACCGGCAAGCACTCTGTCGGTAAAGAATTCATAGAACTCAAGATAGAAAGCACACTGACCGGTAAGGTATTTTACCATGAGTTGTGTGATATTTCCGAGAGAGTCATTTTCAGGAATCGTGCAAAGCCCTTCCTCGTTTGCAAGCAGCATGAAAATGGGTGCCGGAGGAAATCCGAGAAGCTTTTTCATTCCGTCAACGTCTTTAAGAGAAATTGCATCGTATCCGCGTTCGTCGCATATTTCCTTAACAGCAAGATAGTATCCCGCTGCTTTTTTCATGCTTTCGGGATTCGCCGGTTTGAGAAAATTCCATTTTGACATATATTTATCAATTACAGCCAGCTTTTGCTCATCTGTGATCTTCTGATAACGCTGTTCAAGCTCAAGCATTTCAAAGGTCTCGATCTCAGGTCCGATTTCCCTTTTTAGCGAAGGACCGTCAACCTGAGTGCCGTAAAGGTTCATGTCGCGGTATCCCGCCATACCACTTCTTGCATGACGAAGCTTTGCAGCTGCATTAGCTGCCACTGCGTAGTTATAAACAGTCTTACTCTTAGAAGGAAGACCGATTATATCATACACATACTTAAATGTGTATCCAAGATCCCAGAAAGTCTTACGGATAGCAGTTGTACCTGCCTGATCTGCAGTGGTTACAAGGCGGTCACCTTCCATCCATCCGCAAAGTCCCCAGAGAACCATGGGCTTATGTCGAAAGTGTTCAGTAACTTTTACAACCGCATGAGTAGGAATCCAGCCGGCAATGCAAACAACAAGAACATCAAAGTCCTTATTCTTAAGTGCATCAACAGTTTTTTTTATATCCTTTTCTTCATAGTCATCGGTAACAGGATAAACGCTGATTAGTTCAAGACCTTCTTTTTTCAATGAATCTTCTGCAGTCTTGCATTTATTTATTATTATATCGATAGGAGTGTTAACTTCTCCAAAGCCAACAAAAGCAGCTTTTATCATATTATCATTCCTTTCTTAAGTTAAGAACATTATCGTACTTTTGGAAATTTTCATAAACAGCGCTGTAATCTGCACCGGTAGGCACATATTCTTTATCCGTTCGTATGGTGCTGCATGCATCATTCACGGACGCAAATACGCCTGCACCTACACCTGCAAGAATTGCAGAGCCAAGACAAGCAGTTTCTTTGTTCTTTAAAGTAACAAGCTTTTTACCGGTAATATCGGCCTTCATTGTGCACCAAAGCGGACTTTTAGCACCGCCGCCCATTATGCGTATTTCCTCTACGGGCACGCCGAGATAATCAAGATTACTTTTCAGAACACAAGCCACAGACTCCATAATGCTACGGACGAAATGTCCAGCATTATGCTCAGTTGTAAGACCTGTAAAGCTACCTCTTGCCTCAGGGTTGTATTTTGGCATTGTCGAACCGCAAAGATACGGCAGAAATGTAACTCCGTCACTTCCGATTGGAATATCTTGTGCAATTTTGTCAAGCTCGGCAAACGTCTTGTCATTTAAAAATGCATCTTTAAACCACTTAAGTGCCATACCTGCCGTCGGACTCCAGGAAAGCAGACAGTAGCTTCCGTCAAAGCTATAATGACAAGGAACGATACTGTCCTCTCTGAACTCGGGAATAGTATCGGTTGGAACATAAATTGCCATAGTAGTTCCTGTCATTTCGCTGATAATTCCCTTTTTGACTACACCTGCTCCGATAGCACCTGCAACCTGGTCCATTGCCGAAGTTACAACCTTGATTCCGTTGTAATCACCGACAAATTCTCCACTATTCATAATCGTTGGGAGATAATTGCTGTCAACTCCAAGAAAATCAAGCATTTCGCTCCACCAGGAGCCGCAATGTATGTCAAAATAAATAGTTGACGACTGAAGAGTTTTCTCGGTGACGAACCTCCCTGTCATTTTATAGAGAACGTAATCCTCAAGAAGGAAGATTTTTTTCGTCTTAGCCCAGACTTCAGGCTCGTTGCGCTTTATCCACAAAAGCTTACAGGCCGGCCATGTTGCAGTAACTTCCGGCTGGCCTGTAATTTCATACACTTTTTTCCTGCCAAAGTGTTCCTCGATAATTTTTGCTTCTTCGGTAGCACGGTTATCAAGCCATACGATAGCATCGCGCACAGGATTTCCGTTTTCATCCGTAAGAATTAGCGTTTCACACTGTGTATCAACCGCAAGACAATCAACTGAAAAATTTTTACTGACAGCACTGATGGCGTTTTTCAAAAACATCCAATACTTTTCAGGCTCGAGTTCAACTATATCGCCATGCGTATTAAGTGTATATTCTTGTGTCTCGGATGCAATTTCACAAAGATTTTCATCGAACAGAACAGCCTTTACAGAGGTTGTTCCGTAGTCAATTCCAAGACAATTCATGATAAAATTACCTGATTATCTCTTCTGCTGAAGATCGTAATGTACGTCGTATTCCTTTTCTTCGTCGAGGAACTTGTGCTTAGTATCAATAACCTCTCCGTTGTTCCACTTTCTGTCACCAACATCCTCGGTTGTACCCATTACTGTTATGTTTACCTGTCTGCGACGTGCAAGAACATGGTCCCAGTCAATAAAATACACATGAGCAAACTTACCGCCGTCAAGAATACCGTCTTTAATTGTCATAGTTTCACTTCTGCCAAAGAAACAGCTTCTGAGATGTCCGTCGGTGTTCATGCTGGAGTAATCACCGGGCTCATTAACATATCTGCCGTATTTTGCATGGATAGGTCCGGGATGACGGTACTGATGCTCCTCTGCAAAATCGGGGATCATCTTTCTCATGATATCGAGAAGGTCGTGCTGGAGATACTCAAGGTCAAACGAGTCAATGTCGTGCGAGCATTCCTGAACCATAACAGAGCATGTAGTATGGTGAGATACGATGCTTACAGTACCGTTCTTAACACCTGATGCCTCTACGATTTCGTTAATTTCCTTTGAGATGTCGTGGAATGTGGGTATCCAACCTCTTGACTGAAGCTCCAATTCCTTTTGAAAAACTTTAAATTCCATTTTTGTTTCCTCCTGTGTGTTTGTTATTTTATTTTTTAATTTTTTATTTTTTATTGAGTCTTTCTCCGACCGCACCGCCGGGATGTACAACTGCAAACTGTTCATTTTGAAAATCTGTTTCTTCAATAAGCGCAGTCTGCAATACATGGAAAATAACCGCAAGTGAAGTTGAAGAAGTTGTTCCCTGACAATTGTATTTATCAGTTTCGCGGTTAACATATTGTTTTATAACAACATCTGCATCAAGTGCAAGAGGTGAATCAAGGTTTTCCGTAATCGTTATAACAGATACCCCCTTCTTTTTGCATATATCAAGTATAGGTAACAATTCTTTTGTTTTACCTCCGCGTGAAGCAAGAACCATTACATCGCCTTTCTGAAGAAAGCCTGTTGCTCCGTGAACTGCTTCGGCCGGGGATATAAATCTTGCAGGACGTTCTATACAGCACATAAGATGTGCAAAATGCTGACAGATAATTCCGCTGTGACCACAGCCCGATGTACCGATTCTCGGTGCATTAATTAGTAGTTGAACAGCTTTGGAATAAACTTCTTCATCAAAGTATTCCTCCATTTTGCTTATACATTCGCTTTCGGTTAAGTACACATTTTTTGCTTGTATCAATGTTTCTCTTTTCATATCAACACCCCATTAATGAAGTTCATTCCATGCTTTTCTTAGATTGTAGAGCATTTCCTCAACCATAGCATACGGATCCTCAGCTTTTATAATACCGCTTGTGGAGCCTGTTGCCTGAGCGCCAAGCTTTATTGTGTTGTAGACATCCTGCCCGTTTGAAATTCCGGCACCTTGAAGAACCATTATATCAGAGTTAATTTCGTTGACGATTCTGATGGTTTCGGTAACATAATTGCTGTCACTTGTCTTTCCTGTACCGATAAGCTCGGTGGGTTCTGCGACGATAAGATTAGGAGACATTTTTGCAATCGACTTGATGTCTTCAATTGTATCAGCACATACGATTGTACCCAGTCCGACTTCATCAGCACGCATAATTGTTTTTTTGATTTCCTCCATGGTAAGAGGCTTTTCAGCATGGTTTAGCATAACTCCAACAGCACCGGCAGCCTTCACAGCTTCAGGAAGCACACTTCCAAGACCTCTGCCTACGGGCAGATAATCCATATGCTGAGCAAAAACGAGAATTCTTTCTGTATTATCTGCAAGAAGCTTGATATCGGTATACTGCGGAGTAACAATGACATCAAGGTCATACTTCATTGCGGTTTTGTCAATAACTTTTGCAAGTGCAAGCATTTTCTCACCATAAAGATATGCCTTAGGACCTATTTCAAAAAAAGGCGGTTTGATTTTAAATCCGTTGTACAATAATAACACCCTTTCATATGACTTTGTTGTCTTTAAATTTGCCGTGTTTGAACCGCACTGCAAATATAACGGTTCTTACAGCCCAGTCTGAAACCATGACAACCCATGTTCCGAGAATTCCAAGGTCAAGAGCATGTACAAATATGTACGCCGCACCAATTCGGAAAAGGAACATTGAGAGTATTGATACCATCATTACAAATCTTGTATCACCTGCGTCGCGAAGTGCTGACGAAACAGCAAAACTCAACGGGTAAAACAAACAAGAACCAATTGTATACAAAACTAAAATGCTTAGTGCCAAGCCTTCGCTTCAACAGACAAATCCAAAATCGAAAGGAACACTATCATCTGTTGATTTGAAAATCGAGAACCATTAAGCAGCGCAAACAAACGCAAAATCTGTCATCTCTTTTCTTACGAGAAAAACGTTCTTGCTGGACGGACATATATAATCAAATCAACTATTCTTCGCACAAGCAGTATACTTCTGTTAGTTATACGTTTATTATACAACAGTCTTATTTTCGTGTCAATAACCTTTTACGATTTTCTTTTCGTTTTTTTTAAATCGCAACTATTACGAAACGTTGCAAAAAATGAAAAAGTGTGATAAAATAGATTTATACATAAAAACACTCTCAATCGGAGGTCAACTGATGGAACTTAACGAACGCAAAAAAAAGATACTCGAGCTTTTGAAAAAAAACGGCAGCGTAAAAGTTGCAGATCTCAGCAAGCTGCTTGATATATCCGAAGTTACTGTCAGAAACTACCTTGAAGACATGGAAGCGAAAGGATTGCTTTCACGTGTACACGGTGGTGCAATCAGCTCGTACAAACCATATTACAGTATGAACCTTAACCAGCGACTTGAGACAAATCAATTTGAAAAGAAAAAAATAGCCGCCAAAGTTGCCGAAATGGTTGAAGATAATGACACCGTAATGCTTAATTCCGGTACTACTACCCTGCTTGTTTTTCGTTCACTTCCCACCGGCTACAATCTTAATATTGTTACTAATTCCATTGCTATAGCCCTGGAAGCTGCGGATATTCCAAACTTCAATGTCATACTTATTGGAGGCTCCGTTAATACAAAATACCAATTCACTTACGGAATAGATGCAGTACAGCAGCTTAGGAATTATCATGCCGACAAATTGATTCTTTCCGTCGACGGAATTGATACCGAAAACGGATTTACAACATATTATGACAAAGAGTCGGATATTGACCGAACAATGATAGAACAATCTGAAATATGCATTGTTGCCGCAGACATATCGAAATTTGAGAGAACGGCGTTTTCAAGAATAACTTCCTGTGACGTTGCAAATACAATTGTAACGAACGAAACACTCTCAGATAGCACCCAAAGAGATCTTAAAGAACTTGGTATAACAATAAGTCTTGCATAATGTCGAACCATTATTACAAAGGAGCTGTATCAAAACGATTATTGCAATCGAGTTGACTACAGCTCCAACTGTTTTATTTCGGCATACAGTATTAAATATCGGTAAGAATATAAAATCCGCAGGAAGACAAAACATTTTCTCCGTCTATTACTTCTCCGTCAAGAACATTTTTGTATGGCTTATCAAAAACAACTTTTTTGTTTTCGCCCGTCTGATTCATTACAAAGTAGTACGCTTCATTATCACCTTCGCGCTTTCTGATGCACACTCCGCTTTCGCATTCAATATCAGTTGCAGGCATCAGATTATTTTCGCATATTATATCAGCAATAAACTCTTTTATAAGATCAGCATTCTGAACACCAATGTAATACGCCTTGCCTTTACCGTAGTTGTTTACAAACAAAGCTCCTGTGCCGGCATAGAAATCTTTTTTGTAAAATGCAAGCGGCTTTGCAGTAGAAGAAACAATAACCTCAGCAAATCCCTTAAGTTCAAACTCTTTTTCTTTGTAAGAAACAAAATTTACAGCAGCCGGATTATAAACGTCTTTATATGTATCAACTTCATCAACTCTCAAACCGAACACCTCTGTAAGACCAAAACCGGGAGCACCGCCAAGATTGCATCTTGCATTGTTGTCATAAACACCTGTAAAATACGATGTAATAAGTGTACCGCCGTTTGCAACATAGTCCTTTATTTTCTGCGCAAGCTCTTTATTCATGAGAAAAGCACTTGTAAGAACTACAACCTTGTATTTTGAAAAGTCCTCATCGTAGGTGATAACGTCTGTCTGTATATTGTTTCTTGCGAAAGCTCTGTAAAAAGCGTTTACCATTCCTTGATAACCACTGTCATACTTTGAGGGCGCAAGCTGACCCATTGCCCACCAGTTTTCAGTATCAAAGGTTATGGCAACCTCACTCTTTACGCCTGTGCCGACAACTCCGTCAAGCTTTTTGAGCATTTCACCCGTCTTTGATATAGTTTTAAAAACACGCGTATCTTCTTTCCCGTAGTGGTCAACAACCGCACCGTGGAACTGTTCGGAACCGCCTCTGCCTTTTCTCCACTGAAAATACATTACAGAATCAGAACCGTGCGCAATAAGCTTTACTGCCTCAAGAGTCTGCTGTGCGGGTGATTTAATCTTTCTGAGATTCAATCCCGATGCAACATTCCCCGGCGCACTTTCCATTACAATAAACGGCTTTCCCTGCTTTAAGCCTCGTGTGTAGTCGCAAATAAGACCGAGATTTTGCGCTGTTGTTTCAACACCTTCATGCCATTGAGGATATATATCCTGTGAAAAGAAGTCAAGTTCCTTTGCAAATTTGCGATAGTCAAGTCCCGGATAAATGCACATTCCGTTTGTTGTAACGGGTTTATCCGAATACTTTCTTAGAGCCTTGATTTCTTCCTTCATAAAATCAAGATGGTTATCACTTGCAAAACGCTTCCAATCAAGGCGGAGAGCAGGAATATTAAGCATGCCTGTTTCAAGATATGGCGGCTCAATCTGCAAAAAATCGTCGTACCTCTGACTCCAGAAGCGTGTCCACCACGTTCTGTTCAACTCATCAATAATACCATATTTTTCTTTTAGCCATTCTCTAAACTTTGCTACACACAAGTCGCAATGACAGAAACAGTCCCCCATACCGGCACCATATTCGTTTGAAAGATGCCAACCTAAAAGTGCAGGATGATTGTTATAACGCTCTGCAAGCTTTCCATTTATGATTCTGACCCGGTTTCTGTAGTTGGGTGAAGTTGGACAGTGGTTGTGGCGAGATTTAAAATGTATACGTCTGCCGTATTGGTCAACCATAAGAGCGTCCGGGTACTTATCGGCAAGCCAGTGCGGACGCGCACCGGAGGGAGTTGCAAGAATTACTCTTCCTCCGTTTTCGTATATCTTATCCATCATGGTATCAAGCACAGAGAAATCGTATACATCTTCTTCCGGCTCAATCTCAGCCCACGCAAATATGCCCATTGTCATTTCATTGCAATTGGCAAGCTTCATAAGACGCATATCTTCGTCCCATGTTTCAGGGGTTTCTCTCCATTGTTCGGGATTATAGTCGCCGCCGTGAAGCATGTGCGGGAAATTTGAAAATGTAGGATCGAATTTTTTCAATCAATATCACCTCTTGAATTTTTTTAAAATTATGCTATAATGTAATTATATTATAATTGTACCATCAACAAGCTGTGGTGTAAATATAATTATAATACACATTAATATAAATATATTCCAATGAAGGTGGTATAATGAAAAATTCAGCGATAGTGAGTTTCCCACTATATTTCTCTTCTCTGAGCTGCGAGCATACTCAGGAGAGCATAGACAGACCGAACGGCTTTCATTCTGAGCAACTTATGTTTATTCTTGAAGGCGAAGGTGTGCTTTCAATTGATGACAAAGAGTACCGTCTTTACCCAAACACTGCTGTGTTCTTAGGGACTGACGTTTCGCATTCTTACAGAGGAACAGATGATAATTTTAAAACAGCCTGGATAACCTTCAGAGGAGATTTACTTCTCTTTTTACACGCATACTTTAATGTCGGAAAGTCAATGGTATGCTATAATATTGATACCCAAAAATATCTGTCCATGCTGAGAGAACTCGAACTTGAATATACAACAAATGCATCAGAAAGTCTTATGTCTGCAATGACTTACAGATTACTTACGGAATTTTTTTCTACATCAAAAGGAAGTGAACACAATGCAATAGAAAAAGCTGAGCTTTATATTATCAGAAATTTTTCAAAAAGAATATACCTCGATGAGCTGGCAAATGTACTAGGTATTTCAAAATCAAAGCTTTGTGTTATGGCAAAAGAATACTGGAATATGACAGCTTTTGAAAAAATAAATGATATTCGCCTGATGCATGCAAAAAGGATACTTGAAAAGAATAAAAGCATTAAACTTTCTGAGTGTGCAAAGCAGTGTGGTTTTGAAGATACTTCATACTTTTGCTATTGCTACAAAAAGAAATTCGGTGCAACTCCTAAAAACAAAAAACAGGCGTGAAGTATTGTCTCACACCCGTTCATGGTGGACGATAAGGAACTCGAATCCCTGACCACTCGCACGTCAAGCGAGTGCTCTACCAACTGAGCTAATCGTCCATATTAATCTTTGGCTTGCTAATTCTATCATAAATCAATTATTTTGTCAAGACTTTTAAATATAAATACAGCTATATTAATGTAACAAAACATACATTGAAAAAATCTCTGAAAAATTGTATAATACAGTAAAACAAAATGAAAGGAATATATTATGAAAAAACTCATCATTTCTGCATTTTTGATTTGCATGCTTGCATTACAGACAATTGCACAAGCACCTCTGTTCGAAAAAACCAAAGAATATAATAACAATTTTAATGATGTATCAGAAAATGACTGGTTTGCACCGGGCATAAAAGAAGTTTATGAAAGCGGGCTTATGGATGGAGTAAGCCGTGATACATTTGATACAGAAGGCACAGTAACCATTGCTCAGGGTATAACCATCGCAGCCCGGCTTCACAGTATTTATAACAACAAAAACATCAGCGATGCCTCACTTGAAAATCCATCCTGGTACGATAAATATGTTGTTTATGCAATTGACAATAAAATCATTAGTGCTGACTACTACACAGATTTTAACAGGGCATTGAAATCATATGAAATGGTAAATCTATTTGATGCATCACTGCCGCATGAATACTTTCCCGCAATCAATAACGTATCCGATTTACCCGACGTTGTTGAAGGAAATTCTTACTATGACAGCGTTACAAGATTCTACAATGCCGGTATTCTGAACGGAAATGATGAATACGGCACCTTCTATCCTGCAAGCACCATAACAAGAAAACGTGCAGCTATCATTATAGGAAGAATCATAAATAAAGACCTGAGACTCAAATACACGCTGAAAGAAAACACTCAAACATACAGCATATCCGAATTATACGATATAATTGAATCTATAACCGAAACAGTACCGGATGATAAAACATATGTAATGAATGTAAGCGGAAGAAATATATCAACTGCAACATATAAAAGATATTACAAATCTCTAAAAAACAATTACAGTGATTTAAGTGACGATGAACTTCGAAAACTAACTCTCGAAAATATCGCTTTCGGCGAAACCGTAAGGGTTATGTGTGAATCAAACAACATAGAACTCCCCTACTCTTACGTCAGAACACTTCTTGCATCGTATTATGAATACAGAGCAATTCTCGGAGAAGAATACCCTGAATTCCTTGAAGTTTTAAATGCAACAGACAAGGTTTTGTGTGAGCAGGAAATGCTGACCGCCATTTATTCATATGCGTTATCTTATCTTTTCGGTTACAACGGAACAAAAAAAGCAACCGATGACGAAGTGTTTAAATACGCAATATTTAATGACTATATACGCGCAAAACACATACTTATAATGTCGGATACCCAAAATGCACCGCAGCTTATAAACGAAATTTATGTAAAGGCTGCAAAGGGAGAAAATTTTGACGAGCTTATCAAATTGTACGGTCAGGACCCTGGAATGAAATCAAGTCCCGAAGGATACTTTTTTACACACGGAGATATGGTTAAGGAATTTGAAGAAGCCGCATACGCATTAACCCCGGGAAATCTGAGCGGAATTGTAAAAACCGATTATGGCTATCACATTATAAAAAGAGAAGTTTTTGACATGGACTCTTTCAAAAGCAGCAGTTCGTTTTCAACAGTATATAATGAATGTGCAACTAAAAAAGCACAGGACTATTTAACCGTAATTCAAAATTCATTGGAAATTAAATACATCAGCAGTATCGATGATATTGTTGCAGAGTTTTAATAATATCAAAAGCCTCGCATTAAAAACAAGCGAGGCTTTAATCGTTTAAAGTATAACATACCACAAGCCGTCAATTTGCGCAAGCATGTGGTCAGTAAAACTGTTATCTATGTTGACACGAAGATTTGCGCAGCTTGTAACCATGTCTTCGGTTAAACCGGTTTCAGTTCCTGTCGTTCCGTAGAACAAATAATCAACATAATACAGTGGTGAAACAGATGCAGGCATTTCTTCACAGCCGTATTCAAATAATTCATAATCAGAAAATCTCGCCATCTCTTGCTTAAGCAATGAATCAAATTGATCTTTCGTCAGATGATTATTTACTCTTTCATAAGTATCATTTAGCATATCATTATAATACATATCATATATGCTTGACAAATCGCCGTTTTTTCCTGCAGATACAAACTTTTCGGCAAGTTCCTGTGCAGTATTAAATCCATTTTCTGCTTGAATGTCAGTATCATTATTACACGAGACAAATGATAATATAAGAATACATGCAACAATTGTTAATAAAACACGCTTTAACATAACATAACCGCCCTTTCATTATCTGAATACTATGTTATCATATCTGCATAAATATTAAAGTGATATTCTGTAAATATTTTTTCAAATCAATATCAGAATATATTTTTAAATAAAAAAGTATTTTGAATTTTCTTTATAAAATCTTTCAATTAACTTCCAAATTTCTCTTAAAACGCAGTTTTTTACTATATTTTGTGAATTTTTTACATAAGAATATTCAAAATGTCATTTTCCCTATTGCAATAACAAATAGCATATGTTATACTAATGCAGTAAAAGGAGTAAATTTTTATTCTTACTCCAAATAAACACTAACGGAGGATTATTCCATGTCATACGTACAAAGAGTATTAGACGAGCTGAAGGTTAAAAATGCAGATCAGCCCGAATTCATCCAGACTGCAACAGAGGTTCTTACCTCCCTTATACCCGTAATTGAAAAGCATCCGGAGTATGAGAAGGCAGCACTTCTCGAAAGACTTGTTGAGCCTGAACGTCAGATTATGTTCAGAGTTCCGTGGGTTGACGACAACGGCAACGTAAAAGTTAACAGAGGCTACAGAGTTCAGTTTAACAGCGCTATCGGTCCTTATAAGGGTGGTCTTCGCTTCCATCCTTCCGTAAACCTCAGCATCATCAAGTTCCTCGGATTTGAACAGACATTCAAGAATTCTCTTACAAGCCTTCCCATCGGCGGCGGTAAGGGCGGTTCCGACTTTGACCCCAGAGGCAAGAGTGATGGAGAAATCATGA
This sequence comes from Eubacteriales bacterium, assembly GCA_045540015.1. GTDB lineage: Bacteria > Bacillota > Clostridia > Oscillospirales > CAG-382 > UMGS1387. The sequence continues at coordinate 58,740 of JAZQGP010000052.1, forward strand.
GATTCTGCCAGAGCTTTATGACAGAGCTTTACAGACACATCGGTTCTCATGTAGACGTTCCTGCCGGTGACATCGGCGTAAGCGGAAAAGAAATCGGTTACCTCTTCGGTCAGTACAAGAGAATCTGCAACAACTTTGAAAATGCAGTTCTTACCGGCAAGGGAATTTCTTACGGCGGAAGCTATGTTCGTCCTGAAGCAACAGGCTACGGTGCAGTTTACTACTGTAACGAAGTTCTTAAGGGTTGCGGCGACGATATTAAGGGTAAGACATTCGCTATCTCCGGCTTCGGTAACGTAGCATGGGGTGCTGTTCTCAAGGTTAACCACCTTGGCGGTAAGGTTCTTACAATTTCCGGTCCCGACGGATATGTATATGACAAAGACGGTATCACAACCGAAAAGGCTGCATACATGCTTGAAATGCGTGCAAGCGGACGTGATAAGGTTCAGGACTATGCTGACAAGTTTGGTGCTGAATTCCACAAGGGTGAAAAGCCTTGGGGCATTAAGGCTGACGTTATCATGCCTTGTGCTACTCAGAACGAAGTTCAGCTCGAAGACGCTAAGAAGATTGTTGCTAACGGCATCAAGTATTACATAGAAGTTTCCAACATGCCCACAACTAACGAGGCAATTGAATACCTCCAGGCAAACGGCGTTGTTGTTGCTCCTTCAAAGGCTGTTAACGCAGGCGGTGTTGCTGTTTCCGCTCTCGAAATGAGCCAGAACAGCATGAGACTCTCCTGGGCTCCCGAAGAAGTTGACGAAAAGCTTCACACAATCATGGTAAATATCTATAACAGCTGTGCTAACGCTGCAAAAGAATACGGTATGGAAGGTAATCTTCTCGCCGGTGCAAACATTGCAGGCTTCTTGAAGGTTGCTGAAGCTATGATGGCTCAGGGTATTTGCTAATTATATACCGTTAAATAGTATTTTGAGGACTGTCGCTGACAGTCCTTTTTTTTTTGCACAATTTCATTAAAAGAAAAAGCGGTGTCCAAAGCGTGAGTGTTCTTAAGGACAGTAAAAACGGAGATGCTTATTTATGCATCTCCGTTATGCATTTGTTATTAAAAGAATTGATATAATTCCCAAAAGGAAAACAATCAAATCATTTTTTGATATTTTTTCTTTGTAGAAAATAATTCCTGACACAATAGAGAAGAAAATTGTGCCAATATTCAACACAGGGAAAAATACTGCGCTGTCAAGTTGCCCGGCGAGAATTGTATTGAGCAGATTGCAAAGTCCGAAAGCAACTCCGATACCGGCGCAAAAAATCAGTTTCTTCCTGCCAATTTTTATTTGCGGTTCTCTCTTTGCAAATAAAGAAATCAGAAATGAAATAGTACCGGCCAAAGCAAATGCCGAAATTACAAAGAAATTCTTTTGCTCCGGATAATGTGAATTTTGTTGTACCTTTTGCATGATTCCAAGTCCACCGGATGAAAGCATGGCAGATATTAAAGGAATAATATATGTATTGATATTTTTTTGTTGTCCGTTTTTTGATGCAGGCATTCCAGAAACAATAATTGTTGGAACAACCATAAGGATACCGATTATGTTCAATCCTGTTAATCTCTCGTTCCAAAACAGGCTTCCGGATAGCGTAGGAAAAATAAACCCGAGAGAATAAATGGTGGAGCAAATACCGATATTACCTTTTTTCAGTGCAGAAGTGTAACAGTACTGTGCCGACAAAAGCAGAATGCCGTAAAGGGTGGCATAAAAAAGCGTCGGTAAGGTCGGGCGTTCAAAGTTTTGATTTGTAACCAAAATCAGAACAAGACTACCGCAAATAAAAATACACGCTTGCGTCAAAAAGAATTGTTTTGTTCCAAACTTTAACTCCGATACACCTTTGGAAAGAATGTTGCGCACACTTGATAATATGATACTTAAACCCAGAAATAATATGCTCATTCTATTTCTCCGCAGATTATTTTTCCTAATTCTTCGCTTAATATTATGCGGTTATCATCATCAACAAGGCTGAATCTATTACCGTCATTCGGGGTGCTTAAATAATTCCATACACAATAGGGAATGTCCCATTCTTTTAATATTGTTATCATATCACGCATCCAGTTTTCACGCCATTTTATATTGCAATGACGAATTGTACCAAATTCGCCGCACCACAAAATTTTATCAGGGTGTTTTTCGATAAATCTCTTTACAGGTTCAAGATATTTCCTTAAAAATTCAATATCCATTTTATCAAAGTCACTGTAAGCATTTTCCCTGCCAAAAAGTCTATGATAATCTCTATAGCGTTCAATATCATCTGTCGGATACGGCATTTTTCGGTTATAATACAGCGGTCCTGCTTGCAACACTCCTTGCTGATGTGTAAATTCATGCGGTGCATAGCAATGGAATGTATAAATGATATTTTCATCATTATATACCTTGATGTAATCAAGCCCGGGAGGATTGTTCCATTCTATACCTCCGATTATTATCAAACGGTCTTTGTTAAGATTTCTAATCGCATTGATTGTTTTTTCAGCAACATAATTCCATTCATCGGCAGTCGCACTGACAACCTCGTTTAAAAGTTCAAAAATAATGGTGTTATCGTCCGAAAATACTTCTTCAAGCTTTAACCACACAGCAATAAATCTGTTCTGAAGTTCTTCAGTTTGCATAAGTCCGCTTTCTTCTAAAATATCGCAATAGTTGCCGATAGCTTTGTGCATATTCAAAACCAACCGCAAATTATACTTCTTACACCAGCCTGCAAACTCCTGCAAAATATGCAGAATTGTTTCTCGGTATTTATACGGACTCTCCTCTAATACTATTTGGTCAAAACCTAAACGAATATGATCCATTCCAAGCGATGCTATATATGCAACATCCTTTTCAGTAATGTAGCTTTGGAAATGTTCCATATCTCCTATTGTAATCTTTAGTCTTTTATCTTGCGGCAAAACGTTGAAACGCTTATAATTCGTAAGCCAGCCGCCAATACCCATACCTTTTTGTAATCCTTTTATTTGTTTCATAACAGCGCCTCCTTTATATGTTCATTATAACATGAATCATGTTTACATCGTTATAATTTTTTATAAAAGTACTTGTATAAAACATAGATTTATGCTATAATTAGTATGGGTGATATTATGAATTTACAAATAAACTGTACTCAGGATGGTATAAAGACATATCCAATGCATAAGCATAATAATTATGAAATTATGCTTTATTTGCAAGGAACAGGTGAACTTCGTACACAAAACACGGACTATCCTTTTTCTCCGGGAAGTATTATTATTGTTCCACCTGGGATGGAACACGGCTCAACATCGAAAAATGGCTTTAAAAATATATCGGTCGGCGGTGAATTTGAAAACCTTCTACTCTTTAAAGATACTGTTACCCTCTTTGATAATAAACAAAAAGAAGGTAAGATGCTTGCTACAATGATATATAATAATCGCCACAAAAACAACAACTATGTTTCTAAACTATGTACTGCTTATATACATTTTATTTTACAGTATATAAGTGCTGCAAATAATATTAGTGTGTCGGTTAATAAAATTATATATGAAATCGAAAATAACTTTTACGATTACAATATAAACTTGCGTCATTTGCTTCAAAAAAGTGGTTATTCGGAAGACTATATCAGGTCACATTTTAAAAAGGTCACCGGTAAAACACCAAATGTTTTTTTGACAGACATAAGAATAAAGCATGCTGCTTTTCTGATTGAAATATATGCAAATACGCTTTCATTGCAGCAAATAGCTGGGCAGTGCGGATATGCTGATTATGTATATTTTTCTAAAACATTCAAATCCATACTTAGAGTATCTCCAAAAGAATACAAAAATACAATTTCAAATTTAAAAGTAACATAAATTTTAATACACTGACAATTTTGTCCGGCACTGTAACAAGCAAGGAAGATGTATAGCATCTTCCGAATATTTAGGATATCCTAAAACCTCATACAATAAAACCCGAAGCAAAAATTTTGCTTCGGGTTTTGTAAACTGTCCTTAACAGTACGCTTCTAAAACACCGCTTTTTTAATTACAAACACGAAACAGCCTATTCCACTACAGTGAAATCTCTATCGTTGTAGACGATGTTTCTTGCAACATTTTTATATGAGCTGAAATCAACAAACCAATCTGCATAATATCCGAATCCGTTTCCACTTGTTAAATAACCATATGCCACAGAATCTCCGAAGAAAATTGCAGATTAATTTTATTCAACTCCAACTTCTCATGTCAACTGTTTCAAAAGGTCGTCAACATCAATAAAGGATTCATCATCAGACAGAGAAGAATCGACTATACTTTGAACAAATTCAAGCTCTTCTTCTGAAAGACCGTTGTTATCGTCTTTAAGCACAGCATATGCAACATCGAATATGCTTCTTGAAACAACATCACCGTAAACTATATGGACATCGTTTTTAGTCTTAATCTTCATATATGGTCTTGCGGAAAGAACAGATGTATAATATTCATCAGTGATGTTAGTAAGAAGTCCTGTAAATATAATTTCTTCATCACTGTTTTCAAAAATATAGTTCTTGGTAACAACTCCGTTGTCGTTTTTCAAATATGCAGCGCCGCTTGCAATATTTTTAAAATCAAAGTTAAGCTGGGAACCGGATTCTTCGAGTTGGTCTGCACGCGCAACAATATATCCGTATTCAACCACTTTGTATTCGTCTGCAGCTGCTCTTGCGGTATGAGTAATACCTGCACGGAAGCGAATTCCGGAAGTTTCATCAGTTCTGATTTGGGCACCGGGTTTTGCTGTAAGAGCATTTTCAAAAACTGAAATTTCCGTAGCTACACCGTCATTGATGATATAGTATGCAGATGAAACAAAATTGTTTGCGTTATTTTCTGTTACGGTGACAATTGTCTCTTTGTCAAATATAAGACCGAGCTTGTTGCCTCTTTCGTTAACCTCGTATGTAAGACCGTTAGCCTGTACATATCTTGTATTGCCGGTAGAAGCTCTTTCAGCGAGATTAATAAGAGCATAGCCCTCGAAATCAGTAGCTGTAATAAGATTTGCATCTTCAAGAGTAATCTTATCTGTTGCACCTGTTATTTCATCAATGTCAAACACACCGTTCTTAAGAACTACAGATGCACCTTCGGCGATGTTGAGGTTGCCAATAAGATATACGGTATCATTTGCGTCAATAACTGTATTAGCTTGGTTAACATTGAGATAATCAGCACCGGGGACTCTTACAAATTCAATTTCGTCTACCGATACAGTTGCATTCATAACAGAAGGAACGATTTCAAAGCCTGTAATTGTTCCTGATACATCGGAGAGATTGAAGGAATATTCATGCATTTCAGCATCAAGAATATCAGCAATATATTTAATGTCACCGCCAGTTGTCTTAATAGTAACATTAAGCTTTTGTTTAGCTTCACTGCTGCTTACAAGTATCTTCACTTTAAAATCGTTATAAAGCGACGAGTCAAGCAAAAGAGTGTTGAAATAGATAGAGCATGTACCTTCATAAGGCATACCTGTAAACAAACCGTCTTTTACAGAGCTATTGAACATGCCTGCATGTCCGATGCTTTCATAGTTTCCGTCTGTATCGAATGACCACTCATAAGCATATTCCCAGGTTGCATAAACTGTCGTGTTAGCAGTTATTGTTGCAGTTGCAACAGGAAGTCCGTCCTTTGTAAGGGACCATCCTGCAAACTTATATCCGTTACGTGTGGGAATATCAGTGGAAAGAACAGTTTCTCCCTTTGCATATGCAAAGCTTTCAGGAATGCCAGCTATAGATTCGTCCTCTGCACCAGCTTCGTAGTTAAGTGTATAACACGGTGTCTGTCCGGTGATGGTAACGGTTTTAGTCGCTATAACAGAATTGTCATATGCACTTGTTGCAGTAATTTCTACAGTTCCGTTATTAACAGCTGTAAGAATACCGGCATCAGTTATATAAGCAATGTTTTCATTGTCAACAGACCATATAACATCGGTTTCAGCATCAACCGGATTTGCAGAAGTGGTATAATAATCGATTCCGTTTTCTGTTGTAATCGCGTCGGGTCCGTTAATGGTTAATTCTTTCGGTAAATAAATGTATTCAGAAGCTATCTTAGAGGAAAGCACGGAGTTGATTTGTTCTGCATTACCTTTTCCTATCGCATCCATGCCCGTATCGCTCGGATGACCGCCGATTGCCTCAATTCTCGGGCTGTCCGGATACTGGCTGTAAGCCAAATAAGGATTATTATATTTTGATGGAGTTGAATATCCTTCAACAAAAGTCATATCGTTTATAAGGAAGCCGTGCTTTTCAGCCATCTTCATAGGAACCTTGGTTCTTACATCACTTGCGACGTAATGAGTAATAACTACAACTATACAGTCATCGGGTACGCTCTCAGCAATAGCACCATACAAAACATCATATGCCGCCTCAAGAGCTGTCTCGTTCATACATCTTACGTTTTCAGCAAGCTGAATTGTGAGGATATTCGGCTTGAATGTTTTGAACTTATTTTGAATTGTAGCAATGAAATTGCTTCCGCCGGTTTTTGCAGTCGCTGTAGCTCTTGCAATAATCCGCTCTTCCTTTTCAGCATCACTGAGCGTTGTGTCATCAAGAATATCTTTAACAAGGTCCGTAGTCAACGAGCTCTCCCATGCAGGACCTCCAACCTTTTCCGCGTTGATGGTGGCAACATAGTTTTCATTATGTGTAAGGTAATATTTTGTTCTATTGAAGTAGTCAAGTTCGGCGCGAGAAGCAGCCATGCCTCTTGAGCCGTTTTCGGGGTCAGCCCAAGGCCAGCCCTCGGATGCACCATGGTCAAGATACGAGTTACCAAGTGCAATATAACGGAAATCATATTTCAAAAACTTTTCTCTCTGTTCTGAAATTTCAATTCCAAAAGTAGCTGTTGCAACCGGATCATAAACTGAAGTTGCAGTAACAACAAGAGTACCGTTCTTTATAGCCTCTACAGTAATTGAGCCATCTGAATTGTTTGAAAGTTTTGCCAAAGAAGTATCATTAATAGAATATGTTACTTCATATGATGCAGAAGATACTTTTGAATATGATTTTGCGGCAATAGTTAATGTACCTGCATCTGTTGTAATTTCGGTTGCAGAAGCAGTGCCCTTTACAACAGTTGTCGAAGCATCGTTTTCGCTCGTTACATATAATTCAATTGTCTTCGTTTTTTCTTTGTTTGATTTAAGTGTTGCCGTTACATAAACAACTCCAGAACCGTTTTGTGATGATTTAACAGTCGCTGTTCCATCATTGTTAACAGTAAGTTCTGCGACACTTTCTTCGTCTGTGAGTGTCCAATCAATATTATCATACAATGAATAGTCATTCTTGGATGTAAGAGAAAGTACAGCTTCAGAATCACCTGTAACGTAAGTGCTTGTTGAAGTTATGTCAAAAGCATCAACTACTTTAATATCAATATATTTTGTGATTGTTTCGCCATAAGTAACAGAAACAGTGGATTCTCCAAAGTCAACCGCAGTTGCAGTAACCTTTCCGCCTGTTGTAGAGCTAAGCTTTATAGCATTGCCTGTAACACTCCACTTAAGGTCAGTGTTAACATTGATATCTCCAACAAAGTCAGCTGTCAATTCAGTCTCCTCGCCGATATTGCTAAGCTCTGTCTTTCCTGCAGAAACGCCTGTAAACTCAACCTCAACACCATCATTCAAAGCATAAAGAACTACGTCTTCATTTTCAAGAGCATAGGTATCTATTGCAGTACCACCGACTGAATCAGACCACGACTCATAGAATTTATTATCAATAACCTTAGAAGCAACATCAAGAGTTTCCAAAATGTTACCGTTATCATCAAAAAGAACATATTCAGAATACAGCTCTGTTTCACCTGTACTGTTCATATATGTGATTTTGTATGCAGGAAATATTCCGATATCGTCAACCAGTATGGTTGTAGGAGTGGGATTCGCCTTAGAGCTTGAAGTTTGAATAGTAATGTAGTTTATAGTAGTAGGAGTATCATAACTTTTACCGGCATCACCAAGCTCGTGCTGCTCTGCGATACTAACCCAATCAGCATTGGGAACAACGCTGAACGATTTGATTATAGCATCATCACAAATAAGCCATGACTGGTCAACGGTAGTGTAGCTACCTTTGTTAACCTTTGCAACCTTGAACGTCACATAGATTTCTCTTTTTGGGATATTAGGATTGATATCCAAATTCAATCTGGGGTAAAAATAGTCGCTTCCCTCTGTGTAAAGATTAGCTGAAAATGCATACGCATGATTTGAGCTGTTACCGTTTTTATTCGGATTCAATACAACAGCTCCTGTGGAAGCATTTCCGGATACAATTTGAAAAACGTCCGAAATGTCAGAAAAGCTTGCATTTTCGCCCTCAGCATCAAGCAATTCTGTTGTTCCGGTTACCATATTAAGTCCGGGTTTGATTGATTTTTGTGCAGGAGTTGTTGATGAAAGCTTTGCCTTTTCCTGTGAAGCCTCAGCCACTTCTACAACCTCCTGAGCCGTCTCTACGGTTTGCATTGTCGGCGCCGCCCACACTGTCGATGTGAAAACCAAAATCAATGCAAGGAAAATACTTGGAATTTTCTTCATAATTTACTCTCCTTTTAATTTTATATTTGGAAAAATCCATATTTATTTTACAATACATGCAAGGAAAAATATAGTGTTATATTTTAACATAACGTTAACCCGGTATTAACATGCAAAACAAATAACAAGAAAAAGCGGCACCGAAAGGCACCGCTTAAATTATTGGATAATACTAATTACCAAAGTCCGCCGATGTCAACGAAGGTTTCGTTGTCGGGCTGAACAGAATTGACAATGTCGCGGATGATTGTAAGCTCTTCTTCAGAAAGACCGTTGTTTTCATCAGCGAGTATCGCGCGAGCTACCTGATATATACTTCTTGAAATAACATCACCGTAAATGATATGAATACCGTTTTCGGTCTTCACCTTCATATATGGTCTTGCAGTAAGAACAGCTGTGTAGTACTGCTTAGGAATGTTGGTAAGAACACCTGTGAAAATAGTCTCATCGTCAAGCATTTCATACACATAATTCTTTGTCACAACACCGCCGTCATTCTTAAGGTAAGCAGTTCCGCTTGCAACATTTGAAAAGTCAAAGTTAAGCTGCGAGCCTGTTTCTTCAAGCTGATCGGCACGAGCAACGACGTAACCATATTCAACTACATTATATTTACCTGTTGCATTTTTTGCTGTATGAGTAATACCTGCACGGAAACGTATACCTGTGTGTTCATCGATTCTCATCTGTGCACTGGGCTTTGATGTAAGTGCATTTGTGAATGTATCAATCACAGATACAACACCGTTATTAATGCAGTAATATGTTGAAGACACAAATGCATCTGCATTCTTTTCGGTTATGGTTACAATAGTTTCTTTGTCGAATATAAGGCCGAGCTTGTTTTCTCTTTCATTAACCGCATATGTAAGACCGTTTGCCTGAACATATCTTGTATTATCAGCAGAAGCTTTTTCGCCAAGATCGATAACAGCATAACCTTCAATATCGGCTTCAGTGATAAGGTTAGCATCTTCAAGAGTTATTGCTTTGTTGCCTGTTATATCATCAATTACAAATATACCGTTCTTGAGAATAACGGATGCGCCATCAGCAATGTTAAGTGTACCAACAAGATATACTATGTTATTAGCATCAATAACAGTGTTTTCTTCGCTGATATTGAGATAATCAGCACCGGGAACTCTTACAAATTCAATTTCATCAATTTCTATTGTTGCATTCAAAGGAGAAGGTGCAATTTCAAAGCCTGTGATAGTACCGGTAATATCTTTAAGACTGAATGTATACTCATGCATTTCCGCATCTGTAATATCAGCAGTAAATTTAGCATCACCGTCTGTAGTATTTACAGTAATATTGAGCTTCTGATTACTTTCGGTACTACCAACGAGCATCTTGAATCTGAAGTCAGTATAAAGTGAACTGTCAAGCAAGAGATGATCAAAGTATACAGAAAGACCTGTTTCAAAAGACATACCGCTGAAGATGCCGTTTGCAGCCTTTGCATGGAATACGCCTGCGTATCCAAGGCTTTCAGTATCTCCATCTGTATCAAATGTCCACTTATATGCATATTCCCATGTTGCGTAAATCGTAGTGTCCTCTTCAATTACTGCAGTTTTTATAACAGGTCCATCTTTCTTAAGAGACCAGCCGGCAAATTTATATCCGTTACGTGTAGGAACTGCAGAAGAAAGAACAAATTCGTCCTTTGCATATTCAAAGCTTTCAGGAAGTCCTGCAACACTGGTGTCGTCTGTGCCTGCAGTATAGCTTACCGTAAAGCAAGGTGCCTGGCCGGAAACTGTAACAGTCTTAGTAGCAACCACGGATTTGTCATATGTGCTTGTAGCAGTCAAAACAACCTGTCCGTTATTAACAGCAGTAAGAACACCTTCGTTGGAAATATACGCGATATTGGGATTGTCTACTGACCATTCTACTTCTGTTGCAGCATCCGAAGGATCAGAATTAACAGTATAAAGCTCGCTGCCATTCACATCAGTAATGGTATCAGCGCCGTTGATTGTCAAATCAGAAGGCAAATAAATGAATTCAGATTCAATTTTAGATGCAAGTACAGAGTTAATCTGTTTAACGTTTCCTTCTGCAATTGCGTTATGACCATAGTCACCGGGATGTGAACCGAATTTACCAACAGTCGGGCTGTCCTTATACTGTTCGTATGCATAATAAGGGTTTTCATAAGATGTAACAGCAGGAGTCTGACTTGTATGCCATGTAGAAACGAATGACATATCATTTACAAGGAATCCATACTTTTTAGCCACCTTGACCGGCACCTGTGTTCTGACATCATTGCTGAACATTGTAATAACAACAACAATACAATCCTCAGGTTTGTTTTTGGCAATTGTACCATACAATACATCATATGCAGCTTCAAGAGCCGTAGCATTCATACATCTTACATTTTCAGCAAGCTGAATGGTAAGAATGTTTGGCTTATATGTTTTAAGCTTCTCTGTAAGGGACGAGACAAAGTTTGTTCCGGTCTTGGCAGTTTCGGTAGCCTTAGCAATAATCTTACTTTCTTTTTGCTCATCTGTAAGTGCAGTATCGTTTACTATATCGGTGACAAGATCTGCAACAAGAGACTGCTCCCAGTTAGCGCCGCCGAACTTAACAGCATCAATATCAGCCACATATCCAGGGTTATGAGTAAGATGATATTTCGTTCTGTTGAAGTAGTCGAGTTCAACCTTTGAAGCCGCCATACCTCTTGCACCATTTTCAGGGTCATCCCATGTCCAACCACTGTATTCGCCGTGGTTGAGGAAGGAGTTACCAAGTGCGAGATAACGGAATTCATACTTTGCAAACTTTTCTCTCTGATTGGAAATTTCAATAGTAAATTCAGCAACTGCGTTATTGTCATAAACAGATGTAGCAGTAACAACAAGAGTTCCGTTCTTTATTGCTTCTACTGTTGCAGAACCGTCTGCATTGTTTATGAGCTTAGCAAGCGAATTGTCATTTACGGTATATACAACATCATATGGAGCAGCAACGCCCTTAGTATAAGACTTTGCAATAATATTTGCACTGCCGGCATCTTCTGCAATAACTGTTGTAGAAGCAGTTCCGGCAACAACAGTTGTAGCATCATCACCGGCAATAACCTGCTCTGTTACATATAAATAAATTGTTTTTGTTTTAGCTGTATTAGAATCAAGAGTAGCTGTAACAGCAACGAGACCTGAACCGCCTGCACAAGCAAGTGTTGCCGTATTGTCGCCGTTAACAGTAAGGGTTGCAACATTACCTTCATCAACCTTACTCCAAGTAACAGGAGAATTATAATCATTCTTATACGTAAGAGTGATAGTTGCATCAGCATCACCTGTTACATATGTACTATCTGAAACAATGTCAAAAGCATCAACAACATTAAGAGGAATCGACTTCGACATTCCGTCAAATGTTACAGTAACTGTAGCGTTACCGTAAGCGTTTGCAGTAGCAGTAACAGTTTTACCTGACATTGCACTGAGCTTTACGGCGTCACCTTCTACACTCCATTTGACATCACTGTAGTCTACATCAAGATTACCTTCAAAATCAACAGTCAATGTTGTTGTTTCACCAACATAGCTAAGTTCGGATTTATCTGTTGTAAAACCGTTCAAAACAACGTCAACTCCTGCTCCTGTTGCATAAAGAACAACGTCCTCATTTGCAAGTGTATAGCTTTCAATGGCATCTCCGCCTATGGTGTCGGACCATGATTCGTAATATACACTGTCGAAAACTTCAGATGTAACATCTATGCTTGTCATGATATTCTTGTTTTCATCCAAAAGAACATATTCGGAATACAGTTCATTTGCGCCTGTAGAGTCCATATATGTAACCTTGTATGAAGGATAAAGACCTATATCATCGAAATAAAAGGTTGTAGGACTAACGTTTGCATCAACAGATGTAAGCTGGAAACTGATGTAGTTCAGATAACCGTCATTTACAGCAGGATTAGCAGAATTACTGTAATCATATACATCATCAATTACTGTCCGTCCTGCATTTGTAGAAACGGAGAAAGATTTAACAATTCCCTGGCTTTCATCTGTGAGAATCCACGAAGAAGAATTCGAAGTGTGTTCACCGTTATTAATTTTAGCAACCTTAAACGAGGTGTAAATTGGTCTTTCATCTTCAAATTTAGGATCAAAATTAATTTTTATACTGGGATGAAAATAAGCATAACTGTCAGGTATCTCAATAATCGGCGCTGTCGCAGTATAAACCTTGCTCGAAGGATTTGATGCGACGATGACAGGGTTGTCAACAACTGCATATGTTGTACTGTTGAAATTATTTGCGGACATAACATTGGTAATGTCTGCAAAGCTTGCATTATCGCTTTCTGCGTTAAGTAATGCAGTTGTTCCCGTGAGCATATTAAGTCCGGGTTTTGTTGTCACAGCACCTGAAAGTGCCGCGTCTTCGGCAGCAACAACCTCTGCCACGGTTTCCTGTGCCGACTCTACGGTTTGCATTGTCGGCGCTGCCCATACTGTCGGCGTAACAACCATCAACAATGCTAGTACGATGCTTAGAAATCTCTTCATAAACACATCTCCTAATAATAATTATAAATTTGGAAATATCCAAGAGTATTTTACACATTAATCAAGTAAATAACAATATCAATTCTTTAATAACATGTAAACCCGAAGTTAACAGCCGAGCTGCTGTTTACGATGTTTGGTAATATTCAACAACATTTTGTTTCTGTTTTATAGCAATTATTTGAAAATCATTGGTAAATATATATAAAAGCTCTGATATTCAGTTCACATAATTAACACATTGTTAACATGCGTTTTTTTACGAAACTGATTATAAAGATTCTCAGTTCAACCATTTCATATGGTGTTAACGTAATTTAAATCATAAGCACAAAAAATGCGGCACTCTTTCGAGTACCGCGTACAGATTTTGATGTAAATTATTTATACAAATCATCAGCCGGGAAGAAAATTTCATTATCGGGTTGTGCTTTGTTTATAATATTATTAACAATGTCAAGTTCTTCATCGGTAAGACCGTTATTCGGGTCAGCAAGTACGGCTTTTGCTACTTCATAAATACTTCTTTCCGTTGAATCTCCGTATACAACATGCGTGCCGTTTACGGTTTTTATTCTCATATAAGGTCTCGCAACAAGCTTTGTGTTATAGTGAGCTTGAGGAATATTAGTCATAAGGCCGGTGAAGATGATCTCAGTATTATTTGTATCAAATACATAATCCTTATCAACTGCACCGGATTCATTCTTAACATATGCCGTACCGCTTATAATCTTCGGAAAATCAAAGTTCAGTTCAGCACCGGCTGATGTCAATTGATCTTTGCGTGCAACTATATAACCGTATTCAGTGATATTATATCCATCTGTTGTATTTCTCGCAGAATGAGTAATACCTGCACGGAAGCGGATACCTGTATATTCATCAGTTCTGAGAGAAGCTCCTTGCTTTGCGGTCAAAGCATTTTTAAAAATATCAATCTCTCCGGCAGTACCGTTGTTAAAGCAGTAGTATGCAACCGATACAAAAGTATCTCCTTCCTTTTCGGTAACAACAGCAATTGTTTCTTTATCACATATTAAACCAAGTGTGTTGGAGCGTTCGTTCATTTCGGTTGTGACACCGTTTATCTGAAGATATCTTATGTTGCTTTCATATTCCTTTGGACCGAGATTAACAGAAGCATATCCCTCGATTTGAGCACTTGTAATAAGGTTTGCATCGCTTAATGTAATAACACTTGCATCACCGTCTATTTCCCCGATAACAAACGTACCGTTTTTGAAAGTAATCGATGCACCTGATGAAATTGTAAGCTTTTTTATATAATATGTAGCATCACCTGCGTTAACAGACATATTAGGTCTTTGAACTCTGAGATTTCTAACAGCCGCAGGGCATCTTGTAAATTCAATTTCGTCAAGGCTTATTGAGCACTCAAGCATAGAAGGTTTGATTTCAAAACCGGTTATAGTACCTTCTAGATTTGCTACACTGAATACATATTCATTCATTTGAGCATCTTCAATAGCAACCTTGAAATTATACTCACCGACGGTAGTAGTAATCTTCGCTGTCAATTCCTGATTTTCTTCGTCGCTTGAAAAGCTTGTTACTACTCTGAGCTTTTCATAATTTGCACTGTCAAGAATAAGCTCAGAGGCAACTACGGCAAGACCTCCTTCATAGGAAATACCGCTTGCAACGCCGTCCTTAACAGATGTATTAAATGCACCGATAGTAATGCCTTCAAAATTGCCGTCAGTTTCAAATGTCCAGTTGTCGGCGACCTTCCATACAGCGTATACTGTAGTATTTGCAGTAATTGTAGCTGTAGTTATTACGGTTCCGTTTTCTGCAAGAGACCAGCCTGCAAACTTATAACCATTACGAGTAGGAGACGCTGCAGAAAGAACATATTCGCCCTTTGCGTAAGCAAAGCTTTCGGGAAGTCCGGCGATAGATTCATCATCGGCACCTGCAGCATAGGTGACAGTATAACAAGGAGTTTGACCGGTAACGGTAACAGCTTTTGTTGTATAAACGTCAGAGTCATATACGCTTGTAGCTTTAACTATAACAGTTCCGTTATTTACCGCAGTAAGCAACCCGTCATCCGTAATTGTTGCAATGTTTTCGTTATCAACTGACCAGATTACTGTTGTATCAACGTTATCACGATCACCTTTTACAGCATATTTAGATGTACCGTTTTCAGATGTAATAAAGTTGTCGCCGGAAATTTCAAGAGAGGTAGGAAGATAAATAAATTCAGGTGTAAGTGTTTTGGTGAGTAGTTTATTTATCTGTTCAATGTTCCCCTCGGCTATTGCATTATGACCGTAATCTCCGGGATGTGTTCTGAATTCTACCTTATCAGGCCGCTGAGAGGGTGAAAAATCCGGATACTCAAGAAAAGCATAGTACGGGTTTTGCTGCTGAGAAAGGCCGTTGTAGGTATTTACAAAAGTCATGTCGTTAACAAGGAATCCGTATTTTTCTGCCATTTTTATCGTTGCTTTTGATCTGTTATTGAGTCCGAAAAGGGTAATTACAACAACAATACAATCTTCGGGCTTGTTTTTGGCAACAAAGCCGTAGAAGGTATCATAGAACAGCTCAAGAGCTTCATTGTCATCGCACTTAACATTTTCAGCAAGCTGGATTGTGAATATGTTAGGCTTAAATGTTTCTAACTGATTCTTAAGACTTGTAATATACGAATGATCAAGATAATCTTTTGCAGTACGGTCTGTACTTACATATGATTCAAATCCGGAGCCGTCAAGCTGCTTTGCAGTAACCTTAGCTTTATAATCGTCGCTGTTTGCAAGATAATACTGCGTCTTATGGAAATAGTCGTTTTCAACAAGAGATGCAGCCATTCCTCTTGAACCGTTTTCGGGATCGGACCATGTCCAACCATCAAACGCGCTGTGATTAAGGAAGGAGTTTCCGGTAGCAAGATATCTTATATTATAAGAAGCATACTTTTCACGCTGATTGGCTATTTTTATTGATATGTTTGCTGTAACACTGTTATTACTTACAGAAGCAGCTGTAACAACCAGAGTTCCGTTCGTCATTGCCTCAAGAACTACACAGCCGTTATTATTTTGCGCAACTCTTGCAATAGAATCGTCGTTGTATGAGAATGTAACGCCGTCATCAGCATTTTTATTCTTTGAGAATGCTTTTCCGGTTACGGTTACTCTTTCAGCATCTTTTGTAATTACATTTGAAGATGCTTCGATTACTACAATTGTATCGACATTTGAATAAGTATCCGAAACATAAATATCAATAGATTCAGATTTTGAAGCATCGGATTCAAGAGTAGCAGTAACGGTTATAAGACCCGAACCGGCCTTTGAAGAAACAACAGCGCCGTTATCATTTATATCTACGTTTGCAACACCGTTTTCATCGTATACATCCCAAATTATACTCTTGTCTACGTGAGTAATATTACTTTCTATAACCGGCATAACCGCAACAGTTTCGCTGGTGCCTGTAAGATATGTAGCCGAAGTATCAAGACTGAGATATGACTCGGAATCGAATTCGGGATAGAAGGCTATACTGTCAATTTCTATATTGCTTGCTGCAGCAAGTGAGAAAGTAAGGGAATCGGTACTTGCGAAGTCATGAATTATAGGAGAAAGATCTACTACGAATTCGTTATAATCCGCAATACCGCTCATAAGCTCAATGCTTTCGTTCCATTCCCCGAAAGAAACAGAAAGTGCTGCGTCTGTTCCAAGATCTTTAGCGCGAATAACCATGTTGGGAGAATACTTGACATCAACACCGGGCGCAAATGTAAAGGTTGTTTCAGTATCGGAAGTTATTTTAACACTGCCGCCGCTAAGATGTTCAACATCTGCACCTGTAAATACTTCTGCATCAGAACTGTTGTTGAACTCGAATTCGGTAGGATTTAGAACTTTTATTGTGATGGTCTTTTTGCTGCCCGAAATATCAACCGTAACATCACTGCTGCCATATTCTACAGCAGTTACAGACACATTGCTTCCCTTTGAAGACGAAGAAATCTTAACAGCCGTTCCACTGACACTCCATGTGATATCTTCTTCATCAACAGAAACTCCGTCTCCGAGAACAGCAGTAAGCATAGATTCAGAACCGATTTTCCCGAGCCCGTATTTTGTAGCTGTAATTTCTTTAACAGGAACAGATGTACCTACAGCGTAAAGACTGACGTCCTCGTTATTAAGAGAAACAGACTTTGTCACGTTACCGGAAATTGTTTCCGACCATTCCGTGTATGCAGTATCTCCCGAAATGTAAGTTTTAGGCTTATAAGAAGTAATTATATCGCCATTTTCATCAAGAATTGCATAATCAATAGCAATTACTTGAGAACCGTCTTGATTATAATAGGTAATTTTATATGCAGGGAAAAGTCCCATATCATCATAGCAGAAGGTAGTAGGATTTACATTTCCTGCATAATCTGTATGCTGAAACTTAATTGCATCAAGGTTAACTACATTATTATCGGCATCAGTAACAGTATAATTCATGACAGAATCAAAAGACTTCCATCCATCGTTTGTAGAAATATTAAAAGCGCTTACTTCCTTAGTTTTAACAGAAGTTGCTCCCAAAACCCAGAAAAACGCACCGTTAACATGCTCAGCGGTGTTTACCTTGGCAGTTTTAACCGATGTATAAATAGGTCTGTCAGACGATATTGGAGTAGGTAAAACAATTCTATATCCGGGATATGTAGTATTTGTTACACTTGCAGAACCTATATTCGCTTTGACGGAATATGTTTTATCTGACATATTGGTTGAATCCTTAACAGGATTGTCCATAATAGCTGCTGTGCTTGGATTAAAACCGCTTATATCGGCAATGGAAGACCATTCGGAAATGTTAGCTGAAGCACCTTCAGCATCAAGAAGCTCGGTTGTTCCGGTAAGAATATTGAGACCGGGGTTAACAGTTATAGCATTAAGCTCTGCAACGTTTTTTGCTAAATCACTGGCAACAAGAATTTTCTTCGGTGTCTCTGCTCCAACAGGCTGAATAGAAGGTACAGCACAAACAGTCGGGCTGACAACCAACAAAAGCGCTAATATAATACTCAGGACTTTTTTCACACAGATCTCCCCTATCATAGAATTTTTATTATTTTAATTTTACAACACATTGTTCAAAAAATGTCGAATATTTCTTTAAAAAATGAAAAACAATACGTTAACGTTAACAACAACGATTGATATATTTAATAATTTAAATCAACTATATTTTGTTGTTTTGCATAAAGCAAAAACCTTGCAAGAATCAATACTCTCACAAGGTCAATAGTTGTCAGCCTGTAAAGTCAAAAACTGCTTTTCCGTCGGCGAGTTTCAATCTGCCGTCAAAGCTTTTTCCCGTTCGTGACGAAATAAAACCCTGAATTTTAGATGTCTGTCCCGTTTCAATAAGAAGCTTTACATTAGAAACAGATATGTTTCTAGAGCATATATTGAGACTGACGGAAAACTTACAGCCTTCTTTGTAGCCTCGGCAACCGTAGCTGTATCTGCCTCTAATAATCTCCTTGCCGCACAGCGGGCAATTACCAATTATATCACCAAAACAGCCGGTATATGAATCGGTTTCCGGCGGAAGTTCTTTGCGGTCGAATACAGCTGAAATTTCCTGCTTTGCGAGTTCTACGCTGTCGGATACTGCAATTTCACCTCTATATACCTTCTTTAATGCCTGACCAAGCTGGCTGGTTTTAAACTTATCCATATTTATGTTCATATTTCCGAGCGATTCGATGAGAAATATGCCGTCAGGCAATATATGGTATACATCTTTTTTCAGTTCAATATATTTGCTCTTACAGGCATTTTCAATAATTCCTGTTCTTGTAGCCTCGGTTCCAAGCTCAAGACCTTCAAATATTGCTGCATAGTCTTCCGCATCATCCTCGCGTTTATCTTCATCCTTGTTTACAGCAGCCTTTTCTTCACGAAACGGATTTTTAAGATAATTGTTAAGCGTTTCAATTGTATAATGCTTTGGAGGTGATGACATCTTTTCGATGGATTCAAATTTTATGTTTACTGAATCTCCTTTTGACAGCTTGGGGAGCAGCCTATCCTTTGAAGAATACTCATCATATCTCGTCCAACCTTTTTCAAGTAGCACTGCGCCCTTTATGGTAATATCTTCAAGTTCTCCTATACTAATCGTCATTTCTGTTTTTTCAGCAATACAAGCCTCAGCACAAAAAACTGCTGCAAACCTGCGTACAACTGTTGAATACACAAGCATTTCGCGTTCTGTAAGCCTTGTTTTGTCAGGGACTTTATAAGTAGGCGTAAGTGCTGAATGTGACTCGATTTTGCTGTCATCAAACACTGTTTTATCATCTCGGAATTTTAAATTGTATCCGAGATTTGTAAAGTTCTCAACAATCTTTTTAATCTTATCTTTTTCGGGTGTTGCAAGATATTCGGAGTTGGTTCTGGGATATGTAAGATAACCTGCTTCATACAGCTTTTGTACAATTTCAAGGCTCTCTGTCATATTCATCTTATATCTTTTACTGAGAACATTCTGAAGTTTAGACAGAGAATAAAGCTTACCCGGATGTACTGTAGTTTTATTCTTTTTAATTGTTTTAACAACGGCTGTTTGTGTGTTATACTGTTCACACGCAGCTTTTGCTTTCTCAAATTCGTCCTTTGTAAACTTGAGTTTACTTGTCAGTTCAATAATCTCATCATTTGTAACTTCTTTACTTACAATTGCATAAGTTTTTTCAGGCACAAAGTTTTTAATCTCCATATCCCTGTCGTATATTGCCTTGACTATCGGAACAATTACACGACCTACACGCAAGAGAAGTCCTGTTCTTAGTGTTGCATAACGTGTAAGATTAGTACCGTAAAGCCAATCAATATATGTTCTTGCAAGCCCTTCATTTGCAAGATTATCATATTCCGCTTCATCTTTCATTTCAGAAAGAGCTTTTACAATTGTTTCCGGAGTCTGATCAGGCAGCCAAAGACGTGCGAGTTTTTTGTTTGATGCAAGAGCTTTGTCTACGCAAAGTCTTACAATAATTTCTCCTTCACGGTCAGCATCTCCTGCGTTGATAATTGTATCAACATCTTCCCTGTTGCAAAGCTGTCTTATAGTATCAAATTGACGCCTTACACCTTCATCAACCTGCTTGTTAGTACCTTTTTTTAAGGAAAATTCAAACCTTTCGGGAAAACACGGAAGATTTCCGAAGGACCATTTTCCCGAACCATCAGGAGAAGGATTATAGTACTCTATGTCCTCAAGAGAAAACAAATGCCCGAAAGCCCATGTTACAATATAATCTTTATTTTGCATGTAGTTACCGTTCTTTGACATGTTTCCTATAGCAGCTGCTATATTTCTGCCAAGACTGGGTTTTTCGGCTATTATAAGCTTCATTTTTACCTCATAATTTGTAATTTTGTTATTTTAATCCATTACTGTAAAACATATTATAGTGACACAAAGATACTTATATATTATAATATCTTTATCCAAACAACAGGAGATACAAGATGGAACTGATAAAAGTTAATTCACTTAAACTCAAAATAATACTATCGCCGCTTGACATTAAAAATCTCGGTCTTGATACAAGCCAAGGAGATTGCGAGGAATCTCTTTCAATGCGTGCTTTTCGGGAAATACTCGATAAAGCTAAAGAGCAAACAGGTTTTGAATCCGGCACCGCACAGCTATATGTACAGTTTTACCCTTCGAAAGACGGCGGAGGAGAAATGTACATAACAAGAAGAGGATTTCAACTGCCTGAAGGGAAAATCCGTCATTTCGGTGACAGCGGCACAATTGATATTTTCAGCACATATATTACAGTTTTCAAATCAAGTGAAAATCTCATTGCCATTTGCAAAAGACTATGTTCTGACGGTTTTACAGGGACAAGTATACTCTACACCTGCATTGGTAAATATTTTCTTGTTTTAAACGGAACATCCACAGAAAACTTCAACACATACCTGTCAGAGTACGGAAAAGCTTATGTTTCAGACAGTCTTATGCTCGCTTTTCTTGAGGAACACGGAAATAAACTTTGTGAGAATAATACTGTTGAAACTTTTTGTGAAATATTTGGCAGAACTATTTAAAAATCAAATAAAATGTTGTATAATGACAAAAAACACATAAAGGTGTGGTGAGATTTATGAATACAACAGAATGGGAAAAGCTTTACAAGGAATGTGATGAATGTCGCGGATGTTCGCTTTGCGAAACCAAAACAAACACCGTTTTCGGAAGCGGTAACCAAAACGCCGATCTGATGTTTATCGGAGAAGCTCCGGGCGAAAATGAGGACCTTCAAGGGCTTCCCTTTGTAGGTGCCTCAGGAAGACTTTTAGACAAATACCTTGATGCGGTTGGCTTAAAAAGAGAAGATGTGTATATCGCAAACATTCTCAAATGCAGACCGCCTAAAAACCGAGATCCAAAGCCCGAGGAAGAAGACGCATGCATAGGTTATCTTCGCCGTCAGCTTGAGCTAATACGTCCGAAAATGATTGTGTGTCTCGGAAGAATTTCCGCTATGCGCATTATCAAACCCGATTTCAAAATTACAGCCGAACACGGCAAATGGTTTAAAAAAGGCGATTATCTCATGTGTGCTGTGTATCATCCGTCCGCACTTCTTCGAGATCCGAGAAAGCGTGATGATATGATGCGTGATTTTATTATGCTAAAGGAAAAGCTCGCGGAGCTAAAGTAGCAAGGCTGATAATTAAATATTTCTAAAATACCGTGCAGAATGCTATCCGCACGGTATCTTTTTTTACCTAGAGAGTATATCGTCAATAACTTTTTTTTGACTTTCGATCATATTTTCATATTCGTCACTCTGAGATATGCTGAATGCGACCTGATACGGCGAGCGTTTTACAGGATCACCGTAAAGAATAACATTCTCTCCGTCAGCAATATATTTCACATAAGGACGTGCTATAAAAACAGTTTTATACGCATAATCGGGTATATTGACAAGCACTCCTGTGAAGAAAACTCCCGAATCATCCATGTCATATATTATGTCTTCCGGATCCTCGGCATCACGTATAAAAGCAGCACCGCTGACATATTTAATACCGCTGTCAAATGTAAGCTCATTTTCTCCGACATTATCATCAATAGCAATAATAAATCCGTATTCTGCACTGTATGAGCGCATCTGATTATTTGCAGAGGCAAGATATCTCATTCCTACGGGATTGCTAGTTCTAATTTGCGCTGCATCAAACGACACCGGCGCACCGTTAGTACGGCACAAAACTCTCAGACTGAGAGAACTATTATAATCAAGATACCATGTATTTACAAGATCATAAAGAAGTGTTTCTGTCAAAAAAGTAGGATCGGAAAAGCTTTTTTTCAGGACTTGCGTACCACCTGTACACACCAAAGATGCCGTAACGGTGCTATCTGAAGCTCTGTAACACTTATTGAGCTTAACGTGATTTCCGATGTATCCGGAAAATCCGCCCGCATTATTATCCAGTAAACCTTCAGTAATAACATTTCCACTTGCAAAACAATTCTCAGCATTATAATTATTTGCTAATAGTTCTGCTTCAGAATCGGAAAACCATCCCGACCAACCGCGCTCGTCCTGGTTAAGATACCCGGAAAAACCGCCTGCAAAGATATGAGATGCATTTTTTCCGCAATTTACATTTCCGGAAGCGCTGCAATTTGTAAATGTAAAGGTTACAGAAGACATTGCAACTGCATTTCCTAAAAATCCACCGACATAACAGTAAGTTGCAGCATCCGCTGTTATATCACAATTTGCTCTGCAGTTTGTAATTTTGCACAAACCATTTTCAGCCATAATTTTTCCGGCAAGTCCGCCTACATTAGAAACAGCGCCGCTACTTTTACCTGTAACAGTTCCGCTTACACTGCAGTTTGTAATAAAAGTGTCGCTCGATTTAACACCTTCAGCAAATCCGCAAAGCAGTCCTGCGTAAACGTTTGATGAGACAGAAGTATTAACAGTACATCCGCTAACTCCAAGATTTTTAATGCCTCCACCCTTCAGATATCCAACAATTCCCGAATAACTAACAGACTTAATTCTGGCATTATAAACGGTATAACCGTTACCGTCAAGCGTTCCGGAAAAAGGCTTTGAAACTGTTCCTATCGGAACAAGCTCTCCACCGGCAAAGTCAATGTTGCAGGTAAGAGTACAGACAGCAGTCTGATATCCCGATGTACCACTGTTAACGTTATTTGCAAAAGCATTGAACTGTTCGGCATTAGAGATGGTTATGTTAAGCACTTCGGAGTAACTATTGGCGACATCCGAGTTTTCGGATGCAGTAAATGAAAAATTCTCCTGCGAAGTTTCAACTTCTATAATGTCTAAAGGTGCGGAAAAAGCATATATTGCCAATATTGCGGAAAGAAACATCGAACAAACAATTAATTTGGTTCTCATAGCTGTATTCTCCGTTCTGAATTAGAATTTAGAGGACTTCTATCATACTTTCATCCCAGATCGAAGGGGCTTGATACCCCATAAGATTTACGATAGTTGCGGCAATATTTGAAAGACCGTAGCCTTCTTTATCGACAACTTTATAGTTGTCAGAAAATGTATTGTCATAAATGATACAAGGAACAGGATTTAAGGTATGACTTGTTTTAGACTTCATTGTGCCATCCTTTTCTTTTTTAGGCTCGCCTGTCTTTTTATCAATTTCATACATTTCATCAGCATTACCGTGGTCAGCAGTAATAAGTGCAACACCGCCAACCTTATCTACGGTTTCAAGAATTCTTGCAAGACAAAGATCAAGTGCTTCGACAGAAACAATAGTTGCAAGATAATTACCTGTATGACCAACCATATCTCCGTTCGGGAAGTTTACACGCATAAAACGATATTTTCCTTCCTCTGCAACCTCGATAAGTCTGTCTGTAATTTCAGCACACTTCATCCACGGTCTCTGTTCGAAAGGAATAACGTCGGATTTTATTTCTTCATAAGTTTCTGTGGCATCATCAAACTTTCCGCTCTTGTTTCCGTTCCAGAAATATGTTACGTGACCAAATTTCTGTGTTTCAGAAAGAGCATACTGAGTAACTCCCATATTAGCAAGGTATTCACCCATTGTACCTTTGATTTCAGGAGGAGAAACAAGATATCTCGAAGGAATATGCTTGTCCCCATCGTACTCAAGCATACCTGCGAATGTTACATCGGGATAGTAAACTCTGTCAAACTCATTAAAATCTTTTTCATCAAAAGCACGCGAAATTTCAATAGCTCTATCACCTCTGAAATTATAGAAAACAACGCTGTCGCCATCAGTGATTTTACCAAGAGGCTCGCCGTTTTCAGCAATAATAAAAGGAGGAAGATCCTGGTCAATACATGAAAGCTCTGCTCGGTATGTTTCAACAGCTTCTTTTGCAGACGCAAACTGTCTTCCTTCACCAAGAACATGTGTATGCCAGCCTTTTTCGACCATAGACCAATTTGCTTCATATCTGTCCATAGTAACTGCCATTCTTCCGCCGCCGGATGCAATTTTTGCATCAAATCCACCGTCATTGAGTTCGGCAAGAAAAGCTTCAAAAGGAACAATGTAGTCAAGTGCGGATGTTTCACCAACATCACGTCCGTCAATAAGGGTATGGATTCGTACAGTTCTTATTCCCTCTTTTTTTGCCTGAACAATCATTGCCTTTAAGTGGTCAATATGAGAATGAACATTACCATCGGAGAAAAGACCGATAAAGTGAAGGGTTTTACCGGTATCCTTCACAGAAGCAATTTGCTTCCAAGCGTCGGACTCAAACATAAGTCCCGATTCAATAGAGTTGGAAACAAGCTTTGCACCTTGAGCAAAAACCTGTCCTGCTCCTATAGCATTATGACCGACCTCGGAGTTACCCATATCGTCATCGGAAGGAAGTCCAACTGCAGTTCCATGAGCCTTGAGCTTAAGAGTAGGATATTTACTCATAAGCATATCAAGTGTAGGTGTTTTTGCATGCTTTACAGCATTGGAAAGATTATCCTTTCCAATACCTATACCATCCATAACAATGCAGAATACAGGTCTCTGCTTTGCTTTTTCGTCGTTGTTTTTAAAATTGATTGTTTTTAACGTTTCTTTCATTGTTAGGTTTCTCCTATATTTATTGACTGCATTTGCAGACATATTATTGACTTATGAATTTTAGCACTACATCTTAATTGCCGTTTCTTACAGCATGCTTCAACACGCTTTCATATCCGGGTCCCGACATAACCTTTATAATTCCGTCCGCAACACAGTCAAGCGGACGCTTCGCAATATAAACATCAAGATGCGTTTTTTCACGAATAAGAAAAGCAAGTCCGGGTAAAAGTGCACCACCGCCGGCAAGCATAATTCCGTTTGAAAGAATATCACCGCACAACTCTGGCGGAGTATTTTCAAGCGTTAAACGAATAACCTCAATCATTTTAGAAACAGGCTCGCTTATCGCATGACGGATTTCTTCAGAATAAAGATTGAAAACCGATGGCAAACCTGTGATTAGATTTCTTCCTCTGACGGCAAGCATTCCGTTGTCTGCAGCGGGATGTGCAGAGCCGATTTCTTTTTTGATATCCTCTGCTGTATTCTCGCCGATAACAACATTAAATTTTTTACGGATATATTCTATTATTGCCGCATCAAGCTCATCACCTGCGACTCTTATTGAATTTGACACAGCAACGCCACCTGCAGTTACAACAGCGACCTCGGTTGTACCGCCGCCAATGTCAACCACAATGTTACCAACAGGATTTTTAAAATTCAGTCCTGCTCCTATTGCAGCTGCCACAGGCTCTTCAATGAGTGCAACATCCGAGGCTCCTGCTTCAAACGCGGCGTTTTCAAGAGCTCTGTGTTCAACCTCAGACACGCCATAAGGTATACATACAATAACCTTAGGCTTTGCAAAAAATGAATTATTCATAGCTTTTTTTATAAAAAGCCTGAGCATTGTAAGTGTAATCTCAAAATCAGCAATTACGCCGCCCTTCAGCGGTCTTACAACTGAAATATTATTAGCGGTTTTTCCAATAAGTTTTTTAGCTTCGTTGCCGACAGCAATAATTTTTTCACTCTTATTGTCAAAAGCAACTGCACTCATCTCTCTTATTATAACGCCTTTATCCTTGGTACATACAAGCGTATTTGCAGTACCCAGATCTATTCCGATGCAGTTTGAAGAAAAACCCTGCATAACGCTTTTATACCTCCTGTATATTGTTAGCTACAAAAAAATCCGATATAAGTTTTTTTCCGTCTTCACCCGAAAAAGACGCAAGACTTAACGACATTGTCTTTTTATTCCCTGAAATTATATTTTTTATATATAATTCGTCGTGTATGGATACATCTTTATCAGAGTCGGCAAAAACAAGCAGTTCATTATCAGTACTTCTTAGCGAAGCTCCAAAAGCGTGTTTTCCGCAGCATAGTGCAACACGCGACTTATCCGGCCCAACAGCTGAAATAAGACCTGCAACGACAGAATTATCTCTTAAATCATCATTGTCACAAGTATTCACCGGTATTCTTCCGTCTGATAAAAAATCACACATACTGTTAAAGTACCAAATATTTTTAGAGCTTCTTCTCAGAAAATGCGACTCTTTTACATTAAAACTTGTGATAATGCATATGTTTTCTGCTTCGCTTTCGCAAATGTAGGTATAAACAGAGGAAGCTCTTCCGGATGCTTCAATTTGTGCACATCCGAAATCCCATCCGAATTTACCGTTTTTATCCTGGCAGAAGCAAGCAGATACAATCAAGCAATTGCATGGTTGTTTATATATGTTATGTGCAGAAACAACCGAAAAACGATCGTCACAAATAGCTTGAGCTAACAATTTGCTCTTTTTTTGCATTGTATATGCAAGTCTCTCAATATAAGAGCACTGCTCATTTGTAAAGGCGGTAACAACAACTTTTGCAGATTCGTTTTGTTCATAGGCTTCCACAGCTTTGGAAACAGCTAGCTCTGCCTCTGTTTTGTTGATTTGCCGCTCTGCTCTTTCATAAACACCGTTGATTCTGACAAGTTCAGCCTTTTGTGCATCAGATAAAACAGGAAGACTAAGAGACTCAGAGTATACACATGAGTTAAGCCATGGCAAAAGCGAACTATAGGCACCGTTAAATATTTTGCCGGTATCAATATGATTCATACCGTTGGCAACAGCATTTTTTGTAACAACACCTGACATATCAGCTGACATGTCCAATATAACACATCTTTTTCCATAAACCATCGTTGGAATAAGACTGTACCCACAGTCCATACTGTCAAGAATAATAACAGTATCAAATGAGAAGTGTTTTCCGGAAAGACTTGACACTTCAGCGACAACGCAAGGTTTAACCTTAGACATAAGTGATTTGTGCTTGTTCCAAAACTCATCAATTTGCATATGAGTATCATCAAGGAGTGAAGATATTGTTGTCGTTTCCGCACAATGCCTTACACTCTGTGTATATGCAGTAACATAGTTGTGACCTGAAAGGTCCGAAGCACGAAGCATAAGCTCAATATACTTTTCCTTTGCAACACCTATACTCTCAAGCTCACCTTGTTCAAATGTATCAGAAACAATCCTGTCAAGCACAGGACGAAGCAGTGATTTTGCAAATAGCTTATCCGAGTCAGCACGTACACCATGTTTTTCAACAAAATCGACAAATGACGGTAAAGTATTGCGTATTCTGTCCATTTCGGAAAGCCATTTAAGCCACTTATCAGAAACAAACAGTTTTGACTGAATGCTTTTAAGATAACATGCCATTCCGTCAAAAGACAATATACCGCTGTCAAAGCTAAGAGATGAAAAATCGGCACCAAGCAGTTTTTCAAGGATTTTAAACGAACCTGTATCATCTGCAAAAATCTCGGCGAGCTTTGCTTTTACAACCGTTATACGTCTTGCAAGAGAGCTGTCAACAGGGATAAGGGATATCAGTCGAAAAACATTAGAAAGCCTTCTTCCTCTGTCAAACGTGTTTTCACCGGCAATTCCATCTATAATCTGCGCTGCTTTAGTTGCAAGCTCTGCTAGAGAATAATCGGCATTTACAAACTGATCATTATCACTGTTTCTTTTTAATTCGGCAACATAAGATTTATACTCGTAGAGAAGTTCATAAATATCGTTTATCGGTTTTGCAGAAAGCTTAATGCGGTTTTCGGGAGAAACATACTGTAGAAGCGTTTCATGATTGTTTTTCTTGTGTATGAATTTCTTTAATAAGCCTTTTTCAGCATCCTCATATTTGTCTCCGGGAAGAAGAGTTTCAACATCTTCAAAAATCTCTTTTTGGAAAAAATCAAGCTCGCTCATTATCTCATCACATCTGCGCTTCAATGCAGAAACACGGTTGATTCCTCCGGCATAAGCCTCTATATCGGATTCGATGAAATTATCCGGAATATCTATTTCTCGCGCAGCAAGACAAAGCTCATAAAGCATATTCAGCTTTTCGAGCGAAGAAAGCGTCTTTATCTCGTTGATTTCAATTCCGAGTATCGGAGACACATCATAAAATACATCTCTGTATTCGCCGAAAATACTACATACATCATCTGACAAAGAACGTATTTTCTCAAAATCTTCATCATTTTGCAATGTTTCGGGTTTCGTGCCGTAAAGTGGATGATTACAAATAGGCGTATGTGTTTCGAGGCCGGAATACTCACAAAGTCTTGATGCAAGTGTAAGAATTTTACCTGCCTCGCTAAATAGTAGATCAAGAGCACTTTCATCAGCATTAAGAAACAGGTTTTCATCAATTTCGAGTTCCGGAATATCATTCATACCTGAATTGGCATCAAAATATGCTTTAAGCACGCCTCTCACACTCATACCGAGCTTATGTACACGTGTAAGCTTGTTCTCATAATCATCAAGGGTAATTTTACACGATGCCAGATCTTTAGGCATATCAGCAATATTGCTCTGATTAATATTTTTATATTTATTAAGTAAATCTGCAGTTTCTTCTGCCAAGGACAAAGTAGAGAGGTTATGATCGAGGACAAGCTTACTTTCCATGCAACCATTTTCATCAAGGGTGTTGTTGACAAAATCCACCATGTTCTTATCAAAACATGCAACAAGAACAGTTTTGCCTTTAGTAACCTCTTTTTTTACAATTCCACATAAGACCTGCTTTTTATCTTTTGCAAACGCACCTGTAACAACAGTGTTTGCATTTGCTTTTATTGCATCGGTAACACCCTCGGACGAAACAACAACAGGAACATACTCGTTGTCTTTCTCGATTTCGGGAATGACACGCTTTCCAAGTACAGTAAGGGCTGATTCGTTTTCAACAATATGTTTTCCGGAAACAGATAATTCACACCAAAGCATAAAATCAGATATATCAAGATGTACAATATGTGCCTCACGTATTATCTCATAAGTATATCTGTCATCAGTTTCTGCCAGTGCAGCTCTTACGTTTTCAAACAGTTCGAAAATCTCATTTCTGTCATCCGGCATAATTGCACCAAGAAATGAATCGTAGGAAATAGAAGCATTATGCAGAGCATTTCTGATAAACAATTTATTTACAATTGGAGAACCAAATTGTTTGAAGTAAAAAGAACCATTATCATATTTAATTTCTGTCGGCGAAAGACAAATGGGCGCAAAGCTTCTTTTTTCGGTGAGCTTGTCCGTTACCTTAATATACCCGAAAATTGTGTAGGTTTTAGAAATTCCCTTTTCAAACGCCATTTTAGAGGCAGTTTCATACAAGTGTTCCTCGCGAAGAACGGACATTACACCGTCTTGAGAAATAATTCTGGTTTTTATTCTCTCGAGGCGTGCTATTGCGGCTTCTCTTTCATTTACACTGTATTTTTTAACTTCATGATGACTTGTAATAACACTTGAAAAGTTTTTGTCAAGTCCGGCAAAATCGGCAAGATTGATGTTGTATTCAATCGGTAAGAGTTTTCTGTAAATATCACCGTTAAAGAACACATCGTTAAAATCACATAGAAGTGGAATTTCAGGGAAACGTCCTATATGTTCCCCGGAAAGCATTTTCATGCATGGAGAACGTCTAAGAACGCTGTAAAGCTTGGAAAAAGCTGATTTTGAATTAAATCCTATATTATTATTGTTTTCACAGATATTTCCGAGAAGCGGAACTACTCCGTATTCAAAACAGTTGCTAATGTCAATCGCACAAATCAATGTAAATGCAGAACTGAGAAACATATTGCTTGCACTTTCGCACGCAAGAGAAAAAGAAGTGTTCTGAGCGGCAGCAAAAACCGACGGTTCCACAACTATAAGTTCGCCGTAACGGATAACATCACAAAGCATTTCTTTGTTTTCACAAACAGGCGCTTCAACAGAAGTTTTCTTGCGCCAGATGCCGCAAAGAAGCTGGACTTCGCCTGTTCTGCCCCTGCCGAAAATAATATCCGTATCAAATCCGCAATGCTTTGCACACGAGCAGAAAAGAAGAGAAATTTCAAGCGGAGTTGCAAGAGTACTGCTTCCGGTGAAAAGTTCTTCAGGAAGTCTGATTTTTTGAGAATTAGCAGCACCGTATCCTGCAGGACGTGAGTAAATTATATTTCTCTCCTTAAGCGACTTATATATCGCTCTTATTCCGTCGGACAAAGCTTTTGTATCGCACTTGACATAGTCAGCATGTAGCTGCTCGGGAATATCACCGCATATTTCTTCTATATGTTCTTCGTTTGGCAGGACAAAAGAAGCCAGAGACGCAGGTTCATATTCGAGTCCCTGCCAGAAATTGCGAGGAAGCAATCTGATTACGGTTTTCTCACAGCTTTTTTCGTTTCCGAAAGATGCCATTACATAAATATCGGCATCACATTCTTTCTCTAACGACGAAAGAAAAAGCGAATTATAAGAAAAAGAAGAGGCATCATAATCAAACGCACACGAATCCTTCTGCTTATAGTTATAGCTGTCAGGACAAAATGCTTCGCGCACGAAATCGTTGCGGTGAATGAATTCTGTATCTCCGCACTTACCAACTATGCTGATTTCAAGTCTGGCACACGAATACTTTGGAAAACCTGAAAGATTTACGCGCATAACAGGACTGACCCCTGCCTTTTCATAATACGATGAGAAATAGGGGAACGTTTCAATATTAATTTCAAGCTTTGACGGTTTTGAACCGTTGATCATATCGGAATACTCCTTTATAACGATATATGGACATTCTGCTTTTAAACATAAAGATACAAAATATATTGTATCACTATTTGACTCGTTTTGCAACAGTAAATTTAAAAAGATTTCATTTTTCTCACTTTTGCATAAAAAATCCCTACCGCGCGGGTGGGGATTTACAAATATTCTTTCTTTATTTTCTATATACTTTTTCTATCTCACACACATAAACCGTATGAAAATCTTTTCCCGGGTAGCATTTTTCAACAATGCTCTCGTCAAGAAAACCTTTCTCTCTTATCTCATCAACATAAAGCTTTCTGCCGACAACAGTGTATTTTGCCTCATTGAAATACACTTCGCCGTTTTCTACTTTAACAGTAAGTCCGGCTTCGGAAATTTTATCGCCTTCCCTACCGCTTTTTCTACCGCAAAGACCAAGTGCGCTTTTGTATCTCTCATCGAAAAACGAGAGTGTTATCTTGTCAGAGTTATCAATAAACTCTTTTGTGTATCTCTGAGGTCTTACAAAGCACCAGAACACATTCTTATTCCACATAACGCCCATACCGCCCCAGCTTGCGGTCATAGTATTGTAGTTCAAAGGTTCGTGTTTATCGTCCGCAGCACTGATTAGCATCCATTCTTCACCAATGGTTTTAAAAATTTCATCAAATTCATTAATACTGATTTCTTTCACGGTAACATCTTCCTTTCACAAACACTTTATGTAAACAAAATTTTGAATATTACTCTTTACTCATTTCATACAGTTCATGAAGCAATCCTTCAAAGCACAAGCCTTCTCTTGGTGGTGTTTTGCACTCTTTTGTGTAAGCCGCCGCAAAAGAAGTAAACTCACCGGCGATACGAACGGCATCAAACAAATTCTTTTTCTCAAGCAACATTGAAAGCACAATTGAAGAGAATACATCTCCTGTTCCCGGATAATTCACATCAACATGTTTGAACGATACTTTGTCAAAAACTCTTTTATCGTCAAGCATTATACTGTTGATTGTCTTGACATTTTCGGTTTTATCAATAAGTCCCGTTACTACAATCTGAGCATCCGTCAATTTCGAAAGCTTTTCAAGAACGTTTCTCTGTTTTATTTCATCAGGATATTCGCAGTATTCTTCATCAGTAAGAATGCATGCTTCCGTGAAATTCGGCGTAATAACGTCTGCGCGCTTAACAAGCTCGCGCGTAAGAATGCACATTTCTTCCGTATATGTTTTGTATTTTACACCGTCATCACCCATGACAGGATCTGCCAAAAACAGACAGTCTGGATTGTTACTTTTGCACTTTGCAGCAAAATCTGCAACAATGTGTATCTGCTCTGCACTGCCAAGAAATCCGGAATAAACACCGTCAAAACATATGGAAAGCTCATTCCAATGCTCAATAGTCTTTTTCATTTCATCCGTCAGATCAAGAAATGTAAACCTGTCAAAGCCTCCTGTATGTGTTGACAGAAATGCCGTCGGCAAAGGAACACACTGTATTCCAAGTGCTGAAAGCGTCGGGATTATTACAGTCTGGGCGCATCTGCCAAAGCCGGAAACATCATGAATGGATGCAACCTTCGGCGGTATAATAATTTTTTCTGAAATCATATAATCTGTCTCATCCTTAATATTCAAATGCGCCGATATTAAAACCGGCGCAAAAGTTTAAACTCAATTTTCTTGATTATCGGAACTGTCTTTTTTTCTGACAGTAAACTTCTCTGCTTCGACATTGTCATCGGAGCTTTTATTCTCGCTTTCCTCAGATTCCGATTTTTCCTTGTTTTCGGTATCGCTCTTTTCGTTTTTGTTTCTTTCTATTTCTTCGAGTGCTTCAACCGTAGGATTATCATTTTCCATAACAAGAGCAAACTGTTCCTCATCCATTATTTCGTGAGTAATAAGATACTCTGCCGTAAAATCAAGCTTATCGCGATTGTCATTCAAAAGCTTTTCTGCCTTGTTATATGCATTTTCTATTATTCTTTTGATTTCAGCATCAATATCAGCAGCAACCTTGTCTGAATAATCTCTGGATGAGCTGAACTCCTTACCGAGGAACACTTCATCGTGACCGGTGCCGTATACTACAGGACCGAGAAGCTCACTCATTCCGTACTTTGTAACCATTCCGCGGGCAAGCTTAGTAGCACGCTCGATATCGTTTGAAGCGCCTGTGGTAATATCACCAAGTACAATCTTTTCAGCAACACGTCCGCCAAGAAGAGAAACAATTTCTTCCTCCATCTGAAGCTTCGACATATACATTTTATCTTCCTGAGGAAGGCTGAGAGTATATCCGCCTGCACGACCTGATGGAATAATGGAAATCTGATGAACTTTATCCTGCGTTTCAAGAAGATGAGTTATAACAGCATGACCTGCTTCGTGGAAAGCTGTAACCTTCTTTTCGCGTTCGGATATAACCTTTGATGTTTTCTTTGGTCCGACTATTACCTTTATTGTGGCTTCCTCAAGCTCTTTCATTCCAATAAGGCGTTTGCCCTTTCTTGCTGCAAGAAGAGCAGCCTCGTTAAGAAGATTTGCAAGATCGGCACCAGTAAAGCCAACTGTAGTCCTTGCAAGGACTTTAAGGTCAACATCCTTTTCAAAAGGTTTATTACGAGCATGAACCTTAAGAATTTCTTCTCTGCCCTTTATATCGGGATAGTTAACTGTAATCTGTCTGTCAAAACGACCGGGACGAAGAAGTGCCGGATCAAGAATGTCAGGTCTGTTTGTTGCCGCCATGACAATTATTCCGTCATTATTGCCAAATCCGTCCATCTCAACAAGAAGCTGATTAAGAGTCTGTTCACGTTCGTCATGACCGCCGCCGAGACCGGCACCTCTGTGACGTCCGACAGCATCAATTTCATCAATGAATATAATTGCATTGTTGCTCTTTTTCGCTGTATCGAAAAGGTCACGAACACGTGAAGCACCGACACCTACGTACATTTCAACAAAGTCAGAACCACTTATAGAGTAAAAAGGTACGTTTGCTTCACCTGCAACAGCTTTGGCAAGCAAGGTTTTACCTGTACCGGGAGGTCCTACAAGAAGAACGCCTCTTGGAATTTTCGCACCAAGCTCTGCATATCTTCCGGGATTTCTGAGGAATTCAACAACTTCTTTCAGTTCCTCTTTTTCTTCGTCTGCGCCTGCTACATCACCGAAAGTAACCTTACTCTTTTCATTTGTACCGAGCTTTGCATGTGCTCTGCCAAAGGAATTGATTTTCGTACCTTTTCCGCCTGATGCCTGGTTCATAACATACATCCAAAGTATAATGAACAGTGCAATCACAACAACATAAGGAAGGAAGCTAACCCACCAGGGTATCTCGGTAGGCTCTTCATAGTTAAAATCTTTAATTATTCCCTTTTCCTTTTGTTCGAGAATAAGTTCTTTTAAATCACGCTCAAAAATATCAAGACTTCTGAGCTTGAACACATTTGTTTTACCGTCGGCTGTTTCATATACAAGCTCGTTATTCTGTCTGATAACAAAGCTGGTAACCTGTTCTGTTTTAAAATCATCAACAACATCACTGTACTGAAGCGGTTCATCCACCGGTTGATTGAGAAGAGCTGAAGCCGCTACAAGTATGGCAACTATAAGAAAAATGTAAAAAACAATAATTTTTGCGTTATTCTTCATTGAACTAACATCACTCCCGAAAAACTATTTTGTAATTGTATATACCGCAATCTGCAGTATCTTGGTTTTATATGTGCCAGGAAAAGCATATGCATCTGTCACGCCTACACACGGAATATATAATATTTCATGCCCATCTGTTATAAAAGGTATTAAATTTCTTTCATCAGCAGTTATACCGGCATCAGAAAAAAGCTTCTTCACTTTGCGATACATACCTTTAAAGAAAAACTCATCAGCAGTTCTTCTGTTTCTGATACATAGATTACTAAGTATTTTATCAGAATACATGATAGCTGTGTTGTATTTTTTGTAAATATTTTCCGTGTAATTAATCACATCAGGTAAAACATTTTTGTTATCCGTAACAAACAGGACAAAATCGGTATCAGGAACAGGATTTACTCCGTATTTGAGCTGAAATCCATATTCAACGCAGTTTCTGCTTTTTTCACGTGTATCGTTCTCAAAGGAAAGAATTCCGTTACTTATTACAGCTTTAACTTTACCCGGCAAAGAAATACAAGATTTTTCCTTTTCTCCGGCAGCACATTCATCAATTTCACATATGATTTTTTCAACATGTATATTTTCAAGTAAAGAAAGACCTGTAGTTTTTTCATACAGCTGTCGTACTGCACGTGTCCTTAACGACATATGCAAAGACGAAAGATTATATATATCATTTGAAACACAACCCGATGCTGCACTGTCTATATACTCTTTATCATATGCAAGATTTTTAACAAGAGAACACACAGCATCCTCAATTGACGGATTAACAGTCTTAAGACGCGGAATAATTTCATGACGGATATAGTTACGTGAACAGTCGGTTTGAAGATTTGTTGAATCTGTAACAAAATCCTGTCCTACAGCTTTCAGATAATTCTCAATTTCATCCCTTGTAATATAGATAAGCGGTCTTATAACTTTTATATTGCTGTCAGAAAGCGCTCTTTTAGGCGGTATTCCGCATATACCTGAAAGACTGCTGCCTCGAGTAAGATTGAAAATCACGGTTTCGGCATTATCATTTGCATTATGTGCAGTAGCTACACAATCAATATTATGCTCACAACAAACATTTTCAAACACATTATATCTTGCTTTTCTTGCTGCCGTTTCAAGTGACTCTCCGGTTTTTTTGGCAATCTCAGGAACATTAACCGTTTGAAGAAAAAACTCAACACCCAGTTTTTTGCATAGATTTTCTGCAAAAGCAGCATCTCTTTCTGCCTCTTTTCCTCTTATTTGATGATTCACATGAACAGCAGAAAGCTCATATCCGTAATCGTCTTTCAACAAAAGCAAAGAGCGCAAAAGAGCGCAGGAATCTGCACCACCCGAGAGTCCTACAAGTATGTGTTTTCGTCCCGAAAGCAGGTTCAAATTCCTGTCCGCCTGTATTATCTTTTCCGTAACTTGTTCTGTTATGTTCTTTTTACTCATGTGTTTTGTCAAGATTTGTAAACTTTGTATACTGACCTATCCATCCAAGGTCTACTTCACCAACTGTACCGTGACGGTTTTTGGCAATGATAACCTGTGCAAGATTCTGAAGCTCCGGCTTATCCTTTTCATAATAGCCCTGTCTGTGAAGAAACATTACAATATCCGCATCCTGTTCAATAGATCCCGATTCACGGATATCCGAAAGCATAGGCTTTTTATCTGTTCTTGATTCATTGGCACGCGAAAGCTGTGAACAGGCAATAACAGGAACATTTAAATCCTTAGCCATAAGCTTTAGTGCTCTTGAAATATCCGATACGCCTTGTACACGGTTATCTTTATATCTGTCCGATTCCATAAGCTGAAGATAGTCGATAATAACAAGACCGAGATTCTTTACTCGTCTGAGCTTCGCTTTCATTCCTGCAACAGTAATATTTGAAGTATCATCAATCAAAATATTTGTCTTCGAAAGAACTCCTGCTGCTTCACCGAGCTTCACCCACTCATCAACAGACAAGTCCCCTCTTCTCATCTTCTGACTGTCAATATACGCAGTAGACGCAAGCATTCTTGAAACAACCTGCTGGCTTGACATTTCGAGATTGAATACCGCAACCGTCTTTCCAGTTTTACTGGCAACCTCTGTTGCAATATTCATAACAAAGCTTGTTTTACCCATAGCAGGACGGGCACCGACTATAATAAGGTCACTGTTTCCCATTCCGACTATATGCTTATCTACATCTCTGAAATTCGTAGGTGTTCCGAGAGCAGCCTCTCCGTATTTCTGCAAATCTTGCAAATGCTGATAGTTCTGCATGATTGCATCTTTAATGTGGACAAAGCCTTTTGCTACATTCTTTTCGGCAATATCAAAAACAAGCTGTTCTGAACGGTCGAGAATTGCGTCAGCACCGCCCTCTGCTGAATATGCCATTCTGTTTATTTCCTCAGAGACCTCGATAAGCTTTCTGAGAACAGCTTTATCCTTAACAATACGCAGATAATCAGGAAGATTTATAATTGAAGGCGCAGACTGAGCAAGAGAGGAAATATAAGTAAGTCCTCCCGCTTTGTCATATGTTCCGTTTTTGACAAGTTCCTCGTTAAGCGTAATAATATCAATCGTATTATTTGAGAGAAACAAATCACGCATAGCCTCGTATATCTTCTGATGATTCTCAAGATAAAAATCTTCCGAAACCAAGACGTTTGCAACATCACGGATTTTTTCAGGCTCGACAATAATAGCAGCAAGTATAGCTTGTTCTGCTTCGAGTGAAAAAGGTATTCTGTTAAGTCTTTCTTCAGTCAGAATGGTTTCAGACATCAGTTATTACTCCTTGTTTGCGATAAGCACGTTAAGCTTACCTGTAATTTCAGTATAGAGCTTTACATCAACAGTATATGTTCCGAACGACTTGATAGCATCGGTAAGATTTATCTTTCTCTTATCGATGGAAATTCCGTGCTGCGCTTCAAGGGCTTCGGAAATTTCCTTTGATGTAACAGAACCGAAGAATTTGCCGTCGCTTCCTGCTGTAGCATAAAGCTTAACAACAATTCCCTCAAAACGGCTCTTAATTTCAAGAGCAGCTTTTCTTTCCTGTTCCTCATGGAATTTCTTAGCTTCTTCTTTGTTTTTTACTTCATTCATAGTCTTAGCGTCAGCGGGTACTGCAAGCTTCTTGGGAAACAGAAAATTTCTTGCATATCCGTCCGATACATTTACAATTGCATCCTTTTTACCCTGACCCTTAACATCCGCAAGCAATAACACTTTCATTAAATTGTACCTCCGTACATAAGTTTATAGCATATATAATAACACAAAATTTTGTCCGTGTCAACGCTTTGATTTCAATGATAATAAATTCATTTTATTTTTCATATTCCTATTGCCAAAACAACCTTTTTCTGTTATAATAACAATATATTGTAATATTCATATTAAAGGAGCATATATTTATGGATTATTTTCTCTCTGCAATTTACGGCATTGTCCAGGGACTTACGGAATTTTTACCCGTTTCCAGTTCAGGGCATCTTGCAGCATTTCAAAATATTTTCGGTAAAATCGATGAAAGTCTGTCGGGAGTTACATATACTCTGCTTTTACACGTCGGAACGCTTGCTGCCGTAATTCTTGTATATTACAAAGATGTATGGAATCTCATTAGAAGCTTCTTTTCACTTGTCTCAAAGCTCTTTAGAGGCAAGTTCAAATATTCTACATTCTCGGATGACGAAAAATTCTTCTGTTTACTCTTTGTTGCTTTGATTCCCCTTATTCTCGGTGCTGTTCTTGAGGGAACCGTTGAATTTGTATCGGGCTACACAATTCTCATAGGCATTCTTTGGTTAATAAACGGTACATTATTATTTATCTCGGAAAACATAAAAAAGAATACCAAAAGGTTTTCTGAAATCAAACCCAAAAATGCACTTATAGTAGGTCTTTATCAATTGCTTGCAATCTTCCCTGGTATTTCGCGTTCGGGAATGACAATAACCGGCGGACTTCTCAATGGATTCAAGCGAGAGTTTGCAGTAAAGTTTTCTTTTATTCTCTCAATTCCCGCAATTCTCGGTTCGGTTCTCGTAACAGTTTTAAAAGATGCCGAAGATCTTGCTGCTGGTGGAAATTTCGGTATTATAGCCGTCGGAATGATTGCATCATTTATTTCTGGGCTCTGCGCAATAAAGCTCCTTAATTACATAACAAAGAAGCACTCTTTCAAAATTTTTGCTTACTATTGCTTTGTACTCGGTATTACAGCAATTATACTTTCACTCTGCGGAGTTATCGCATAATTATCGGAGGTAACAGTCTTGGCTGAAAAAAAAGGCACAACAAAAAAAACAACCGTAAAAAAATCAAATTCCAAAAATAAGAAACCAACTGATGGGCGCATTGAAAATGAGCGCCTTAA
The DNA here is from genome assembly GCA_045540015.1 of Eubacteriales bacterium. Lineage (GTDB taxonomy): Bacteria > Bacillota > Clostridia > Oscillospirales > CAG-382 > UMGS1387. The sequence continues at coordinate 98,229 of JAZQGP010000052.1, forward strand.
GGAACAAATCAAAACGCTAAAAAATCAACGTGATCCGGAAAGCACTCTTAGCTATCAGCTCATGCCTGCTGTTTTGCTTTTTATTGCGCTGTTTCTTGCAGTATGCTATATTATTCCAAAGCAAATGGGCGTTCTTGAAGTCATAACATATATATTTCACGGACTGTTTTCGCACGGAGCATGGCTTATTCCCGTTTGCCTTGCTGTAATGGCAAAAAACTGGAAACATGACTTTATTAATGACCTCATTCCGATAAAAACAGCTCTTTACTTCGGTTTTGTTGTATCCTTTGCTTCATTGTGTCAGCTTTGGTCAAATGCCTTTGCCAAAGACAAAGAATTTTTATTCAATCCGGCAAAGCTGTATGACCTTGGCACAGATGGAAAAGGAGGCGGTGTCTTCGGAGGCCTTATTGCCAATGCACTTGAAAAATTCACAGGTGTAGGTTCATGGATTATTGTTGTATTTGCATTAATTCTTCTTGGTTTTGCAACCTTCGGCATGACTCCTGTCGACCTTGTAGTTTATATTAAAAACAAAATCAAAGAGACAATTTATAATATAAACCTAAATCGTCAGAGAAGACTTGAGGAAAGTATCGAGCTTCAAAAGGAAGAAGCTGCAAGACGTATCGAAGAAGCAAACGAGCGCAGCCGTGACGAGGAAGCAAAAGATGCACTCGATGTAAGAAAAAGACGTGCGTTCCTTGAAGGCATCGACGAAAACGACGGCGCTGATGAGAATGATACTGAAAACCATGAAGAAATTGTTCCCGAGCTTTCACCTGAGGATTCCGTGCCGCCCTTGAACGGAGAATCTCTCGGAGACATTCTGAATATAGATGCATATAACAGCGCAAAATCCGATGCCGAAAACAAAGACATTTCTCTCGAAGACTTTAATGAACAGACTAAAAACTTATATGCACACACAGAAGAATCAAACTCGGACATATCAAACATCTTCACAGATGATGCATCAATTGCAATTGCCGGTGTAGAAGCAGGAGCAGGAGTTATAAACGAGGACGGCACAGTTTCAAAAGACAAGCTTACTGAGCGTGTCTCGGAAAACGGTGAACTTTTAAGTGAAGAAAAGGAAGCCGTCCACATAGAAACCGAGCCAAAACCGGAAGAGGTTTACTGCTTCCCTCCCATTAACTTTCTTCATAAAGACCCTAATCCCCTTACCTTTTCCGTGACAGATGAATTAAAACAGACATCAATCAAGCTTGTTGATACACTGAAGAATTTCGGTGTTAAAACCAAAATAATGAATATCTGCTGCGGTCCTACAGTTACAAGATACGAGCTTCAGCCTGAGATTGGTGTTCGTGTTCGCTCTATAGCAAATCTGTCAGATGATATTGCACTGCATCTTGCAGCAGCAGGCGTGAGAATTGAAGCCCCGATTCCCGGAAAAGATGCCGTGGGAATCGAAATACCGAACAAAACCGTTTCCATTGTATATCTTCGCAATCTCATAGAAAACCAGATGTTCGAAAGTCAGAAGAGCAAGCTGACGGTATGTATGGGTATGGACGTTGCAGGCAGCCCGATATACATGAATATTGCTAAAATGCCGCATTTGCTTATCGCGGGTGCTACGGGTATGGGTAAATCGGTATGTATTAACAGCTTTATTGTAAGCCTTCTCTACAAGGCAAGACCTGACGAAGTTAAACTCATACTCATTGATCCAAAGAAAGTAGAGTTTGGTGTATACAACGGTCTTCCGCATCTTTTAGTTCCTGTTGTCAGCGACCCCAAAAAAGCGGCCGGCTCTCTTGCATGGGCAGTAAATGAAATGGAAAGACGATTCCTTCTTATAGAAGAAGTCGGTGTACGCGACCTTGACAGCTACAACGAAGTTACAAAAGATGATCCCGAAAGAGAATATCTGCCTAAAATTGTAATTATCATTGACGAGCTTGCTGACCTTATGATGACAGCACGTGACGAGGTAGAAAACTCCATTTGCCGAATCGCACAAAAAGCAAGAGCAGCAGGAATGCACCTCATAATCGGCACACAACGTCCTTCAGTTGATGTTATTACTGGTCTTATAAAAGCTAACGTTCCTTCACGTGTTGCGTGTACGGTTGCATCGCAGGTAGACTCAAGAACAATCATTGACGTATCAGGCGCAGAAAAGCTTCTCGGACGCGGTGATATGCTGTATGCTCCTGTTGGATGCATGAAGCCTATGCGTGTACAGGGCGCATTTGTAACGGACAAAGAAATCGAAAATATTGTAGAATTTCTGAAAAACGGAAAAACATATGAGTACGACCGCAATGTTATTGAAAGCATTGAAAGAGAAGCTGCTCGATGTGGTGAAAAGAAGAAAGGCAGAGGCTCTTCTGACGCAGATTCGTACGATGGTGACGAAGACAAGGCTTCAATTCTCGCTTCGGATGACGCAATATTCCCTGCTATGGAAATAGCTGTAGACTCAGGCTCAATTTCAACTTCCCTACTCCAGAGAAAGCTTTCTCTCGGATATTCAAGAGCAGCAAGAATAGTAGACAAGCTGGAAAAGCTCGGCGTAGTTGGTCCCTTTGAAGGCTCAAAGCCGAGAAAGGTGCTCATAACACGCGAAGAATACCTCGAAATGCGTATGAATTACGAGGACGGTGAATAATTTGGCAAAAAAGAGTATTAAACAACTGCTGAAAAAGAAACCGATTTATATCCTTGCAATTGTTGTAATCGCGCTTGTATGCCATATATTGGAATTCGGTTTTAGCCCGCAAAAGAAAGCCGATTTTGAAAGTTCGGGAAATCTTGCCGTGTGCTTTATTGACGTTGGACAAAGCGACTGTACTCTTATTAAAACACCATCAGGAAAACACATGGTAATCGATGCCGGTACGGGCGATGCAAAGTACAAAATATTCGATTACCTTACCAACAACGGTGTCAAAGAAATAGAATACTGTGTATTCACTCACCCTCACGAAGACCACATAGGTTCCGCTGAAACTGTAATTCAAAATTTTACTGTAAACAACGCTTTATTGACAAGCAAAACCGGACCCACAGCGACCTTTGAGCGTTTAGTAGATGCTCTTACACAAAGCAAAAAAGAACACGACACAAAGATTCTGATGCCTCGTGTAGGAGAAATATATGAGCTTGACAAAGACGTATATTTTACTATACTTTCCGCAGACGGCGACAATGAGGATGCAAACAATTCAAGCATTGCTCTAAAGCTCACATACGGAAATACGAGCTTTCTGTTTACAGGTGATGCCGAAAAAAGCGTCGAAGAACAGATTCTGTACAGCGGTGCTGACATTTCCGCAGATGTGTTCAAATGCGGTCATCACGGCTCATCTACTTCAAACTCCAAAAACTTTATAAGAGCAGTATCGCCGAAAATAGCAGTTGTAAGCTGCGGACTTGATAACAGCTACGGTCATCCTCACAGAGAGGTCCTCTCAATTATGTCAGAGGTTGGTGTCGACTTATACAGAACTGATACAGACGGAGATATTGTTATTTTCAGTGACGGAAATCAAGTCAGCGTTAATATGACTCACAAAGCAGAATAACTTTAATCAGTTTTAATCCGCTCCTAAAACAGAGCGGATTTGCTGTATATAATAGTTATAAAACCTATAGTGAAACTTAAATGACAATTTAGTGAAATATATTGAATTATAATAATATATTTGATATAATAAATACAAGATAGTAAACAACATGTTCCACATTAAATATACTATAGTATAATGCAAGGAGGAAACAGTATGAATATATGCATATACGGAGCATCTAGCAACAGTATCAACAAAATATATCTTGACACAGCATATTCCCTTGCCACAGCAATGGCAAGAAGAGGTCACACACTTGTATTCGGCGGCGGCGGTAACGGCGTTATGGGTGCTACTGCAAGAGGAGCATACGACAATAAGGGACCAATAATCGGTGTCGCACCGTCCTTCTTCACGGTTGACGGAGTTTTATATGATAAATGCACCGAATTCGTTTATACAAAGACCATGAGGGAAAGAAAGCAGATACTTGAAGACCGCTCAGACGCTTTTGTAATTGCTCCCGGTGGAATTGGTACATTTGACGAGTTTTTTGAAATTCTCACATTAAAACAGCTTGAGCAGCATAACAAGCCTATAGCAATTTTTAATGTTAACGGATACTATGATGACATGCTTAAAATGCTTGAGAAAACAGCCGCAGCCAATTTCATGAAACCTATGAGTCTTGAACTGTACAAAGTGTTTGATAATGAAGCGGAGCTTTTAGAATACATTGAGAATTATGATGCAAAACCGCTTGACATTAGAGAGCTTAAGGATATAGGTTGAATCTAAGTTTAAAGGGTGTTCAAAACGAACACCCTTTATTATTTTACTCGAAATAAATATAATCAATATGCGCTTCGGCCTGATAATAAAAAGGATCAAGACGTAGTTTTGTAACAGTACCCTTCCATTTATCATTTTCGGAAAAATCTACAACCATCGGATAAATTTCACCGTCCGTCATTTTATCAACTTCATAATTAACTATGATGCTTTTAGCTTCATTCAACGAGTCGTCTGTATCAGTTTTAAAGAAGACCTGTAAATATTTCCCTTCCATTGCTGCCTTATTTGCTTCAATCCCTATAATCATCTTTGTGACTTTTTCTGCATCTATTTCAAGTTCATTAATATGAGCGGAAAAATCAGGACTTGTAGGATTGATAATAGAAAGTATGCCGTTTTGAATCATGATATCCGCAGCCCCGCCAACAATGTTGTTATGCACTTCATCAAAGTCCCAATTGAGAGAATCTGATTCCGTGACAGTTTCTTGAATGTCTTCGCTGTCATCAGCATTCTTCTTGCAGAAGGATATATAATCAACGCTTACATCACCTTTGAGTCCCGTTGTGTCAAATCGAAGCATGGAAACGTTGCCTTTCCACTTCTTATTATTGCTCATATAGAAGATAAGCTCGTATAAATCACCGTCTTTATAGCCATCAAGCACATATTTAGAGGTAAGGCTCTTATCCGCATGAAGAGCAGTATCTTCTTCAGTTGTAAAGAACACTTCAAAATAGCTACCGAGCATTGATCTCTTATTGACTTTAACACCAACCTTAATAATGTTACATTCATCGGCGTTTATTCCGGGATTTTTCCAGTAGACAACCGGATCAGCATTTGTAACTTCAACAACATTCATGTGTCCGTTCGAAACATTCATCGTTGCATTAGCCGGCGAGAATCCGGCTGCTTCTTCAGGAGAATCAAAATCAATTCTCTTGATTTCTGTCAGATTATCAGCATATTGCTTGTTATCGCTTGAAATAAACCTGATGTAATCAATTTTCCCTTCAATCATAGCATCGAAGTAATCAACTCTAAGTTTTGAAACAATACCGGACCACAACTTGTTTTCGGAAAGGTCAATAACAAATTCGTAAACTTGACCTTCTTTCATCTTAGAAACATCATAATAATGCTTAACACTTTGCGGTTCATTATAATTCTGTCCGGTGAAAGCAAAGAACATCTGGAAGAATTTTCCATTCACTTCTTCAGGCTTAACAGTAATTCCAACAGCAAGCTTGGTATACTTATTTGCATTAATATTTACATCGGGAGAGAACATCTGTACATCAGATTGGGCGGGATTTGTAACAAGAAGCTCGCCGTTATATGACACAAGTACCGTATTGTAGCTTGTCCATCCCTCTGTATTTCCGGCAACATTGAATTCCCAGCAAATATCACCATTCTTATATATATTCAAGGGTTCTCTGTCTGTACTCTTTATAGAAAGCACCCCGTCTTTAAGCTCAGTTGCATAACCTAACATTTTACAAAACTTATTAAGTCTTATTACAGGCAATCCGTCACGAAGAGTAAATGTATAGCCGAGATCTGTTTCTTTTCCGTCGTAAACCACTATATCGGAGCCAACAGTGTATTCAAGAGTATGGTTTTTGCTTTCGACATAAAGCTTTCCGGTAAAACGATCCCACACATGATAGAGATTGAGCATTGTAAAGAACCCGCGTCTTGAACTTGCAGCAACTTCGATATCTCCATTCTTCATAACAACAGGAAAATCAAATTCCATTTCAAGACCGTTTGCCATAATACTTATTTCTTTTTCGGCAGGAACTAACAATTCTATAAGCTCAACTTCAAAAGCAGATGTGTCATTTGCCGGGTCAACACGCAAACCTATTAAATCTCCCGTCCACTCTTTTATATCAGACATATCTATATAATAATCCGTAAATTCGCCAACATTTTCAACCATGACTTTTTTACACTTCGTATCGGATTCATAATTAGCATGGTTAGCTGTTACAAAAAAGACTGTAATTTCATCAGTTTTGGAGGATTTCATTCTGATATGCACAACAGGCTGTTCGGATAAATCGATATAGATGTTTTTTGATTTTATAACAGGGTCAGTATTAGTTCCGTGACCTTTAAAACCTGCAGAAGTTTTTTCATCAACTTCTATAGAGATAAGTGACCACTTGTCATAAGTTTCTTCCTTGCTAAAGTCCCACGAAACAAGCGGTTTCATCTTGATGTCATTTTTCCGTTCTTCAAGGCGGAACAAACGAATGGTCTGGTGAGTTGCAGGATGCATTTTGGTAATACGGTCTTTTTGCGCCTCCGTGGGCTTAACATCAAGAGACTCATGACTGCTCTTATCGTTAGTAAATACATCTTTTACATTTTCGAGAAATCCGTAACCAAAGTCTGCGCTCGGAGCAATATAATGACCTTCAGAGTACTCGTTCCAGTTAGAAACCAAGAGTGTGTTATCCATCCATGTTCCTGTTTTCTTTGAGGTAAGATAATCATTCTTTATATATTCGGCAACTTTCTTATGTCCGTCAATAGAAATGATGCCGGAACGTTCATCGTATCTACCGATACCGTTATGACCGACAGCAAGAGTAGGAATAATGTGCATACTCTCGTTCTTATCAACATTAAGTGTATCTATCTGATAATCGGGATTGCATCCCTCTTTATAATAATGGTAATAGAACATGCCGTCAAGACCGATTTTTTCTACAGTTTCAACTTCATTGTTTGGTCTTGGAACAATAAGAATAATATCATCAAAACCGAGAGTTTTAATATCTTGACGCATAAACTCTACTGCCTTCTTTGCATTTTCCTCACCGCCAAAGAAATTAATAAAGTTATTAAATACCCAAATAGAAAGAATAGGTTTATTATCAAGTGTCATGTAACGAGGATCGGAGAAATAATATTCTTTCCAATATTTCCAGATATACTCCTTAAAATCCTCGAATGATGACTGCAACTTCATGCTGTTGTTTTCCCACATAATACAGAACTTAACTTTGTCACTGTATTTTGCGTTAAAGTATCCGTCGTGAATAGCCGCTGCACTTGTATCAGGTACTTTTATCGGTGTTGTAACAAGATTCTGCGGAGGATACCAACAAACATGCTGAAAATCGATTCCGTGCTCAGCCATAATCTTAAGTTCCCAGTCTGCAAGCTCGGATGAACCTTCATCATAATAACCAAGCCACGGCTCAAGCTCCGGGAACGGCGTTACAGACTGCCAACCTTCACCCGTAAGAGAATCGTGCCAAAGATTGCACACATGGATGCCCACATTGTATTCGTCATCATTGTTTGCTACAGGAGCAGACGGATAATCCTCATGGTCAATATAAGGCTTTGCAGTTATATCATCAAACCACATAACACCGTCTTTATTGCTGTTTATACCAATCTTGAAGCCGTCAATATAGTCAGCGGTAAGTTCTGCTTCTCCCACAATTTTTCCGCAAATTTTTATAATAGCTTTATTTGCATCTGTATCGGTTTCAATGCGTAATATCTGCCATACATTTTCTGTAAAGTCGCGCATCTTTTTATTTCCGACATACCATGCACCGTTTTTTGATTCAACACGCACAGCATCCTTGTTTGCACTTGTTACAGTAAAGTAAGCTCCATCAAGGTGTTTGGGCAAAAGTACATATGCTTCAAAAACACCTTTACCATAAATTCTCGGAAAGCTCTTGCCTGCAACATTTTCTTCACTCGTCTTGGCATTGATTTTTACGCTTGACGAGTCGTCTCTTGCTGCAACAAAATATTCCTCAACCTTGATATCTCCGGTTACATTGAGAGAAGCAGGCTCTACACCTCTCATGCTGTTGATTACAAGAAAATTCTCTGCAACTGCATAGTTGTGATACATTCTTACATACGAGGGCATTATAACGCCTGTTCCCTCTTTTGTAGATCCAATATCTATTCTTGACAGTGTTATATCTTTAGGAATTTCTGCAGTCGTTGTGATTTTGCCGTTAATAATGGCATACATAACAGAATTATCAAGATCTACGTTTAGCACAATTGCGAACTCGCGTGGTGAATCCGTAGGACATTCAACACTCGTTTTAACATCATTTTTACCCGAAAGAGTAAAATACCCGTAATCAGCCTTAAGGCTTATTGCAAGTTTTTTATTCTCATCGGCAAAACCTATATATACACCGTCATCAGCAGAAGAAATAACTCCTCTGAACTGAAGAATAATACGACCGGAGCTGATATTGTCAAAATCCCTGTAGATTGCTGAATAGTCATCCTTTGTATGGTCCGATGTTCCCACTCTGAGAGAGCCGTCTGTCAAGTGCTCTTGCTGCTTATTGTTTATAAGCCAACCGCTCGGGGCAGCAAACAATTGCTCGCTGTGAGTGTTCATTCTTGGAGCATTCACCATAAAGTATGCGTCTTCATCCGGCATGGTATCAAAGGATTTTGAAAGCCTCATGCCGGGAGAAGCTACGCGGTTAATAAGAGCAGAAAACTCAGCTCTTGTGATATTTGTATCAGGATTAAAAGTACCCTTTTCATCGCTTCCCATGGCGATACCCGCTTTATACAACAGCATAAGCAGGTCGTAATATTCTTTATCGGGAGAAACATCGGGAATACCGTTAACGTAATTCAACGGCTTAAAAAATTCTTCAGGAAGAGCTGTTGCAAACAGAATGGCTACTTCGTATCTTTTAGCTGCTCTTGTAAAACTGTCAAATTGTCCGACTTTAACAATTTTGTTTTCGATAGCATAATTTACATATGGCATATACCACTCGCCATCAGCACTACCAATTTCAACGGAATTATATGAGGCATGAAATCTTGCGGCAAGTGTTATAGCCTGGGCAACTGTGACGGTTCCGTTAGGATCGAATTTATTTCCTCCTATGCCGTTTACCAAGCCAAACTCATACGAAGCCTTTACATCACCTGCATACCATGCATCAGATGAGATATCCGTAAACAGTCCGGACTTGTAGGATTGCACCTTGTTAAATGATGCAGCTGAAGCAGATATTGCCAAGATCAACGCTGAGATTACAAGAAAAACAATTCTTTTCATATTCATTTCTCCTTAATATTTTTATTTAATTATACTTTTTTACTCTTATTTTGTCAATTGCATTTCTTGTAATAAAACTTGCAAAATTCTACTATAAATACACTTCAAAACGGGCATGCCTTTTGGCACGCCCGTTAATACTCATCTTATGGTATTAAGAAAGATAAATGTAATCAATATATGCTACGCTCTGGAAATTATACGGGTCAATGCGGAGTCTTGTAACTGTATCCTTCCATACATCCTTCGATTTCAAATCAAGGGTTAATTCGTAAATGTCGCCATTCGACTTTCCTGTAAGGTCGTATTTGTGAGTATAGCTCTTGCTTGCATCAAACTTTGTATCATTTGCAGTCACAAAGAACATTTGGAAAGACTTATTCGTCATTGCCTCTGTATTGACCTTAATACCAACTTTAAGAGTTGTATATTTACTCGAATCAATACTGAGCTTGTTAAGATACAACTGAATATCCTCGCTTGAAGGATCGTCAAGTACCATCATTCCATTTTCCGTATAAACGATTACATTAACACCTTCAGCATTCTCGGGTTCTTTATCAAAATCCCATTTGTGCTGTGTATTGTTGTCATCACTTGAAACATTGCCTGAGTCAGAACTCTCTTGTTCGCCTGTTTCGGTAACTTTACCAAATGCTATAAAATCAATGGCAACCTGGGACGAGTGCTCATACGGATCAATTCTAAGCTTTGTTACTGTATCCTTCCAACCGGAATTGGATTTGAGATTAATCGTTATGGGATAAATCTCGCCTTCTTTCATTTTAGATACATCATATTTATATTTGAAGCTCTTACTTTCATTGAGTTTGGTATCGTTATTTGTAGTAAAAAACATCTGAAGGTAATTGTCTGACATTGCAGCTTTATTGGTTTTAATTCCTATTGTAACACTATCAGCCTTTGCCGCATCTATGTTAAGTGATTCAAAATAAAGCTGAACATCCTTGTTCTTAACATTTTTAAGCACGAGCATACTGTTTTCAAAGCCGTAATCACCGTTATTACCCCAGATTCTAGCTTCATTATCGGTATCAAACTTAAATGCGTATGCCGCGGATTCAATATCTACCATACTGGGAACAGCTGTAACTTTATTTTCGGTTTCAGGCATTTTTCCAAGTGCAATATAATCAATTTCAGCATTAACCTTGGCATCAAACGGGTCAAAACGAAGTGTTGTTATTGTACCCTTCCAATCCGCCTTAGACTTCATGTTAAGCACAACCTCATACAAATCTCCGTCCTTTTTGCCGGAAAGGTTATATTTAACAATCACACTCTTTTGCTGATTTATTGTTGAATCGCTGTCTGTGGCAAAGAATACCTGGAAAGATTTTCCAGACATTCCTTCACTTGTTGTTTTGATTCCAACCTTTATTGTATCACATTCGAGAGCATCAATTGACAAATTGCGGACTGTTACATTAGGATCGGTTACTGTAGGATCAACAAGGTTAAGGAACCCGTTTGAAACAGTCTTTGTACTGTTTGCAGCACTAAATCCGTCTGCTTCAGATGCAGTGTCAAAATCATAGCGTGCGATCTCTGTCATTTGAGGTACTATTTCTTCCTCCTCTTCGGTTTTCTCACCGGGAAGGAAATGAATATAGTCAATCGCACATTCAACCTTGGCATTGTACATATCAACTCTAAGGTCGTTTATAACACCGTACCAGTTTTCGTTTTCAGAAAGGTCTATAACAAATTCATAGAGCTCACCTTCCTTCATAACAGAGGTGTCATACTTATGCTTTACACTCTTCTTTTCATCAAGGCTTTGTCCGCTGGTTCTGAAGAACATCTGGAAGGACTTACCCTTAAGTTCATCGGGATTTGCATACATTCCGACTGCGAGTTTTTTATACTTGTTGGAGTCAACCAGTATTTCCGGAGAGAAAAGATGTATATCTTCAATGATAGGACTTTCCATATACATTCTGCCGTTTACAACAGAAACAATAGAGTCGTATGTATACCAGCCTTCATTATTACCTACTCTCTCGAAATCCCAACCGTAGTAATCCGCTTTTTGAGGATTGAGAAGTGTCTTATCTGTACTTACAATACTGATTATTCCATTTTCAATTGTAGCGGTATGACCGAGCATCTCACAGAATTTCTTGAGTCTGATTACGGGAAGTCCGTCTTTAAGTGAAAATGTATAGCCGAGATTTACACTCTTGTCATCAAGCAGTGCCTTATCAGATCCAACTGTGAGTTCAAGAGTATGGGTTTTACTTTCAACATAAAGCTTCCCGTCATAACGGTTCCATGTATGGAAGAGATTCAGCATGGAGAAGAAGCCAAGATTGGGATCTGCCGTAACTTCTATGTCACCGTTTTCTATGAAGGTCGGAAAATTGAATGCCATCTTGGTACCATTAGCAAAAACAGTAGCTTCTTCAAGAGCAGGAACCAAGAGCTCAACAAGTTCAAGCTCAAATGTCTCGGTATGACTTACAGGGTCAATACGAAGAGTTTTCAGCGAACCGCTCCAGTCATTAATCTTGGACATATCTATGTAATAATCAACAGTTTCGCCAAGATTCAGAAGAGGTGTTCGTGTATACTTTACGCTACCTTCAATGCTCGGATTTTCTTTAGTAGCAAAGAATATATAGAGGTTTGAGCTCTTTCCTGCTTTCATACGGATATGAAGAACAGGTTTTGCCGAAAGGTCTATATCCATATTATATTTATAAAGCTGCGGGTCAGTAGTTGTACCGTGAGCCTTAATACCTGTCGATGTATGCTCCTCAATCTCAATTGCTGTCAAAGACCACTCTTCAAGAGTTTCAGACTTGCTGAAATCCCAGGTTACAAGAGGCTTTAGCTCTATATCAGCTTTAGGATCTTCATATCTGAGTATTCTGATAGGCTGTGTAGTATTTGGATACATCTTGTTGATGCGTTCCTTTTGTGCATCGGTAGGCTTTACGTCAAGAGTCGTATGGTCGCTCTTATCATTAGTAAATACTTCCTTAATTGTTTCGAGATATCCATAGCCGAACTCTCCGCTGGGACAAATATAATGCCCTTCGGAATACTCGTTCCATGTAGAAACAAAGAGAGTATTATCCTTCCAAGTGCCTGTCTTTCTGGATGCAAGATAATCGTTCTTAATGTACTCAGCAACTGTCTTATGACCTTCAAGAGAAAGAAGCGGTACTCTGTAGTCATATCTTCCTATGCCGTTATGTCCCATTGCAAGAGTAGGAATTACATGGAGAGGCTTTGCTTTATCTGCTTCAAGAGTTTTCATCTGATGATCTGCGCTGTTACCGTCCTGGCTGTAATGATAATAATACTTACCGTCAGCACCCACCTGATCACCGCTGTCGGATCTTGTAAGGAATATAAGTCCGTCATATCCGAGAGTTTTTATATCTTCGCGCATAAATTCTGTGGCCGCTTTCGCTTCCTCGTAGCTTCCGAAGAAATTCTTCATTTCGCTTGCCGACCAAACGGTAAGAACTGCCTTGTTTTCGATAGACATATATCTTGGATCGCTGAAGTAGTATTCCTTCCAATAGTTCCAGATATATTCTTTAAAATCTTCGAAGCTGGATTTAGACGAATTTGCATTTTCCCACATAATACAGAACTTAACCATATCACTGTATTTTGCGTTGAAATAACCGTCGTGAATAGCAGGGGCTGCAGTATCCGATATCTTTATAGGAGATACTACAGGCTTCTGAGGCTGATACCAACAGAAATGCTGGAAGTCAATACCGTGTTCTGCCATAATCTTAATTTCCCAGTCTGCAAGTTCAGGCGAACCTTCATCATAGAAGCCAAGCCAGGGCTCAAGCTCTGCAAACGGAGAAACAGCCTGCCACCCCTCAGCGGTAACTGAGTCGCGCCACAGATTACATACATTTATACCTATATTATAACCGTCATCATTATTAGCCTTTGGTACTGCAGGATAATCTTCATGGTCAATGTATTTATAGGCAAGAATGTCATCAAACCACATTTGAGCATCTATACTCGGGTTAATACCGACCTTGATTCCGTCAATGTATGAAGCAGTTATACCAACTTCGCCAACTGTCTTACCGCAGATTTTAACTACAGCCTTTTTGGAAGCAGTATCAGTTTCTATGCGAAGTGCCTGCCATATATTGGGCGTGAAATCACGCATCTTCTTGTCACCTATATACCATGCGCTATCCTTTGAGGTTATTTTTACAACTTCTCCGTTTGCGCTTGTGATTGCAAAATACGCACCGTCTACAGCTTTGGGAAGATACATATAGATTTCAAATATGCCCTTGCCTGAAATTCTTGCAAAGCTCTTGGATGCAACGTTTTCCTCGCCTGCCTTTGCATCTACTTTTACGCTGTATTTGTCTTCACCCGCTACAGTTACGTACTCATTTACAGAAAAGTTTCCGTAAACATTCATGGAACAAGGAGCTTGACCTGCCATATCCTCGGTAACGATAAATCTTTCTGCAAGAGCGTAATTCTGATACATTCTAACATGCGTTGGAATTATGAATCCTGTTCCTTTTTCTGTAGAACCGATTACAAGACGCGACAAAGCAATACCTTCGGAAAGCTTTGCACTATCTGTATACACACCGTTTATACACGCCGAAATTTCATGCTTATCCAAATCAACATTCAATATGATTGCATAATTCTCGGGAGTGTCGGGAGAAACCTTGATGTCGGTCTTTATGCTTTCCGCACCGGTAAGAGACAGCACACCGAAGTCTGTTTTCAGACTTGCCTTTATATTTCCGTCCTTATCTGCAAATCCGATATAAATTCCGTCATCCTTGGAAAACATCTTGCCCATAAACTCAAGAGTAATTCTACCTGATTTTATTTCTCCGAAATCACGGTAAAGAGCTGTATAATCGGTGTCGGAAACATCACCCGAAGATATACCCTGCTGACCGTTAACCATGTTTTCAAGATCCTTGTTGTCGTAAAGCCAGCCGCTTGGCACTGTAAATCTTCCGTTATCAAAGCTGTATCCGATTCCGGGAGCATCAATTATCATATAGGCATCCTCGGAAGGTATGGTATCGAAAGACTTTGCAAGACGCATACCGGGAGCTGCCACTCTGTTTATAAGGGCAGAAAACTCCGATCTTGTAATATTAGTGTCGGGATTGAAGGTGCCGGCAGCGTCGCTACCCATAGCAACACCCGCCTTATAAAGCGTCATAAGTGCATTATAGTAAGCCTTGTCTGCAGTTACATCGGGAATACTGTAAACACTGTTTAAAGGCTTAAAGTAATCCTGAGGAAGTGATGCTGCAAAAAGTGATGCAACCTCATGGCGCTTTGCAGCTCTGTCATAAGAATCAAACTGGCTTTCAGTCATAATCTTCTTAGAAAGAGCGTAGTCGACATAGCTCTTGTACCAAGTGCCATCTGCCGTCGGGATACTTTCGTTGTTATAAGATGCCGAAAATCTTGCGGCAAGCGTTATTGCCTGTGCGACAGTAACAGTGCCGTTAGGATCAAATTTGTTTCCTCCGACTCCGTTAACCAGTCCAAACTCATATGAGTTTTTTACATCTCCGGCGTACCATGCATTTGATAAAACATCGGCAAACTGACCTTCACTGTAGGTCTGAGTCTTTTCAAATGATGCAGCTGTTGCAGAAATTACAAGCAATGCCGCTGCAATAACTGCTAAAATAATTTTTTTCATAAGCTTTCTTCCTTTCGTGATTTTGCTTACAATTTTCGCGTATTATACAAAATAATTATAACAATACAACAATTTTCAAACTACTGTTGACATGATTTGATTTTTATAGTATGATGATATTGTAAGTTTTTTTATATTGGAGTGAGATGATGAAACCGTTTTACTTATCCAACGAAAAAGAATTTGATTTAGAAGTTGAATCAAGATGCCGGCTTGTAAACCCTCCATTTTCTGTAATGCCTCATCACCATGAGTATTATGAATTCGTACTTATAACACAGGGCACTGCCACACACACTGTAAACGGAAAAGATTTCTTTTTAAAAAAGGGATCTCTATGTTTTGTACGCAAAGATGACGTACATGGTTTGATAGACTCAAGCCCGGATTTCAGACATGTAAACTTTTCTTTTTCGCAAAATTCTCTCAACGCGCTATCCAATTTCTACGGCCCGGGTCTTGACATAAGTTCACTTCTTTTACCCAAATACGCTCCTACCACTGTTCTCACCACAAGAGAGACACTAAACTTATATTACAGACTGAGTGAGCTTTTTGCTCCAGAAACAGGGGAATATAGCAAAGCTTCACTTAAATTTAAATCCCGATATATGATGTCATATATATTCACAAATTATTTTACTCACATTATTGACATTCATTCGGAAATCCCTTACTGGTTGGAATACGCTTACAATGAAATGAAACTGCCAAAAAACTTCATAGCCGGATACAGTAAAATGGTCGAATTATCGGGACGTTCTCCCGAACACTTGAGCCGGTCTCTTACAAAGTACTACAACACAAGTCCTACCAATTATATAACAGGATTGCGTCTTTCACATGCCGCCACTTTACTTGCAACAACATCGCTCACCGCAACCGACATATGCTATGAATGCGGTTTTAATAATCTTACCTGGTTTTATCAGATATTCTCAAAGCACTACTCTATGACTCCTGTCGAATACCGCAAAAAATTCGGTTCTTCGAAATCAAAGCAATAGATTATATCAAAAATTTCAGGCTGACTTTTTACGGTCAGCCTTTTACTGTGTCATAATAACATTTATAAATCAACAAGAACTCCAAACTGATTTGCATTATACGGTAATCCCTCTCTGTATATATGAGAAAGATCAGACATACAAATGCATCTCGGTGCGGTAAAGCCGTCGGGATTGTTTTCAAATTTAAGTACGCATACACCGGAATGAGATATACCGAAACCGGACCAGAAAAGATGCGGCGGGATTCCCATGAGATGCGCAATCCAGGTTGTACCAAAGCCCTCATGGCAGAAAACAGCAACTCTTTCCTCAGACGGATTATTGATGCGGTAAAGAGCGCCTCGTCTTTCATAGCCGAGTTTCTTAAGAAATGAATCAGACTCACGCTGAATTCTCTCAAAACCGGCTTTTGCCGTATCAATTCTTGAAATTTCGGCAATGTTTTCCCATCCGTCGTTGACTTTTATCGTATTATCGTTTCTAAGTCGTGTATTCTGGCATGCAAATATCCAGTGTCTTGTGCCGTCCGGCTCAACAACAGACAGGTCTCTATATGCTCTGTCCTCGTCTGTCCATTCCAGAATTTTGGGCTTAATGCCAAGAATATCGCATGTAGGCTGTGCCGTCATCTGCGCTCTTATTCGCGGAGAAACATATATCTTGTCAAGACCGTGAAGAGCCATACGTTTTGCTAGAGCCTGTGCCTGAAGATGTCCTTTTGGTGTAAGTGAATCAGGATCATATATCGGATCACCGTGTCTTATAATAAAAAGTATCATATTTACCTCCTGAGATTTTTACAGACTGAGAGCCAAAGATAGTGTTTTTCCTATGTGCTTTGCCATTTCAGCAAATCCTCTGTCGGTCGGATGACAGCCGTCTACAGAATAATCTGCCGGATCACTGTCTGTATAGAAAGAGTTTCCGTCAACAAAGTATACCATGTTATCACCGTTTCTTCTTGCCTTTATAAATGTTTCCATGATAACCGCACGTCTGAGATTTTCTTCGTTACTAAGGACATGAAAATCCGGTTTAGAAACGAGAATAATCGGTAAATGCGGTTTTGATTCTCTAATTGTTTCATAAAACTGAAAATGCGTATCCGCAAGATAATCAGGTCCCGGCGCATTATGGTCATAATCAAGTACAAAAGCACTCATATCAAGACATGAAATGTATTTTGCAATTTGCTGCTCTCCCTTTGCAGCACCGGAAAATCCGAGATTTATGTAATCAATATCGTACTTTCTCGAAATATACGCTTCATAAATATTTCCCGGCCTTGATGCACAAAAGCCGTGTGTTATTGATGAACCGTAATATACGACAGGAACATTGTGTTTATAACCGTCAGGGCGTTCGATGTTATTGCCTTTTTTTATACCGATTTCGATTTTTGTAATGCGTGCATGACTCGGAAGATATACTACAAGTTCTCTCATCGCATCAGATGAGCCAACCTGAATTTTTGCGCTTACAACATCAAATTTGTCCCATGAAGGAAAAACAGCACCTCTGAACATCTGTCTGCCATCCGGAAATCTTTCATACACATCTGCACCCGCAATAATAAGCGATGTGCAATGAGTTACGGTAAATCTTCCCGTCTGATGCATTCTGATATATACGTAATCACTGTCAGTTTTAAATCTTATTCTTGCTCCTGCAGTAAATCGGTTAAGATCATCTACAGATTTACTTGTATTTCTTGCAACATCTTCGGGAATCCTTAAAAATTCTTCTCCAGTAATGTGTTTATACAATCCGTGTACAGAAAAGAATTCTTCATTGATGTCATGCCATTCAAATTCGTTTTCATCAGCATTACGGGAATCATACTCTCCCGGTGTATTAAACAGTTTACTGTAATCTATCATAATTTCTTACCTTATCCCTGTATATTTTCAAGCAAAACAACAGCATGTGCGGATATTCCTTCTTTACGTCCCGTAAATCCAAGCTTTTCCTCGGTGGTAGCTTTAATATTTACGCTTCCCTTTTCACAACTGATTTCATTTTCGATGTTTTCAATCATCATAGGAATAAACGGAGCAAGCTTTGGTGCCTGCGCTATTACTGTTATATCTGCATTTACAAGATAATAACCTTTGCTTCCAATAAGTTTTACAACCTCACGCAAAAGTTTCATGCTTGAAATACCTTTATACTTTTCATCGCTGTCGGGAAAATGTCTGCCTATATCTCCAAGTGCTGCAGCACCGAGCATTGCGTCCATAAGTGCATGAAGCAAGACATCTGCATCGGAGTGGCCTAGAAGCCCTTCCGTGTGTTCTATTTCAACACCGCCAAGTATCAGTTTTCTTTCCGGCACAAGGCGATGAACATCATATCCGTGTCCAATTCTCATTTGCTTATTTTCCCTCCTTTTCAAGACGGTATTTTATAACTGCTTCTGCAAGTATCATATCTTCGGGGTACGTTACTTTTATATTTGAGCTGTTGGTTTCTGAAAACAGCACATCAAAACCGGCTTCCTGTACAAGAGTGCCGTCGTCGGTAGCTTGTGTTTTGTTTTTTTGAGCTATACCTAAAGAAGTGTGATAAATATCAGTGTCAAAAACCTGAGGAGTCTGAACAAGCCATAATCCGTCTCTTTCAAGGCTTTCTGTCACTTTATCCGCGAGATCCGCACGCTTAACGGTATCACGCACTTTTGATGCACATACAGCGCTTCCGTGTTTTAACGCCATGTCAAATGCTTTTTCGGCATCTTTACGGGTAATAAGCGGTCGTGCCGCATCGTGAATGGCAACCAGCTTAGTTACATCTTCTTTAACCTTATACGCTTCCTTGAACGCGAGCTTAACGGAATCTTGCCTATTTTTACCGCCTACAACAACGTTTTTAACTTTTGAAAAACCGTAATCAAGGCAGAGATTATTTACAACAGATATCATATCTTCTCTTGCTGCAATTACAATGCTTTTTACGTAGTCACTCTTTTGAAACACGTCAAGGCTATAGCAAAGCATGGGTTTTCCGCAAAGCCCTTCAAGAGGTTTGTATACTCCCCCCATGCGCGAGCCTGACCCTGCAGCAGGGATTATTACTGTTACACAATTGCTTTTATTGCTTGTAAACACAGAAATTATCACTTCCAATACTTTTTATAAATTTTACCACACTGAAATCCTCATGTCAACACTTTCATTAACATATCGTTTCTCTATTAATAAAAACACTACAATAAATATTCAGAGCATCTGATTCTTTTATCGTTTACCATCAGTTAACATTTCGTTATCCGTTTCGTAAAACACATGCCGTTTTATTCATAAATTAACAGTTGAAAAAAATATCGGATGGGTATAAAATAAAAAATTGTAGAATGTGTTAGTATGCTCTGAAAGTGTATATTGGAGTAGTTTAACTGCATTTCTGCAAATAAATCAAACGGCGGTATTTATGACGTACACCGAGATTACATCGCGAAAAAACAAGCTTATATCCGATATAGCACAGCTGTCTGACAAGAAACAGAGAGACAATATGGGGATGTTTCTTGCCGAGGGAGTAAAGCTTCTCTCAGAGGCTGTCATTTCCGGTTGTAGCATTGAAAAGCTGTTTTTCACTAAAAAGTCACTTGTACTTTACGAAAGAGAAATAAACAACGCAAAAGCTAAAGAAAATTATCTTGTAACAGAAGAGGTTTATGCAAAACTTTCTGACGAGAACTCACCTCAGGGAGTTTTATGCTGCATAGCTCTCAATACCAATAAAGTACTTGCAGAAGAAGAGTACAAAAAAGGCGGTTTTCTTATACTTGAGGATTTACAGAATCCTCTTAACATCGGTGCGATTTTCAGATGCGCATACTCCATGGGCATTACCGACATCATTATGACCGACAAATGTGCAGATCCATACGGACCGAAAGCTGTAAGAGCAGCAATGGGTGCGTTATTTAAGCTGAACATATTTCGTACAGATTCACTTGCAAGTGATATAGAAAAACTAAAATCGCTTGGCAACCGTGTATTTTGCACCGCTCTTGATAAAAACAGTATGAAACTTGGCACCTTTTGTTTTACCGACTCAGACAGCATTATTATAGGTAATGAAGGCCACGGTGTATCAGAAGAAATGCTCAGCATTTCGGATAACAGTATATACATTCCCATGAACGAGGGTGCCGAATCTCTCAATGCTGCAACTGCTGCAGCAATAGTTATGTGGGAAATGAAAAAGCAAACCTTAATTTGATTATTATTAGAAAAGAGTGAATATTATGGATAACAGAATATTACACTACATGTGGCTTTCAAATGCTTTATATGCAGGAAGTGCTTCTGTGAAGCTTTTATTCTCCATATTCGGAGATATTGATAAAATATTTGAAGCAGAAGCTGACGATTACAGAAAAGCGGGCATATCTCCGGATGAAGTACGAAGGCTCTCAAACAAAGATTTGACGCTCGTAGAAACTCAGTATAACTACTGTGTACGCGAACGCATAGGCTTCCTCTGTTACGATGACCCTTACTATCCCGAAAGGCTCAAGATAATCAACAACCCGCCCTGTATGTTCTATTACAGAGGCAGGCTGAATCTCATTGACGATTATCCCTGCTTTGCTTTTGTCGGTACAAGAAAATGCTCGGTTGACGGCTTCAGGCTTGCTTATAAAACAGCATATACGGCTGCTTCCCGCGGTGCTGTTATAGTAAACGGACTTGCAGACGGAATTGACGGTGCGTGCATTGCTGCGGCACTTGATGCCAACGAATATGCAATAGGTATTCTCGGATGCGGTATAGACAGAATCTATCCCGAAAAGAACAGAGAGCTGTTCTACCGTTTGTCTGCAAGCGGTCTTATACTGACTGAGTTCCCGCCGTTTACCGAACCGAAAGGCTCAAACTTTCCCGTACGTAACAGAGTTATCAGCGGTCTATGTCTTGCAACGGCAATATTTGAAGCAAATGCAGACAGAAGCGGAGCCATGATTACTGCACGCCATGCTCTTGAGCAAGGCAGAGGTTTATTTGCAGTTCCGGGTAATCCGGAGGATTCACGTTATTCGGGAGCACTTGAGCTTATAAAAGACGGTGCGGGCATACTTACGGAAGCGGACGATATTTTGTCGGAATACGCCCTCATGTTTCCGCACAGGATAAATATGAGGCATGTCCCCTCGATTCCCGAAGAACATCTTAAAAAGCATATTGAAAATTGTTTTGACAAGCCCGATGGCAAGAAATCGGCAGAAAAAACCGTAAAAGATACGAGCAAAAAAACAGCAAAACGCACCTTGGAAACACCCGATAATAAAACAACTTTCAACAAAGAGCCTGTTAAAGTATCAGATAAAAACACACCTGGCGGCAATACTGCTTTTGTCGAAAACAAACCTGACAAAGCAGATACAAATCTCAATAGCAGAAAAAAATCAGCACCTATTGTAGATCTTTCACTGCTGTCAGTTACAGAAAAGCAAATAGCGGATTTATTTGCGCAGCTTAAAGAACTTTCAGCAGATGACATAGCAGCAAAAGGATTTAAAATCGACGATGTTCTTTCTTCAATCACTCTGCTTGAAGTTTACGGCTACATTCACGGAGTTCCCGGCGGCAGATACCGCTTATCTGAATAAGAATAAACATTTCTTTACAAAAATTGACGGCAAACCCGTCGGAAAGAGGAATAAATTGGCAAATTTAGTTATAGTTGAGTCTCCTGCAAAAGCAAAAACAATAAAAGGCTACCTTGGCAAAAACTACAAAGTTGTTGCATCAAAGGGACATATAAGAGATCTCCCCAAAAGTACGCTTGGCGTTGATATAGATAACAGCTTTGAGCCTAAATATATCAATATCAGAGGAAAAGGCGACCTTATAAAAGAACTTAAAGTTGAGGCAAAAAATGCTGACACTGTTTATCTTGCAACTGACCCTGACCGCGAAGGTGAAGCAATTTCCTGGCATCTTGCAAGTGTATTGTCGCTTCCGGATTCAAAGCTAAAAAGAGTTAAGTTCAATGAAATCACAAAGCCTTGTGTAAAAGAAGCAATCAAGCATTCCGGAAAGCTTGATATGAAGCTTATAGATGCTCAGCAGGCAAGAAGAATTCTTGACAGAATTGTAGGTTACAAATTAAGCCCCGTTCTTTGGAAAAACATCAAAAGCGGACTTTCCGCAGGACGAGTTCAGTCTGTTGCTACGCGTCTGATTGTTGACAGAGAAAATGAAATACGTGCTTTTGTTCCAAAAGAATACTGGTCCGTAGAAGTTACTCTCCAAACAGATAACAACAAGACATTTACAGCATATCTTTACGGAAAAAACGGCAAAAAGACTGAGCTTAAAAACAAAACTCAGGCAGATGTTGCAGTAAGTGCAGTAAGTTCTGCTTCGTTCATTGTGAAAGAAGTAAAGAAAAGCGAACGAACAAAGAACCCTGCACCTCCCTTTATCACCTCTACACTTCAGCAGGAAGCATACCGCAAGCTCGGTTTTGCTTCGGCAAAAACCATGAAAACCGCACAGGAGCTTTATGAAGGTGTTCAGCTCGGTGAACACGGAACTCACGGTATCATATCCTACATGAGAACCGATTCACTCAGAATTTCCGATATTGCGGCTGATGCAGCAAAAGAATATATTATTAACACATACGGAGATAAATACTATCCTAAATCAAAGCGTGTTTACAAATCAAGAAATACTGCACAGGATGCGCATGAAGCAATTCGTCCGTCTTATATGGAATATGACCCGAAGTCTATACGCGCATATCTTTCCAACGACCAATATAAGCTCTACAAGCTGATATGGGACAGATTCATAGCAAGCCAAATGGCAAGTGCCGTATTTGACACTGTAACCGCCGACATTGAAAGCGCTTCTTACACATTCAGAGCATCCGGCAATGTTGTAAAATTCCAGGGATATCTTTCCGTATACGAAGAAAGCACGGATGAGACAAGCGAAAACAACAATAATGAAGGCCAGTCCATGCTTCCTCCGATAAATGAAAACGACATTCTCACAATGAAAAACATTACTCCCGAACAGCATTTCACTGTTGCTCCTGCACGCTATACAGAAGCTTCGCTTATTAAGGCTCTCGAAGAAAAAGGTATCGGACGCCCAAGCACATATACACCTACCATCACCACCATTCTTCAGAGAGGATATGTTGAAAGGGTTGCAAAAGCGCTTGCTCCGACACCTCTCGGAGAAGCTACTACAAGCTTAATGACCGACAATTTCCCGGATATTGTTGACTACAATTTTACAGCCAACATGGAAACAGACCTTGACAATATTGAAAGCGGTGAAAAACAGCTGCTTGATGTATTAAAAGAATTCTACACAGGATTTGAGAAAGAAATGCTTGCTGCAGAAAAAACCGTAGAAAACAAGAGCTACAAGCTTCCTGTTGTTGAAACAGATATTACATGTGAAAAATGCGGAAGCAAAATGGTGGTAAAAAGCGGACGTTTCGGAAAGTTTGCAGCATGTCCAAATTATCCGTCATGCAAAAATACAAAACCTCTTGACAAGGACGGAAATGTTTCCGAAACAAAGCAAAATGAAAACGAACCGCAGGCAGCTCCCGACAATATTAAGTGTGATGTATGCGGCTCCGGAATGGTTGTACGACGCGGCAGATACGGAACCTTCTATGCATGCTCAAATTACCCCAAGTGCAACGGAACAAAGCCGATAAATAAAGAGCTTGATGTTCCCTGCCCGTTGTGCGGCTCAAAAATAGTAATACGCCGTGGAAAGAACAGAACGGCATTCTACAGCTGTACCGGATATCCAAACTGCAAATTTACATCATGCGATACTCCTACAAACGAAAAATGCCCGGATTGCGGAGGAATGCTTCTTAAAAAACGCGGCAAAAACATGTATATTTGCAACAACAAAAAGTGCGGATATAAAGCAGAAAGTCCCTCAAACGACGAACAGTAAGCTAAAATAAGCGAAAGGAGTTTTACCTTTGAAGATAATAGTTGACTGCATGAGCGGTGACAACGCTCCGGAGCAAATAGTGATAGGTGCTCTTGAGGGTGCAAAGCAGCATGAAACAGATCTCATTCTTGTCGGAAACAAGAGTGTTATCGAAAGAATTGCTCAAGATAACGGATTTGACCTTTCAAACCATGAAATAGTTGAAAATACCGGTGAAAATCTCACAATGGAAGATGAACCCGGAAGCGTAATGAAAGAAAAAAAAGAGTCCTCCATGGCTGTCGCTCTAAAGCTTCTTAAAGACGATGGAGGCGATGCATTGGTAAGTGCCGGAAATACCGGAGCACTTCTGACAGGCTCAACTCTCATGCTAAGAAGAATAAAGGGAGTGCGCAGACCGGCACTCGGCGCAATTATTCCGCTCGGAACACCGACACTGCTTTTGGACGCAGGAGCACAGGCAGTATGCTCAAGCGAAGATCTTGTTATATTTGCTCATATGGGAAGCCTTTATATGAACAAGGTTATGGGAATCGAAAACCCGAAGGTTGCACTTGTCAATAACGGTGCAGAGGAGCATAAAGGAACAGATTTGCAGAAACAAACCCATGCACTTCTTAAAAATGATGATAAAATTAATTTTACCGGAAATATTGAAGGCAGAGAAATACTTAAAGGTGAAGTCGACGTCATAGTAGCAGACGGCTTTACAGGCAACATTGTTTTAAAAATGTGCGAAGGAGCAGGTCAGCTTGTAAAAAGCTGTATATCAAAGCTCTTTTACCGAAATATTTTCTCTAAAATTGCTTACATTATTGCTTCGGGAAGTGTTAAGAAGCTAAAGCAGGAAATGGATTATTCCGTATACGGCGGTGCTCCTTTCCTTGGAATTGCAAAGCCCGTAATCAAAGGACACGGCAGTTCAAATCATGTTAGCATATCTGTATGTATCGGACAGGCAAAGCGCTATGCCGAATCCGGAATGATTGAAAGCATTTCAGGTCTTTCCGCAAGGCATGCAGAAACAGCAGAAAATGCTGAATAAATTAACAGGCGGGGATAACAATGCCAAGACACAATTCTATACTCGAAGAAAGAATAGGATACACATTTAAGGACAAAAGCCTGCTTGACATAGCACTTACTCACTCCTCTTACGCAAACGAACTGAAAGCCAAAGGAGAAAACGTAATGTACAATGAAAGGCTTGAATTTCTTGGAGATTCGGTTTTATCTCTTGTGGCAAGCGTTTATTTGTACAAAGGCAACAGAAGCATGTTTGAGGGAGATTTAACAAAGGTTCGTGCGGGTATTGTCTGCGAAAATGCTCTGTTTGACTATGCAAATTCCATTGAACTCGGCGAATATTTATTCCTTGGACACGGTGAAGATGCAAACGGTGGACGGACAAGACGCTCGATACTTGCCGATGCTTTTGAAGCGCTTCTTGCGGCTATTTATCTCGACGGCGGTTTTGAGAAGGCTCGTAAATTTGTTTTGCCGTTTTTAACTGAAGCTGCTGAAAAGTTTATACGCGACGGTGCTTCCGACGACTACAAAACTCTTCTTCAGAAATTTATTCAGCAAAACAAGGGAGACATCCTCGAATACTCCATGACAGGCGAAAGCGGCCCTTCACATCAAAAAGTGTTTGACTACGATGTTCTGCTGAACAACAATGTTATCGGCAGCGGAAGCGGTCCTTCAAAGCGTGATGCCGAACAGATGGCTGCACGTCAAGCACTCATTCTCTTCGGCAAAATAAAGGATAAATAATGAGACATATAAACATTCCTGTCTTTATTCCCCACGAAGGCTGCAAAAACTCTTGTGTATTCTGCGACCAACGCACAATTACAGGTACAAGATTAAACGCAGATCGCGATATAAGGCATGAAATAGATACAGCATTGTCTACTGTTGAAAGCGATGCTGAAGTTGAAATTGCTTTTTTCGGCGGAAGCTTTACGGGCATCGACAAATCTCTGATGATTAGACTTTGTGATAGCGCCTTTGAGTATGTAAAGCTAGGAAAAGTAAAGGCTATAAGACTTTCCACAAGACCTGATTACATAGACGAAGGCATTCTTACAATTTTAAAGGAACGTGGTGTCACCGACATTGAGCTTGGTTTGCAAAGCATGTCTCAAAAGGTGCTTGATGCCTCAAAAAGAGGACATACAATTGAAGATACAAAAAGAGCATGCAAACTTATAAAGCAATACGGTTTTAATCTTGTCGGGCAAATGATGATAGGACTTCCCTGTTCTGAACCTCAAGACGAAATATACACGGCAGAAGCAATTTGCGCTCTCGGATGTGATGGTGCAAGAATATACCCGACTGTTGTATTTTATGGTACAGAGCTTTATGAAATGGCAAAGAGCAGTACATACAAACCTCTGTCGGTAGAAGATGCTGTTAAAAGAAGCGCGGCGGTTTACAAGATATTCAAAAACAACAACATTGAAGTATTAAGAATCGGGCTTCATTCATCCGAAGAACTGTCCGACAATAGTAAGGTGTATGCAGGAGCAAACCACCCCTCTCTCGGTGAACTTGTCATTGGCGAATACAGATACGAGCTTCTCCGTGACAGACTGTACAATTTAAAAAATACACTTTTTGATACTAATGAGGACAAGATTCTCTGCATTTACTGCGGAGAAAGCGAGCTATCAAAATTCTGCGGGCAAAAGAAAATAAACAAAATACGTTTAATAAAAGAATTTGAAAACTACGGTGTCAAAGACATAAGGTTTATTCCTTCACCATATCTGAATGACGAAAAGACCTTATTCAGCACCGAAAATGTAAAGACTAACAAAAGACGGAGGAAAAAGAATTGTATTTAAAGGCTCTGGAACTACGAGGCTTCAAATCCTTCCCCGACAAAACAAGACTTGAATTTGACACAGGTGTAACAGCCGTTGTCGGACCTAACGGAAGCGGAAAATCTAATATTTCCGACGCTGTACGCTGGGTACTTGGCGAAATGTCCCCTAAATCCCTAAGAGGCTCAAAAATGGAGGACGTAATATTTGCTGGTACTGCAAAGCGTACTCAGACAGGCTTTTGTGAGGTTTCCATAATTATAGACAATTCGGGAAATGAGCTGTCATGTGATACCGAAGAAGTTAAGATTACCCGTAAGTATTACAGAAGCGGAGACAGCGAATACAGAATTAACGACAAGCCCTCAAGACTCAAAGACATTTATGAGTTATTTTTGAATACAGGTATCGGCCGAGAGGGTTATTCTGTTGTAGGACAGGGAAAAATAGCTGAGGTTATTTCTCAGAAAAGCGACGAAAGACGTCATATTTTTGAGGAGGCTGCCGGCATTTCCAAATTTCGCTACCGCAAAAACGATGCTGAAAAGAAGCTTGCAGAAACTGAAACAAATCTCATAAGGCTTAATGACATCGCGGGAGAAATTGCTCTGAGACTAGGTCCACTCGAAAAGGATGCAGAAAACGCAAAAAAATATCTTGTCCTATCTGAGAGAAAGAAAGAGCTTGAAGTGTCTATATGGCTCGACAGAATTGTAAAAGCTTCAGATAAGGCAAAAGACTTTGAAAACCGTTATAATACAGCAAAGAACAATTATGAAGCAAAGAACAACGAGCTTGTCCTGCTTGATGCTGCACTTGACGGATTATTCAACAAAAAGCAGTTTGTATCACAGAAAACAGAAAGCATTCGTAATGAAATAAGCGAGCTTGAAACCGAGAAAAACCGCCTTGAGAATCTTTATAATCTCTCTCAAAACGATATTTCCCATCACAACGAGAGAAAAACTCAAATCGGTGCGGAAATCAAAATCCTTACTGAAACGGAGCTTATTTCTTTAAAGGAAAAGATTGCTGAATGTGAAAAATCTATAGAAGAAGCAAATAAAAAGCTTGAAGAAACCAATGTAGGTCTTGACACTGCAATTTTAGAAAAAGAAAAGGCCGAGAACAAAGTTGCCGAAACTGAGTTAAAGCTTGAAGCAAAACGTGATGAAATACGCGCTTCAAACGAAAAGCTGACTACTCTCAGAATCGAAGAAGCAGCAGAACAAAACTCCGAAAAATCCGAAAAAGAACGTCGGGATTTTCTGGACAGCGAAATAAAAAAAGCAGACAAAGAGCTTGAAAGCACATACAAAGCCCTTGAAAGTGCAAACCAAAGAAAGCAAGATGCACTTTCGGAAAAAGAGCAGCTATCAAGCGATCTTGATGAAGAACAAAAAACTTTAGATAAACTTAACGCACAGCGCGAAGAATATCTCAAACTCAAGAATGAGTTTGAAGCAAAATATGCCGCGGACAAACACCGCAGAGAAGTTCTTGACCGCATGGATAAGATGCTTGAAGGCTATCCCGGAAGCGTAAAGGCTGTTATGAACGAAAGCTCACTTTCCGGAATATGCGGACCTGTATCGAGAATACTCGGCGTATCCGGCGAATATGTAACAGCTATTGAAACTGCTTTGGGGGCTGCTGTATCCAACATCGTTGTTGAAAACGAAGAAAGTGCAAAAGCTGCCATACGTTTCTTAAAGCGTACAAACGCAGGACGTGCTACGTTCCTTCCTTTAACATCAATGACGGGAAGAACCGTAAATGAGCACGGTCTTTCCCGTGAAAACGGATACATCGGTGTAGCAAGCGACCTTGTCACTTTTGAAGAAAAATACCGCGTTATCGCAGAAAACCTTCTCGGCAGAACCATTGTTGCCGATGACATCGACAATGCTTCAAATATTGCAAGAAAGTATTCTTATAAATTCAGAATAGTAACTCTTGACGGTCAGGTTGTAAACTCCGGCGGTTCATATACCGGTGGTTCTGCAGCGTCAAGAACTGGCGTTATGTCACTAAATGCAGATATTGCCGCACTTGATGAGAGCATTAGTAAGACGGGTGCTCAAATGAAGAAGCTACGTGATGATATTAATGAGAACACCGAGGAGCGTCAAAGTACAGCGGAATATATGGAAAGTCTCAGGAACGACCTTTCTAACGCGGACAGTGCTCTCTATCGTAGTGAAAATGACATAAAGCTACATACAGAGCATATCGAGGCATGTTCAGACCGCCTTAAGAATATGCACGCACAGCTTGACGAATTTGACAGTGATAAGATAAAAGAGCGTCTTTCAAGACTTACACAGGAAAGAACTGCCGAAGAAGCTCACCTTGAAGCTCTTAAAATTGAAGAATCTCAGATTATTAGCGAGCTTGATAATGCAGATAATGCACTTACAACGGCAGAAGAAACCGTCTCATCCATGCGTCTTTCTGTTCTTTCAGGCGAAAAAGACGTAGAAGCTGCAAACAGTGCTCTTTCCGGTGTTCAGACACAGATTGTTGAAAATGTCAGACGTACAAATTCGCTCAATGAAGAGCTTACTGAAATAGAAAAACAATTATCAGGCATTAGCGTTGACATTGAAAAGCTTAAATCCGATGCCGAAGAAAAGCAGAAGGAACTTGAAGAAAAGAAAACAACCCTTGAAGAACACATTAAGAGTTCGGAAAATCTTGAGCTTGAAATGAACCGCAAGCGTGACAATCAGAAGGATTTGCAAAAGGACAAAGAAGTATACTTTGAGGAAATGACAAAACAGGAAGCAGGTCTTGAAAGAAGCCGAAACGAATACGACGACCTTACTGCAAAGCTTTGGGAAGAATATCAGCTTACTTTCTCGGATGCTGCAAACCTCGGTCTTCCCTCACCCAAAGACGGCGACAATCAGGAGCTTGCTTCTATCAAGGGTAAAATACGCGCTCTCGGCCATATCAATGTAAATGCGGTTGATGAATACAAGGAAACAAAAGAACGCTATGACTTTATGTCAAAGCAGATAACAGACCTTGAAGACGCAAAGAAGAGCCTTGAAAATGTAATAAAACGTCTTGAAACTGACATGAAAACTATGTTTGTAAAGGCAGTTGATGACATCAACAAAAGCTTCAAGGAAGTATTCACTGAGCTGTTTGGCGGCGGTACCGCGGAAATTGTTATAAGCGATCCGGAAAACGTTCTTGAATCAGGAATCGAAATTAACATTCAGCCACCCGGAAAAATGGTTAAGAACATATCACTTCTCTCAGGTGGTGAGCAGGCATTTACAGCAATCGCACTTTACTTTGCAATACTTAAAGTCAACCCGGCTCCATTCTACATTTTTGACGAGATCGAAGCCGCGCTTGACGACGTTAACGTAAACCGCTTTGCTTCATACGTCAAAAAGCACAGCGACACTCAGTTTATTATCATTACACACCGTCGCGGAACAATGGAGGTTGCAGATACCATGTACGGTGTTACAATGCAGGAAAAGGGCGTATCAAACTTCTTAAAGGTAAGCATTGACGACGTAGAAAAGAAAACAGGTATACGCTTATAATCAAAGCAAACATACGGAGGAATATAATTATGGGATTCTTTGACAGACTTAAAGAAGGACTTCGCAAAACAAAGGAGTCTGTATTCGGAGAAATAAACGACATATTCAAGCATTTTGTCAAAGTAGACGAGGAAATGCTTGAAGAGCTTGAGGATATTTTGGTTGCATCCGATGTCGGCATAAACGTAACGGAAACCATAATCGAACAGCTCCGTGATGTTATCAAAACAAGAAGAATTAACGAGCCTGATGAAGCAAAACAGGCACTTATGGAAATCCTCGAGGAACAAATCGGTGAAAATGAGAGCCTGAAGCTTGACACAAAGCCTTCTGTCATTCTAGTAATCGGTGTAAACGGCGTTGGAAAAACAACATCTATTGCAAAGATTGCAAAAAGCTTGAAAGACGAAGGAAAAAGTGTAGTTCTTGCTGCTGCCGATACATTCCGTGCAGCAGCGATCGACCAGCTTGAAATCTGGGCTAAACGCGCAGACGTGCCGATTGTAAAACACAGCGAAGGTTCTGACCCTGCTGCTGTTGTATTCGATGCGTGCTCTTATGTGAAAAATCATAATACAGATGTGCTTATAGTAGACACAGCGGGCAGACTTCATATTAAGAAAAACCTCATGGACGAGCTTGCAAAAATCAGCCGAGTAATTGACAGAGAACTGCCTGATTCCTCAAGAGAAACACTGCTTGTTCTTGATGCAGTTACAGGACAGAACGCAATAAGTCAGGCAAAGGAATTTACAAATGCCGCAGATATTACAGGCATTGTCCTTACAAAGCTTGACGGCACTGCAAAGGGCGGCATAATTATTTCTGTCAAGAAAGAGCTTGGCATCCCTGTAAAATATATCGGTGTTGGCGAGCAAATGGACGATTTACAAAAATTTGACGCAAAGCAGTTCGTTACTGCGTTGTTCGAAGAATAGGAACAATTTTCCAAAGATTTTCGTCTTAAAGAAAGGGACAATCGCTTATGAAAATAGCTGTTGCAACAAAAAATGGTCACAAAGTTAAAGAGCTGTCACGTCTTATAAGTATTGACGGAGTTGAATTAATTTCTCTTTCCGAGCTTGGTTTTGACGGCGAAATAGAAGAAAATGGCAGTACATTTGAAGAAAACGCATTGATTAAAGCAAAATTTGTTTGCGAAAAGTACAACACACCTGTAATATCCGATGATTCGGGACTTTGCGTTGACGCACTTAACGGCGAACCTGGTATATATTCTGCAAGATATGCATCGACCGACGGCGAAAATTCTTCTGACGAAGCAAACATCAAAAAACTGCTTGAAAACATGAAATCCGTTGATGATAATAAACGCACTGCCCGCTTTGTTTGTGCAATGGCTCTTTGCATTCCCGACGGCACACAGCTTACTGTAACCGGCAAATGTGAAGGGAAAATACTTCACGAAGTAACCGGAAACGGCGGCTTTGGCTACGACCCTGTTTTCTACAGCTTTGATATAAACAAGACATTCGGTGAAGCATCTGACAAAGAGAAAAATCTCGTAAGTCACAGGGCGAATGCATGTGCCCTTTTGTCAGAAAAGCTCCGCGAAATTTTCACTAAAAACTCATAAGTAAACTCTCGAAAGGCAAGAATATATTATGTCATATACAAACCTTACTTCATTTGAGCGCGCATATCTTCGCTCACAGGCAAATACACTAAACGCAATATTTCAGCTTGGAAAAGGCGGAATAAACGACAACTTTCTTTTACAGATGGAAACAGCTCTTGAAGCACGTGAGCTTGTTAAAATCAGTCTTCTTGAAACCTGCGAACTGTCTGTAAAAGAAGCAGCAGAAGAAATCTGTGCAAAAACAGGTTCTCAGAGTGTACAGATGATTGGAAGAAAAATTGTATTTTACCGTCAGGCAAAAGATGCAGACAAGCGTAAAATCACGTTGCCCAAAAAGAAATGAACATTGGATTTTTCGGCGGTAGCTTTGATCCTCCGCACAAAGGACACATCCATTCTGCACAAGTTTTTTGTAAAGAAGCAGACTTATCTGTTCTTTATATCATACCAACTCATGTTTCACCTTTTAAAAAGGATAAAACCGATGTATGCAGCAACAATCACAGGCTGAAAATGTGCGAGCTTGCTTTCAAGGGTATAACGGACGTTAATACGGATATTCGTGTCAGCGACATAGAAATCAAAAGACAAGGAACTAGCTACACAATAGATACTGTAAAAGAACTATGCTCCATATATCCCGAGGACAATCTTTTTATGTTTGTCGGAAGCGACATGTTTCTCTCGCTTGAGCGATGGAAAGATTCAGAGACGATATTCAACAAATGCGTTATATACACACGTGCAAGGTATGAGGGAGATATTCCAAAATTACAGAATCATGCGCAAAATTATATTCAAAAATTCGGTGCAAGAGTTATAATATCAAGTGACAAGGAGCTTATATGCTCAAGCACCGAGGTGCGTTCTCTTTTGTCGCAAAATAATATATTAAATCTGAAAAACTTGTTGACGGATGACGTTTTCAGGTATATAATAGAGAATAAATTATATTTAAAAGATTATGCAAATGAACAGTAATAGTTTTACACATAAAGAAACAAGTGAAGAAATTCTTCTTAAGATTAGAAGCGTGCTTCCGTGTTATTTAACCGAAAAAAGACTTTCACACACACTTTCTGTCGAAAAAGAAGCTTTAAACATCGCAGAAAAGCTATTTACTTATCTCGGAATTGACAAAAAATATCTTTCAGATATTTCTGCGGCTGCCCTTCTTCATGACATCACAAAAAAACTAAGTCTTGATGAGCAACTTGGATTGTGTCTTCGGTATAAAATCGTGATTGATTATATAAGTGCAAATTCATGCAATTTGCTCCATTCAAAAACTGCAGCTTATTTAGCAAAATCAGAGTTTAACATCAATGATGTTGTTTTTTCCGCAATTTATAATCACACAACAGGCAAAGAAAACATGAATATTTTTGACAAGATTATTTTTCTTGCCGACTATATTGAGCCGGAAAGAACTCATAAAGCTTGCATTGATGCAAGAGTATCATTTTATAGCAAGCTATACACAGAAAAAAACATATATGATGTACTTGACAATTCGGTTTTAAAATCTCTCAATGATACCCTGATTTATTTGTTTAATACAGGAAAACCTACAGATATACAAACGGTAAAAGCCAGAAACTATTTGCTGACGCATATTCCGTCAGACGGCATGAAAGGAAACGCGATAACGAATGAGTAACGAAAAGAATTATCCTACAGGCAATGATAAAGAGTTTTTTAAAAACAGATTTAAAAGAAATCCTATCCAAAACACGCAAAAAAACACAAAACTGTTAAAAGTATTTAAGGTCATCCTTATTGTCTTTCTTGCCATAGCGCTTATAATTCTCGGAGTGTATACATATTTCCGGAAGATTTATAAGCCTGATACAACAGATGTAAACAATCCTCTCGGGCTTCACAACACAGGTATTGCTGTTGAACATATAGACAGTGAAACAGGCGACAAAAACACCATTAATGATGACGTTTACACATTTCTCGCAACAGGCTGTGACAAAGGCGGAAGTCTTACCGACGTTATAATGATTATTTCGTATAATATGAAGAATCAGAACGCCGCAATTATGTCAATTCCAAGAGACACTTATGTCAAAATCAGTTCTTCTCTTATCCTCGACAATAAAGGCAATATTTCCAAGGACAATTTTGTCGGCTCCGGAACATACGCCACTAAAATCAACGGCGTATACGGACATGGCAGGAGCATTGCACTAAAGGAGTTTGACAGTCTTGTAAAACGTGCAAAAGGTATGAACAAAGCCGAAATCAATGAGTTGTGCGATGAATCCTTCCTTGGAATAGACGGTGCTACACTTACAAAGTATATTGACGAAAAAGATTCCTCGAAAAAGAATGAAATGAAGGAAAAAATCCGCAAGGACTTCGGTATTAGATATCTTGCCGTTCTTATTTATTACAATTTCGGTATTCCCTGTGACTTTTACGCAAACGTTAATACTTCAGGCTTCAGAAACATTGTTGATGCGATAGGCGGTGTTGATGTTTATGTTCCTGAACGCATGTATTACAACGACCCTTACCAGGATTTGCACATTGATATACCCGCCGGAAATCAGCACCTTAACGGCAAGAAAGCAGAAGAATTTGTCAGATTCCGCAGCGGATACTATTCGGCTGACATAGGAAGAATAGAGGCACAAAAAATATTTATGACAGCCTTTATCAAAAAAATATGCTCTCCTCAAACAGTTGCAAAAATCGGAGACATAGTTCAGGTTATAAACAAAAACCTTACCACTAACCTTTCTTTATCAGATGCAATGTACTTTGCAACACGTGCCATTGAAATTAATTTGTCTGACATCGTAATGATAACACTTCCCGGTGCTTCACAATATGTGGGAAATGTATCCTATTTTCTCGCTGATAAGGATAAAACAATTGAGACAGTCAACGCCTATCTAAACAAATATTCAAAGCCGCTTGATGAAGAACAATTTTGTATAGAAGTTACATCATCAAAAGGCTCTCAGGTTTCTGATGCCATAAGCGCAGATAATATATCTAACGAAACAGTTCATCTTGACTTTGTATCTTAATGCAATCAAGTGCATTATATCACAAAATTGTTTATCAAATTTTATCATAAGCTTTATCAAAAGAAAGGAAATGAAAATGCCCAAAATGCATAACGAAGAAAAAGCAAAGGAAATTGCTTTAAAGGCAGCAGAAATCCTTGATTCAAAAAAGGCAAAAGATATCAAAATACTATATGTCAACGAACAGACAATCATCGCTGACTACTTTGTAATAGCTGCCGGTACTTCGAGAACTCAGGTTAATTCCCTTGCAGACGAAGTAGAGTACAAGCTCGGACTAGAGGGCTTACAGCCTACAAAAGTCGAAGGCAGAGGACAAGGCACATGGGTTCTTATTGACTACGACAGTGTTCTTGTTCATGTTTTCAATCCGCAGTCAAGAGAATTTTACAATCTTGAAAAGCTGTGGTCTGAATGCACAGAAGTCCCATTTGAAGCAACAGAAGAATAATATAAAGTAATATATAGAGGTACAGCACAATGAAATATGATTTTAAAGCAATTGAAGGAAAATGGCAAAAAAAATGGGAGGATGCCGGTGCTTTTCATGTGAAAACTGACACATCAAAACCTAAGTTCTATGCACTCGTTGAGTTTCCCTACCCTTCAGGACAGGGCCTTCACGTAGGTCATCCCCGTTCGTATACAGCACTTGACATTGTTTCAAGAAAGAAAAGAATGCAGGGCTACAATGTTCTCTATCCTATGGGCTGGGACGCTTTTGGTCTGCCTACGGAAAATTTTGCGATAAAGAACAAAATCCACCCGAAGATCGTTACCGAAAACAACGTCGCTCGCTTTAAAAGCCAGCTTCAGTCTCTTGGTCTTTCTTTTGACTGGTCGAGAGAAATAAACACAACCGATGAAAAATACTACAAATGGACTCAGTGGATATTCCTTCAGCTCTTCAAGAAGGGACTTGCATACAAGTCGCAGATGGCCGTTAACTGGTGTACCTCATGTAAGTGCGTTCTCGCAAACGAGGAAGTTGTAAACGGCGTGTGCGAGCGTTGCGGCAGCGAAGTTGTGCGCCGTGAAAAGAGCCAATGGATGCTCAAAATCACAGAATACGCGCAGCGTCTCATCGATGACCTTGACACAGTTGACTTTATCGACAGAGTAAAGGTCCAGCAGACAAACTGGATAGGTCGTTCCGAAGGTGCCGAGGTTGACTTTGACACAACAAGCGGCGACAAGCTCACGGTTTATACAACTCGTCCCGACACACTTTTCGGTGCAACCTACATGGTTATATCACCTGAGCACCCCATTATTGAAAAATGGGCATGCAAGATTGAAAACCTCGCAGATATAAAAGCATATCAACAGGAAGCTGCAAAAAAGAGCGATTTCGAAAGAACTGAACTTGCAGACAAAAAGGAAAAGACAGGTGTTGAAATCAAGGGAATCCGTGCAATCAATCCCGTAAACGGCAGAGAAATCCCGATTTATATTTCCGACTATGTACTTATTACCTACGGAACCGGTGCAATCATGGCTGTTCCTGCACATGACACACGCGACTGGGATTTTGCAAAGAAATTCAATCTTCCCATAATCGAAGTTGTTGCAGGCGGTAACGTTCAGGAAGAAGCATTTACAGACGTTGCTACGGGAACACTTGTTAACTCCGATTTCCTTAACGGTCTTGAGGTTGCTGATGCCAAGAATAAAATTATTGAATGGCTGAGTGAAAACAGCAAAGGACATAAAAAAGTAAATTACAAGCTCCGCGACTGGGTCTTCTCAAGACAGCGTTACTGGGGCGAGCCTATTCCGCTTATCAACTGCGAAAAGTGCGGATGGGTTGCTATTCCCGAGGACCAGCTTCCTCTTACACTTCCCGAGGTTGATTCATACGAACCCGGAGCCGATGGTGAAAGCCCTCTTGCATCGCTTGATTCTTGGGTTAACTGCACATGTCCCCAGTGTGGCGGTAAAGCAAAAAGAGAAACAGACACTATGCCTCAGTGGGCTGGCTCATCCTGGTACTTCCTGCGTTACTGCGATCCTTGTAACGAAGAAGCTCTTGCTTCAAAGGAAGCACTTAACTACTGGATGCCGGTTGACTGGTATAACGGCGGCATGGAGCATACAACCCTTCACCTGCTCTACTCTAGATTCTGGGCTAAATTCCTTCACGACATCGGCATTCTCGAAAAGCCTGAACCCTACAACAAGCGTACCTCTCACGGTATGATTCTCGGTGAAAACGGCGAAAAAATGTCAAAGTCCCGCGGAAATGTTGTAAATCCCGATGATATCATAAACGAATACGGCGCTGATACTCTCAGAATGTACGAGATGTTCATCGGCGACTTTGAAAAGGCTGCACCTTGGTCGAGCCAGAGTATTAAGGGTTGTAAGAGATTCCTTGAAAGATTTGCTGCAATGTGCGACATGGCAAAGGGTACAGGTGTTACTGCTTCTCTTGAAAGCTCGTTCCACAAGACAATCAAAAAGGTTACTCTTGATATTGACGAACTCAAACACAACACAGCAATCGCTGCAATGATGTCTCTTGTAAATGAAATTTACGAAGCAGGCACACTGACACTTGATGAGCTTGCAGTATTTACACGTCTTCTTTCTCCTTTTGCACCACACCTTGCAGAAGAAATATGGAGTGAGGTTCTCCACAAGGACGGATTTGTTTCACTTGAAAAGTGGCCTGAATATGATGAGGCAAAAACTGTTGATTCCACTGTTGAAGTGGCAATTCAGATAAGCGGCAAGTTTAAAGGTACAATGACATTTGAAGCAGGAATTTCAAAAGAGTCTGCTATAGAAGCAGTTAAAAACGATGAAAAGTTCGGAAAACTCCTTGAAGGCAAAACTATCATCAAGGAAATCTTTGTTCCCGATAAGCTTGTCAATATTGTTGCAAAATAATTATACTTCAATAATTTTATCAAGTATTTTAACGACAAGTTCACACAATTATTTGCATAACTATTGACATACACCATATTTTCATGTATAATAGCTTATGGTAAAAAAAATTCTCTTTGCCAAAAGCGGAGGGAGGGGAAATAAATGGCAGAAATTAAAATCAAGGATAATGAATCTCTTGACAGTGCACTTCGCAGATTTAAAAGACAGTGTGCTAGAAGCGGTGTACTCACTGAGCTCCGCAAGAGAGAGCATTACGAAAAACCCAGTGTAAAGCGTAAGAAGAAATCCGAAGCTGCTCGTAAGCGCAAGTTTAAGTAATTCTTCGTATTTACAAAGCAAAACTAATAAAGAGGACGGTTCGTTTGAACCGTCTTTTTTTGTCATTTTTCAATGTACTTCCCTGTTGTCATACCTGTGTATTTTTTAAATACTGTATAGAAGTATTTAACATCATTGAAACCGCACTGAAATGCTACTTCTTCCCTTGTATATATTCCGCTCTCAAGTAATACTTTTGCCCTATCAATTCGTTTTTTATTGACATAGACCACAGGCGTAACAGAAAAGTTCTCTTTAAATAATTTATTAAAGTATATGCGGCTTATGGCCGCTTTTATACATGCAGTTTCAAAGGATAATTGGTTATTATACAAATTCTGTTCAATGTATTCAACTGCCGGTAATAACCGTTCATTAATACCACTGTCTTTTACTGTCAGTATATCAGACAACCCCAAAATCTTATATAGTTTTGACATACAAAGATAACTGTAATTGTATATTCTACTTGAACATAATTCATATGCATCTGAAAACATATTACACATTTCGTTAGGATCAGAGGGTTTGAATATACGGATTTCTTTTGGGACATTACTGTTGGTTTCAAGATGAAAGCATACCACTTCTTCTGAGATACAACTTTGACTATAGCTTGCATGCGCCGGTACAAACAGCACATCACCTTTTTCTACCTTATATACGTTATTATTATAATAAAACAAACTTTCACCAAACAGTCTGCAACTTAAGACGAAGCATTCTTTATTCTCTGTGTTTATAACAGTATTTGTCCTTGAGAGCCGTGTTATATCAATTATTTTAACTTCAGGCAGCGATGTTTTCATGTAGCGCACTCCCCTTT
This sequence comes from Eubacteriales bacterium, assembly GCA_045540015.1. Lineage (GTDB taxonomy): Bacteria > Bacillota > Clostridia > Oscillospirales > CAG-382 > UMGS1387. The sequence continues at coordinate 137,401 of JAZQGP010000052.1, forward strand.
CAACAATATTGTAATATATATGTATTATTATTTTAGTTTAATATTTTAAACTTTTTATATACAATCGTGAGTTTTATTTCATGCGTATATATGATAATATTGATATACAAACAATTCGTAAGGAGAATAAGCTTATGGACTTCAATGTAAAAAACGAAATTTTAGCAATAACACCACTTTGGAAAGGCGAACGACTCCCGGACGGCAGACCAAAAGTTGATGAAAAATACTTAAGAGCACTTAAAAACCTTACTCTTGAAGAGGTATGGAAGCCGATTTTTGTCAAAGGATACGAAAGCCAGTTTGAAGGTAGGCTTCATATATTACATGATGACGGCAGAAAACTTATAGGTCGTGCAGTTACAGCCACCTACTGTCCTTTCCGTCCGGATCTTGACGAAGTTGTAAAAGAAACGGGAAAACGTGAAAACAGGGTAGGTACATACAATCAATGGGTGATTGACACGCTCGGAGAATACGATGTTCCGGTTATTGACATGTACGACAAAATATACAAAGGAACATTTCTTGGCGGAAATCTTACTACTGCAATCAAAAACAAGACAAAGAACGAAAACGGCGGTGCTGTTATCTGGGGCGGAATCAGGGATACAGAGCAAATGAAGAAAATAGACAACACACAGGTATACTTTAGAGGAATAGACCCTACTCCTATTCGTGAGTTTATTATGACAGGCTTCAACACCATTACAAGAATTGGAAATGCTGTATGTCTGCCGGGAGACGTTGTATTCGGTGCAGGAGGCGGTGTTCTGTTTATACCCTCGCATCTTGTCGAAGAAGTAGTCGGCGGTGCTGCCAAAACACAGGTTAAAGATATGTTCGGATTTGAAATGATAGCGCAGAACAGATTTACGACAGCGCAAATCGACAGAAACACCTGGACAAAGGAAATGCTCGACCTGCTTATGGAATTCATTGAAAATGACAGCAGAGCAGCAGAATACAAAGGACTTGACTGGTCTGTGGAATATGACTATGCTATAAACGGTGATCCGAATGACACACAATCAGCTCTTTAAGTTTTATGTTGCATCCTGCGAAAAAGATGGCGGTATATTTCTGTGCGAACACGACGGACAAAGTGCAAGAATTGTTGACAAAACAACTGTTGACAGACCTATGTACTTAGCCAAATACAATATGTTTCTGTATGCGGTTTTAAGACAGCCGTTTAACGATAACATAAACAGCGGTATTGTTTCATATGTAATCAATAATTCTGACTTTTCACTTTCAAATCAATCGGATATAGTATCAACACGTGGCAACGTAGGCTGCCACTTATGTGTATCTAATAACAGTGTTTACTGCACAAATTACTCGTCCGGAAACATAATTAGAATTCCCGATAACGTTGTTAACCACAAAGGAAACAGCGTGAACAGAAAACGACAGGAAATGCCTCATCCTCATTTCATATACAACGGCACAGATGACAGGATATTTGTATGTGACCTTGGCACAGATAAAATATACGTGTATGACAAAGATTTGAATCTGATAACTGAAGCTTCAGTTCCAGAAGGACACGGTCCGAGGCATCTTGCTTTCAACAACAACTACGTTTACTGTGTCAATGAACTGATGTCAACTGTATCGGTATTCACCTTCAGCAATGACAGTCTTACGCACATACAGACAGTATCCGCATTACCCAACAATTACAAAGACGAAACAACTGCTGCAGCTATAAGATTTCATGACGGGTATCTTTACACCTCAAACAGAGGGCATGATTCAATATCGGTTTTTAAACTCGTAGATAACATACCGCGTCAAATAACAAGTGTATCTACCGGCGGCAAATCTCCAAGAGATTTCAATATCATAGGAAACCATCTCATATGCGCAAACGAAAACAGTAACAACGTCACTTTCTTTGAACTTACTGACGGAATACCTCAAAAGCTGCAGTATGAACTGGACATCAAAACACCTTTATGTATTACAGGAGTTTAACATGAAAAAAGCACTTATTACAGGAGCAAGCCGAGGAATAGGTTTTGCTATTGCAAAAAGACTCTCATCAGACGGTTATGAAGTCTTTATAAACTACGTCGGAGACGATGTAAAAGCAACTGAAGCAAAAAACGAAATAGAAAAAACAGGCGTTATTTGCCACACAGTTAAAGTTGATCTGTGCGAAAAAGACTGTGCAGAAAAACTGTATTCTGCAACAGGAGATGTTGATGTACTTGTACTTAATGCTTCAATTCAATGCAGAAATACTTGGAACAGCATTACACTTGAAGAATATGAAGCACAGATGAACTGCAACTTCCGTTCTGCCGTTTTCACAATACAAAAGTATGCACCGTTTATGCAGAAAAACAGTTGGGGCAGAATTATTACAATCGGAAGCGTTCAGGAAAGAAAACCTCATCCAGATATGCTTGTTTATTCGTCAAGTAAAGCAGCTCTCACGCTTATGGCACAGTCCCTTGCTTTGCAGCTGGCAGAAAGCGGCGTTACCGTAAATTCTGTAGCACCGGGCGTTATCAACACTGACAGAAACACAAAAGCTCTTTCGGATGTCAAATATGCAAAAACAGTAAAAGCAAAAATTCCTATGAACTACTGGGGAGAAGCCGATGACTGTGCAGGAATTATAAGCTTTTTGTGTAAAGATGAAGCAAGATATATTACAGGGCAAAACATCTTTGTTGATGGAGGAATGGGCATAAAATGATACTGACAGATTACTTCAGAAGCACCAAAGATTTAACATGGGACTACGGACTTCAGTGCGGAGTTACAAAAGGAGTTATACGTTTACCCGAAACTGATGATTTTGATATATGTAACGAGAATCACTGGAAACAGGTATACAAGAATTTCACCGATTTCGGTATTACTCCGATAATTGTTGAACCAATGCCAAACAGCCTTCATGACCATATAAAGACAGGAGACGAAAAGAAAGACGAAAGCATTGAAAAAGTAATAAGAATGCTTCCGATAATGGAAAAACTGGGTTTTCAGTCAATCTGCTTTAATTTTATGGCACACGAAGGCTGGACAAGAACCAACAAGAACATAACCGAAAGAGGATGCGCAAAGGTAACAGGCTTTAACATTGCAGAATACACCCCAACAGACAAAAGCATCACCGCAGATGAACTCTGGAACAACTACGAATACTTTATTAAAGCTGTAATGCCACATGCCGAGAAACACGGTATAAAACTAGCGCTCCACCCTGACGACCCGCCTCTTGAAAAGCTTGGAAATGTTTCAAGAATAATGACGAGCTACAATAACATAAACAGAGCCATTAACATTGTAAAAAGCGACTGTCTCGGGGTTACAATGTGTCAGGCTTCATATCTTATGATGGGTGAAGATTTATATGATGTAATTCCAAAGCTTCGTGACAAAATATTCTTCATACACTTCAGAAACACACGAGGTAACAAATATTGCTTCAATGAAACATTTCACGACAACGGCGACATTGACATGGCTAGAATCATGAGGCTGTATATGTCACTCAGAATTGATGTTCCAATAAGAGTAGACCATGTGCCTACAATGGCAGGAGAAAGCGAAAACAACGGTTATACTGCCCTTGGCAGACTATTCGCCATCGGTTATCTTAAAGGAATAATCCAAGGCATAGAAAATGGAGGACGCACATTATGAGACTCGAAAAGTTTGAACAGACTGTGTTTATAACTCACGACAACAAAAATCTTGTGTATCTTAAGGTTGCAGATAGAGATGGATGCAATGAATGGAGTTTATCTGTAACAATTGAAGGAAATACTGTTATTCAACGTACTACATATCCCTACACCGAAAACGGAGCAAAGCTTCTGCTTCCAAATGTTGAAAAGAACACTGAGGCTGTTATATGTCTTGAAGGATTACTCGACACTCCCGAATACTTTAGTGTAATACTGAAGCCAGTACACAAAAAGCATGTGCATATACTCTCTTCTTCTCACGAGGACCTTGGATACTGTGCATATGCAAACGAGCTTGGAAAAAGCTGTACAGACTACATAAACAAGGCAGTCGAAATTGCAAAAGTCCGACGTGACTACAAATATACAATAGAGCACTACTGGATGCTCGATTCTTTCAACAAGTATGCAACAGACAACGAAAAACAAGCACTAAAAGAACAGTTTAAAATCGGAAACATCGGACTTGGTGCAGCTTTCTGCGGCGTTCATACATCGTGGCAAAGCAAAGAACAACTCATCCGAGGTGTTCAGCACGCCGTTAAATGCCGCGACAAATGGGACGTTTCTCCAAAAACCGTAGTATATACAGATATTTCCGGAATAAGCTGCTCTGCCATTACTGCTTACAGTGAATGCGGGATCAAATATGCAGCAATCCTCGAAAACCTTGGTTTCAGAAGCAGACCTACAAAATATAGTTTTCCAATCCTTTTCAGATGGAAGTCAAATAATTCAAATGACTCTCTCATATGCTGGCACCAGACGGGTTACAGCCTTAACGCTCTAGATGCTGTATGGAAGAGCAGGCTTGTGTTTGACGAAACAAAGGCTGCAGAAACAGAGAGAATCATCAATGAGTACATACAGAACGAAGCAAACGGCTATGATATTATTCCGATAAGCTTTTACCATGACCGTGAAATACCGAATATTTATCTCGCTGATATCTGCAAAGCAATGAACAAAAGATGGAAATCACCGGTTTTTACCATGTCATTACCTGACGAAATATTTGCAGATATTGAAAAGCATCATGCAAATTCTATTCCCGTTCTTTCAGGAGAACTATGTGACCAATGGGCAGACTTTGCATCTATTTACGCAGACTGGATGTCAGACAAAAGATACACGCAGAATACAATACGCTCTGCTGAAGCAATGTCTGTAATTAATTCAGCAATCGACGGTGCAGAGTATCCCCGCGATGATATTGACAAAGTATACTATAAAATTGGAGAATTTGATGAGCATTGCTGGCCAACTGTTGCAAATAAGCCGTTGAAAATGCATATATTCAACACAACGCTTGTAAAGAAATACAATGTTCAAAGTGCAAAAGAAATTACAAACAACCTGCTTGATATTTCCGACAATAGTTCAATACAACCAAACAAAACACTATATGTAAAAAGCTTTGTTCCCTACCCCACTTTCACATGTGCACATCTTAAATGCGGTGTTAAAGAAATTGACTGCCAGAAGCTTTATAACGACACAATAATTACTTCGCCCATTAATTTGGAAGGCTTCGGCGTAAAAGAATTCGAGATTGATGAAACCAATGTTATAAGTCCTGTAAAGATACATAAAGATGCTGTTGATACCGGTATGTACACTGTAACAAGCAATCATGAAACAGGAAATATTGTAAGTATTATTGACAAAGAATCCGGTCGGGAACTCATTGATAAAAATGCATATTTCAAGATGTGCGACTTTATATATGTTCATGATCAGAATGCTGTTTTTACTTTTAAGGACAATACAACACCCGATCTTCGTTTTGAAACAGCAAAAACAAGAGAATACGGCATCGAACAGGGGCCTGTTGCTACAGTAATACGGAAAACCGCATATGAAGAACAATTAGGAGCAAATGTCAGTGTTACACTAATTTTCTATAAAAAAGAAAAGAACATTGACGTACATCTTGAGTTTAAAAATGCTTTCGGCTTAATGGGAAGCCAACTCGACAGATACAGAAAAAACATTTTCTTCGCCTTTCCTTTCAAATCAAGCAAACGTTTATTCTACACACAGACTTCTGCTGACATATTGCGCGAGCCTGACGACAGGCTTAAAAATGCACCGCATGACTTTGTTGTGGCAAACAGTTGGGTTGCAGTAGACGGAACAGACGGAGGAACATGTCTATACTCAAAAGATATGCCCGTATTTCATCTCGGCGGAATACATTACAATTCTCTCTCAACAGATATTACACCGAGAAGCACAGGCATATTCCTGTACGCTGCAACCAACAGATGCAATCAGCTTGTATACAGAAGTGAAAAAGACTGCTATGGTAAGTTCGACTTATCAATACTTCCATATCAAGGAGAAATTGACACAAGTGCTCTCAACCGATGGTCAGAACAGAAAAATCACCCGCTTACAGCTTTCACACACCAAATAAATGGAAAAGTTTTTGATATAGATAACAAATACATAACTCTCTGCGCTCTCAAAAAAGCTAATGATGATGATAATGCTGTTATAAGACTGTACAACGAAACAAATTCCGAGCAAACTTTCAGTGTTACTTTACCTTTTCAAATTACCGATGCAAAGCTAGTTTCCATTGACGAAAAAACTCTTATTGGAAACGCAAACATAACTGACAGCAAAACACTTCATCTGCATGCGGAAAAAGGAGCATATGTTACAGTCAAATTATATCCGTATACAGCAATAGAATGTACAAATGCACCGTCTTCTCCGTATATTGATGAACTGTTCAGCTATGAAATTGAAAATAACAAGACTGTTGTTTGCTTTAAAAAACACAACTGCAAACAGGTAAAAGGATTTCGCGTACTTTGCGGTACAAATCAGATTAAAACACTTGATAACACAGAACTTGAAGTTCAGTTCTGCGAAATAGAAGAAACAAACCTTTTGAATATATCCGTTGAAATAATTCCATAACACAAAAAACAAGCGGCGCTGCAAATGCAGAACCGCTTTTAATTATCAGTTTTAATTAGTCTTCAATTTTAGGTTCTCTTACAATACGCTTGTCTGTGAAAACGTCAGTTTCATCAGTACTTTTTGTAGAGAACTCGGAAATTACAGCGCCATCTTCACCGGCAATAAACCAATGTAATGTTTCAGGCATAATTGTATACTGTTCACCGGGATTCAATACAATTTCATGGAAAACAGTAAGATCTGTTTCAGTAGGAATATAAGGACATGTAATTTCTGTCTTCTCGCCAGTTACATAAAGATAAACTTTACCGTATCTGCAACGGAAGGTTTCTTCTTTTCCGGGCATATTATAAGAAGGAACATGCTTGTGTTCAGGACACGCCTGATAAGGAAGAAGCACCATTTCCTTTGCACAGACTCTTTCGGTATTGATATATGTGAGAATCTGAAGTCCAACTTTGTCAACAATGTTAAGTCCAAGATCTGCCACCTCAATACAGCTCTTTTCTTCATCGGTAAGAACGATGTGTGCCTTTTCATAAAGCTCAAGCGCTTTCTTTACGTGTAAATCATAAGTTTCTCTTTTCATAATTATATCCTCCGGTGTTTAATAAAATAATCAGTACTGCTGCAAATAATCTATAAATTATTTTCCTTTATTGATTCTGGTCTTTGCATAATATTCTTCTATAATATTATCAAATTCCTCATGAGTCATATCCGGCCAAAGTGTATCAAGATAAACAAACTCCGAATAAGCCGTTTCCCAAGGAAAAAATCCGCTAAGACGTTTATCTCCGCCGGTTCTGATAACAAGGTCCATATCAGGCGATTCCGATTCGTCAAGATACGATTTATATACCTTTTCATCAAGTTTATTGATATCCAGTTTTCCGTTTACTGTGTCTTGTGCAATTTTACGAGCCGCTCTCAGTGTTTCGTCATGGCCTCCGTAGCTTATTGCTATATTTACAGTAAGAGAATTACAGTGCTTAGTCTGCTCAGCAGCATTTTCAAGAATCTTACGCGATTTTTCCGAAACCCTTTCAAAATTACCAATCGGTATAACACGTATTTCTCTGTTGAGACAGGTTTTAAGGTGTTTTGTAAATACCTTTTCCATAAGATCAAATAGACCTGTTATTTCTTCACTTGTGCGGTTCCAGTTATCATATGAAAAAGCATAGACGGTAAGATACGGAATACCCGCCTCCTGGCACCAGGTACAGATTTCCATAAACTTATCTCCGCCTTTTTCATGCCCTTTAACAACACTTTCGAGCTTATGAAGTCTTGCCCAGCGTCTGTTGCCATCCATGATAACGCCAACATGCTGTATTTGCGATGCCTTTTCTGCCATTGTATCAACGCTCCTTCTATATCAGGTATTTCTTTTTGTCATGTAGTCAAGCATCTCAAAAAGAAGCTCTTTGCTATTTTGAGTGATTTCCATTTTTTCAAGTATTCCAGCTGCTTTTTCTGTATAACCTTGGCACTCGGAATTTACAAAATCAAAAGTGCCTGAGATTATAAACATATTTCTGACTTTTTCAAGATCCTCATTTGTGCTGTTTGGATTGCCGTAGATGCTTTCAAAGAGCTCTTTGTCATTTTTGGATGCATTATCAACAAAGTATGCAGATAATACAGTTTTTTTGCCTTCGTGCAAATCACTTATTACAGGCTTTCCAAGTTTTTTCTCGTCACCGAAAATACCGAGAATATCGTCTCTAATCTGAAAAGCTATGCCCACATTCTTTCCAAATTCGGAAAGATTTGACATTTTATCCCGGCTCATCCCGGAAAGTATTGCACCGAGAACAAGAGGCCCTGAAATTGTGTATTGTGCAGTTTTAAGAGAATACATTTCGATAACATCTTCCATAGTATACTTATTACACTCCGAAAGCTCGATATCCTTCAGCTCTCCTGCAATTGTTGAAACAAAAACTCTATTCTGATGTCTTATACACGCGCTTTTAACAGTATCGGGATAGCCGGAAGTTTGAATAATATCGAGCGCACACATAAGTCCCATGTCACCTGTACAAATAGCCTTTGAAACACCATTATGATTATCACCAAGCTCAACGTGCATTGAGGGTTTAAATCGTCTTGTTCTGCTGTTATCTATTATATCGTCATGCACAAGGACGCCTGTCTGGAAGATTTCATAAGACATGGCAACAGGAATAATTTTCTCGTCCGCCTTTTCACCTTCAAGCTCATACCCAAGCTTTACAAGATATGCCCTGAGACGCTTTCCTGATTCACTGTGTCTTATAAATGTATCGACATACTTTTGAATACACTTTTCGCTACATACATCGGAAAGATATTCCTTCAATGCTCCGTTTGATATATAGCTATCACAGGCTGTTTTGAATCTTTGCAGTTCTTCTATAAACATTAACTTATGTACCTCTTTAAATTTATATACTGATTATATGCTCATGTGATATTAGGGACTAAATTTTTAAAGGCTGTCACGAAGTGACTGACGAGGTGTAGATTGCGAAAGCAATCGTTATTTCTTAATTTGTTTTTTCCACCTCATGCACCGCAAGCGGATGCCGGTTTTTTAGCTATTTCAACACATAAGATTTAAATGCAACTGTGTTTCTTCACAAACTTAATAACCTTCAACCAATCTTCACGGCTAAAGTAATGGAGACCCGCCCTCAAATGATATCCTACACAACCCTCATGATACATATCATTCACCTGTGGTAGTCTATCCTCACACACAAAACCTTTTTTTCTGTATTTTTCATATACTCCGCTTACTGCATAGCAAGTTAACATTTCAGAATCAGGATCTGCCCATTTATCCTCATCAGCACTTGCTATGTATACATATCTCGGAGCAATTGAAGCTACTAAATAATGCTGGTCAAAAGGCATATTATATTCATTGTTTACATATTTTTTGTAATTCTCACAGAACCAATACGGAAATTTTTTGCAGATATCTTCAATTCTTTCCCCTTGTTTGCCTCTGGAGATTGCCGCACCACTACAACCCGAATTATTAGAATAGGCATACTTAAAGCGTTCATCCGTTGCTGCTGTTAAAAGTGCAGTTTTCCCAAGACGGGAATGCCCACACACAATGCTGCAATCAAAATCAAGGCAATCCAAAGTTTGTGCGTAATCCATGGCTCGTTGGGCAGCCCACGCCCACATAGCAATTTTTCCGGGATCGCTTGCGCCTCTTTTTCCGTTTTCATAAAGTTCTCCTGCAAGACCGTTTGTAAAATCGTTGTCATCATTGGTAACGTCATTATAGCAGAATGAAAGCACCGCAAAACCATTATCAACAATTTCTTCAACAGGAATATATCGGTCGGGAACACTGTCGCGAAAGTTTATGCATATAAAAAACGGATGCTTTCCTTCCTTCTTTGGAATAGTGACATAAATGGGGAATGTGAACTCTTTTTTTGAAAACTGTGAAGTTATTTCGACCTTTCTCGAAATTGCTTTTCCTGCACAGAAATTGTGAATGTAGTTTTCTATCGACTTATAAGATATGCTTTCAGGTTTGGGTGGCATATATCCATATTCCTCTTTCAACAAAATATCAAGCATCTCATCCCTTGACATAAAAGGAGGAAGATTTTTTTCTTTCAACATATTTTCAAGCATTTAATTTTACCTCATAAAATTATATATTTTATACCTGCAGGATTCCGGCTATCTTTCGACAAATTTCGCCACTCATATAAAGGCTGTATAATCCGGATGACAGTATTTTAGGCGATATAGTCACTTCATTCGTGCGATATAGCTTCATCTCATTCTGTTGCAATATGATATGAGGTTTAGATGCAGATGGTTTCACCTGACTTTACGCTGTATAACGTACCATCAACATCCAGCCATATTGTAAATAGTGTTGGGTTGTAGATTCTATGACCGTCCGCACTATATCTTAAATTTTTATACGCCTGTACATAATCGTAGATTTCTATGTTTGTAGCATACCATATCTCATCATTGTGTGCAAGCTTTTTGCAGATTTCTTCTATATGCTCCCAATTATCATTACGGTCGAACTCATAGCTGTGTCCCCATATATACATAAGGCGCGGAACCCTTCTTGCATGCCATGCTTTTGTAGAAATATCAAGCTTCAAAAATTCGTCAACAAACTCCATAATTTTAGGATTGTTATGGTGCGCAGTAGGCATCCATGCATGGAAATCTGCAGGTAACATAAAAGAATTATTGTCTCCGCCCAATGTTCGTGAATATGCAATATCCAGCTCAACAAGATACTGTTTTATCATCTCATAAGTACCGAAATTCCCCATCTGTGTTATTCCGCTATCAGGATAAGCCATTCCACGGATAATAGCATCGCACTTTTCTTCAAGTTCAAGTCTGCAGTCCAGCACATCTCTTATGCCTTCAATAGGTCTTAAATTTCCGTTTGCTCTGTGATTTGCTCCATGCACAGCAATTTCGTGTCCTTTGGATAGAAAAATTTCTTTTATCTGTTCCTTTGTGAAGTTAACGTTTCTCACTATTTCACAGTTGAAGTTGAAAGTTCCCTTCATTCCGTATTTGTCAAACAGTGCCGCAAGCCGTTTGTCCTGAGGGACTCCGTCATCATAACTGAATGTAAGTGCCTTTGCTTTTCCTTCCGGATATCTCATAAAAACTGTTTTCATAAAACCATCTCCATTATTTTTTTAAAATCCCCTTTTATACGACACATAAAGTTTAGATACCAATTCTACTGGGCGTAAAAATGTTTGCTTGCAAAGACATTTTTCAACACCGTCAATTGACACGGTGCTCGAAAGAGCACAAAAGAGCCACTGCTCTTAAGAATTTTATGCAATAAAATTCTGTACGTGTCAATTATAGCACAGAATAAGATGTTTGTCGATAGTTTTTTATTATCTATATATTTTTTAATAAATACATGATAAAATTTATACATCTTTATAACGAAAGGAAACTTACAATGATTATCACATTAGCAACAGTTATATCATTCTTGCTGACAATTTTGAAAGCAGCTGTTATCGCAGGAATCGGAATTCTTCTTGCACACATTGCAAGCTCAATTACCACCAAAGCCGCAACAAAAGCGCACGGAGATATTTCTCTCGTGAGGTTTTTGAACAAGGCTGTGAAAATTACAATTTACATACTCACATTCATTGCAGCGCTTACAGTTCTTGGAATTCCTACAACAGGACTTATCGCAGCAATGAGCGCAGCCGCCGTTGCTATATCTCTTGCACTCAAGGATAGCCTTTCAAACATCTCCGGAGGTATTTTCCTTCTTGTTACGCGTCCGTTTGTAACAAACGATGTTATTGAAGTAAGCGGTTATTGCGGAACTGTTAAGGAAATTCAACTGATACATACAGTTATTCTCACTTTTGATAACAGAGAAGTTATCATCCCTAACGGAGTAATGGTGAATTCCACCGTAATCAATATGTCTAATGAAGACCGCAGACGCGTAGATATTGTGTTCTCAATCGGTTACAACGACAACGCTTCTCTTGCAAGAGAGCTAATACTTAAAACTGCCCAAAAGCATGAGCTGGTAATAAGCGATCCCGAACCGTTCGCAAGAGTTAGCGCACATTCTTCAAGCAGTATTGACATCACAATGCGTGTATGGACGCTTGCAGGCGATTACTGGACAGTATACTTTGACCTATTAGAGCAGGTTCGTGAAGAATTCAATAGAAACGGTATTACTATTCCCTTTAATCAGCTTGATGTTCACATTGATGGAAAAGTAGAAAAATAATCCTACAACTAACATTTCTCATATAAACTGAAAAGAGGTTTACAATGAATTATTCTGAAATAACTCCTTATATTAGACAGCTTGCAAATCTTACAGATAGTAACAATCATATTGAACCGCAAATGTACACGGATTTCGATGTGAAAAGAGGTCTACGCGACATTAACGGAAACGGAGTTGTTGCCGGTCTTACCGAAGTGTCCCGTATAAAAGCCAAAACTAAGGACGATAACGGAAATGATGTTCCTTGCAACGGAGAGCTTTTCTACAGAGGAATAAATGTCAGAGAATTAGTAACTGGCTTTATTCAGGATAACCGTTCAGGATTTGAAGAAACTGTATATTTGCTTCTGTTTTCGAAATTACCAAACAAAAAGGAATTAGATGATTTTAATGAACAGTTGTCTTTATATCGTTCGCTTCCTCAGTCTTTTGTCAGAGACATGATATTGAAAGCACCCGGCAAAGATATGATGAACATATTGTCAAGAAGTGTTCTTGCCCTATATGCCTATGATGAAAATCCTGATGATATATCAACCGCAAACGTTTTAAGACAATGTCTTCTTTTGATATCACAATTTCCTCTTCTTGCAGTATATAGCTACCATTCTTTCCAACATTATCACAATAGAAACAGTCTTTTTATTCATTTTCCCAAAAAAGAACTAACTACCGCCGAAAACCTTTTATATATACTGAGAGAAAACGGAGAATTTACCCCGCTTGAAGCAAGACTTCTTGACCTCGCTCTTGTTCTTCATGCAGAACACGGAGGTGGAAACAATTCAACTTTTACCACCCATGTTGTTACTTCTTCGGGAACTGACACATATTCTGCCATAGCTGCAGCTTTAGGTTCTCTTAAAGGACCTCGTCACGGCGGTGCAAACATCAAAGTAATGCAAATGTTTGATAATATGAAAGAGTGCATAAACACGAAAAACACTGAAGCCGTCAAAGATTACCTTAACAAACTGCTGAACAAGGAAGCTTTTGATAAATCTGGACTTATCTATGGTATGGGACACGCAGTTTACTCTCTATCTGATCCCAGAGCTGATATTCTCAAAACTTTCGCCAAAAAACTTTCTCAAGAAAAAGGAATGGAGGAAGAATTCACTCTGTATGAAACAGTAGAACAACTGGCACCAGAGATTATTGCTGAAAAGAGAAAGATGTACAAAGGTGTTAGTGCCAATGTTGACTTTTATTCTGGAATCGTTTATAAAATGTTAGGTCTACCATATGAGTTATTTACCCCGATTTTTGCAGTATCAAGAATAGCAGGATGGAGTGCTCACAGAATTGAAGAAATTCAGAACGCCGGAAAAATTATTAGACCTGCATACATAAGCGTTAAGCCTGAAACAGCCTATATTTCAATAGACAAAAGATTATAAAATTTTGACGGGCAGTTATTACTGTCCGTCATTTTTAGTTTATGCAATTATTCCTTCATCAAGCCTTTTTTGCGCTTCAATCTGCTCCTTCAGCATCATGTCCTTGACCTTCATAAGTCTCGTTCTTGTGCCGCGCTCATTTTCCTCAAGCTTCATTGTGATATACTTTATTGTATCTCTATACTGCGGAATGAGTACATGCTCAAGAGCATTAACTCTACGACGTGTTTTTTCAATCTCAGAAGACATAAGCTGACAGGATTTTTCAACCTCTGCAAGCTTTACCATCTTTTCAAGAACACCGCCAAGCGCTTCAACCGCCCTATCAAGCTCACAAGAAGTTGTCGCAAAGCCGTATGAATAAACGTCATTTTTATCCGCTGTTTTCATAGTTGTAGAAAATTCGGGAATTCTGACGCTCATTACATTTCTCTCTCCAACCTCAAGAAGCATTTCCTGCTTTGGAAGCATTAAAGCGACATCAAGAGACTTTCCCGACATAACAGAGCGAGCAACCGCAATATGCTTATTAGACTCTCCGATCGCTTGCTCAACCTCACGTCGGAGCGCTTTATTTTCACGTACAAGCTCAAGAAAACGACGCATGAGCTCATCACGCTTATCTTTAAGCAGCTTGTGACCGCGCTGTGCAGTTACAAGCTTTCTTTTGAGATTGGTAAGCTCCATTCTTGTCGGATTTACATTCATTACAGCCATTTTATCACCACCGTGTGATTATTTACGACTTGCATCACTTCTTATCGTAGTACTTATCAAGGAATTTATCGCTGATACGTTTGAGTTCACTTCTTGGAAGTATTCTCAGAAGCTCCCAACCGATATCAAGTGTTTCCTCAATACTTCTGTCAGCATTATATCCTTGAGATACATACTTGTTTTCAAATTCATCGGCAAATTTAGCGTAAAGCTTATCTATTTCTGTAAGTGCCGATTCTCCCAGAATAACCATAAGCTCTTTTGCATCTTTTCCGCGTGCATATGCCGAGAAAAGCTGGTTCATTGTATTGCTATGGTCTTCTCTTGTTTTTCCTTCACCTATACCCTTGTCCTTCAGTCTTGAAAGCGACGGAAGAACGTCTACAGGAGGTGTTACGCCCTTTCTGTAAAGGTCACGTGAAAGAATAATCTGTCCCTCTGTAATGTAACCGGTAAGGTCAGGGATAGGATGAGTTTTGTCATCCTCGGGCATTGTGAGAATCGGGATCATAGTGATACTTCCGTTTTTGCCGCGTTGTCTGCCTGCACGTTCATAAATAGTTGCAAGGTCAGTATACATATATCCGGGATATCCTCTACGGCTTGGGACTTCTTTACGTGCTGCCGAAACTTCACGCAGAGCATCTGCATAGTTTGTAATATCCGTAAGAATTACAAGAACGTGCATATCCTTTTCAAATGCAAGATATTCAGCCGCAGTAAGCGCCATTTTAGGAGTTGCTATTCTTTCAATTGCAGGGTCGTTTGCAAGGTTTATAAAGAGAACCGTTCTGTCGATAGCTCCCGTTTCTTTAAAGCTTTCAACAAAGTAGTTTGATTCTTCAAAAGTAATACCCATTGCTGCAAAAACAACTGCAAACTGTTCATCTGTTCCTCTAACCTTTGCCTGTCTTGCAATCTGAGCTGCAAGATTTGCATGAGGAAGACCGCTGGCAGAGAAAATTGGAAGTTTTTGTCCGCGAACAAGAGTATTTAGTCCGTCTATTGCAGAAATACCCGTCTGAATAAACTCCTGCGGATAGTTGCGTGCAGCAGGGTTTATTGGCATACCGTTAACGTCCATTCGCTTATCGGGAATAATCTCGGGTCCATTGTCTATAGGTCTGCCAAGCCCGTCAAAAACTCGTCCGAGCATATCACTTGACACACCAAGTTCCATCTGTCTTCCAAGAAATTTAACTGTACTGTTTGAAAGGTTAATACCCGTTGAGCTTTCAAAAAGCTGAACAAGGGCATTAGAGCCGTTAATTTCAAGAACTCTGCAACGTCTCTTTTCGCCGTTTTCAAGCCTTATTTCACCAAGCTCGTTATACGTTACACCTTCAACATCACGAACCAGCATAAGCGGTCCTGCTACCTCTTGTATTGTTCTGTATTCCTTTGACATCAGTATACCTCCTTTACAAGAGTAGTCTTCATTTCTTCAGAAAGTGCTTTAAGAACGTTTTTATACTCGGTATTAATGTTTTCTTCTTCGACATACTTAAAGCGTCCGATTTTTTCACGTACTGCAAGTGAAGAAATCTTTTCAATGTCAGCACCTGTTTCAAGTGCCGCAGACGCTTCATCATAGAACGCAAGAATTAGTTTCATCATAAGAAGCTGCTTATCAAGGCTTGTATACGTGTCTACCTCATGGAAAGCAAGCTGATGCAAGAAGTCCTCACGAACAGAGCGTGCAGTTTCCATCTTTAATCTATCCTTTGCAGAAAGAGCATCCATACCGACAAGCTTTACTATTTCATCAAGCTCTGCTTCATCCTGAAGAATGCTCATCATTCTGCCACGAAGCGCCATCCAATCTTCAGACACGTTTTCCTTGAACCATTTTTCAAGAAGGTCTGTATAAAGAGAATAGCTGGTAAGCCAATTTATAGCCGGAAAATGACGCTTATATGCAAGATTTGCATCAAGCCCCCAAAACACCTTTACAATTCTGAGAGTTGCCTGTGAAACAGGTTCTGATATATCACCGCCGGGAGGAGATACTGCACCAATAGCCGAAAGTGCACCCTCTCTGCCCTCTGTTCCAAGAGATACGACACGTCCTGCTCTTTCATAAAACTGTGCAAGACGGCTACCAAGATATGCAGGATAACCCTCTTCACCGGGCATTTCTTCAAGTCGTCCCGACATCTCACGAAGAGCTTCTGCCCAACGTGAAGTTGAGTCTGCCATAAGTGCAACAGAGTAACCCATATCACGGAAATATTCTGCAATTGTAATACCCGTGTAAATTGATGCTTCTCGTGCAGCAACAGGCATGTCCGATGTATTTGCAATAAGCACGGTTCTTTCCATAAGGCTCTTGCCTGTATGTGGGTCGATAAGCTCGGGGAATTCATTAAGAACGTCAGTCATTTCGTTTCCGCGTTCACCGCAGCCGATATATACAACTATATCCGCTTCTGCCCACTTTGCAAGCTGATGCTGAGTTACGGTTTTTCCGCTTCCGAAAGGACCGGGAATTGCAGCAACTCCGCCCTTTGCAATCGGGAACATTGTGTCAACAACACGCTGACCTGTTATAAGAGGCTTATCTGGAGAGAGCTTTTTAGCATAAGGTCTACCCTTTCTTACAGGCCACTTCTGCATAAGAGTCATTTCATAAATGCCCTTTTCAGTCTTTATTTTACATATAACATCTGTTACGTGAAAGGTTCCCTTATCAATACTTTCAACCGTTCCTTGAACACCGAAAGGAACCATTATTTTATGAAGAACAACATCAGTTTCCTGTACTGTACCGACAATATCACCGCCGATAACCGCATCACCAACATTTACCGTAGGCAAAAACTCCCATTCAAGCTCACGTTTCAATGAAGCAACCTCAACGCCTCTTGAAAGGTTATTACCCGACACCTTCATAATGTCGTCAAGAGGTCTCTGAATACCGTCAAAGATACTTCCTATGAGACCGGGACCGAGTTCAACACTCATAGGCTCGCCCGTAGATTCTACAGGCTCACCCGTTCCGAGTCCGCTTGTTTCTTCATATACCTGCACCGACGCTTTATCGCCGTGCATTTCTATTATTTCTCCTATCAGTCGCTTGTCGCTGACGCGTACAACGTCAAACATATTGGCATCTCTCATGCCCTCTGCAACAACAAGCGGTCCCGATACCTTGAGTATTTTTCCTGTTGCCATTTCTACACCTCTCAAATTTGTGTAAATTAAGAAATTATATCAGAGCCGACTGCTCTTTCTACAGACACACTGACATTCTTCATTCCGACACCCGTATTTCCCGTTATACCCGGAATCGGGATTATAGCAGGAAGTGTCATATCCCTGTAATGCTCAACATCCTCCGGAATAAGCTCAAAAAGCTTTTCGGTGATATAAACAACACCGTATCCGTTTTTTGCAAGCTCACGCAGAGCTTTTGATGCACTTTGTGCATCGTCACACGGACAGAGCGTAAGACCAAGGGAAGCAAAGCCATATATGCTGTCTCTGTCGCCTATGACTGCCATTTTATACATAGCTCTCACGCACCCTCTCTCTTATCGCCGACGTGGGATAATCATTTTTCTTGCATGACAATATAATACGCACATTTTTTACTTCACTCTCAACCGCAAAGCAGTATGCAAGAAGCGGTGCTATACCAAACGAGGTATATTTTGCGTTCTTAACAAGAGAAAGTATCATGTCATCAATTTGCTTTTCAAATGCAGTATCTCCTGTTTTGAGTGCTTCGCACACCTCAGAAAGCGATGTACACGAGATATACTCAATAAAGCTGTCATACCCGGAAAGACAAGCATCTTTTAAACGTGAAACATCAAGCAAAGAACACCTTGCAAGACACATGTCATAAAAAGCCTCATCCTTTTGAGTACGTATTGCACGAAGTGCTGCCTTAATATCCGAAAGCGCCGCAGTTCTTTCTGCAACTGTAATACAGAAATCATTTTCTGTTTGCTTCGCAAGGCAAATCTGTGCCTCAAGCATTGCTTTATCAAGAATAATATCCACAAGCTGTCCGTCCATTGTACGCATAAGAACATCATGTGCATATGCAGTACAAGTTGACGCATATTCGGGAAGAACAGAATACTGTTTTTCACTGACTGCTCTTTTCAGAATATCGTGGCTTATAATCGAAGGACTTATAAGGTATTCGGTGCAGTCCTTATTCAGTGCAAGACTTTTTAATGCAGCCTTGATATTGTGGAAGTCGTTTTTAACTGTTAAAAAATCAAGACACTTTTCATCAGGTGATGCTTCAAGTACAAGCGCATACGCCTGCTGCAGCTTTTCATCAAGAACTTTATCTGTATCGTCACCCGAAAAGTCAGCATAATCGGCATCCGTTAAAAGTTTTACGGCAGCCTCATAATCCGGTGCCGATATAAGAGACTCAAAAAAAGCATCCGTCAGAAGTCTGTTTTCGTTAGCACGTATTTTAGCTACGGCAAAGGCAAATTCCGTATCCTTCACAGACTACACCTCCTACGAAAACAGCACTTGATTGAGCGTGTCTCTTACTTCTTCCGAAGCATCCTCAAGAAGCGACTCAAACGTACAGTCAACACGCATCTCAGGATATGACAGCACAAAGCCTCCTCTGCAAGCAATCTGCTCATCAGCTACAACAACGGTCTTATCCTTCGGAAGTAACTTGCCGAGTGACTCCGCAAAACCGTCAGGAATTCTGTCATAATCTGTTTTATTGAAAAACATTTTTCCTTCGCCCGAAAGCGCATTTGACAGAGCAAGCAGCTTTATGTTTTCAAAATATTCTTCTACAGAAAGGGTACAGAGATACACAATCGCATTTTCAGTGACATTTTTAATTATTTCGCCCTTTGCTTCAAGAAGCGTTCTTTTCTGCATAAGCTCACACGAAGATTCAGCTTTTTCCGTAATAAGTTTTGCTTCTGCAGCTGCTTTCTCGGTTATCTGTTCACATAGCTTCTCTGCTTCCGCCTTAGCTTCATTCAGAATGTCAGAAGCTTGTTCATTCGCCTTTTTAAGAATAAACTCACACTGCTCACTTGTGTCACTTTGTATTTTAGATAATATTTTAGTAAGGCCGTCCATGCCGAACCTCCTGTATTTTACTTAAGACCTGTTACAACGAGAATTGATACGAGAAGTGCAAGAATTGCATATGTCTCAACCATCGCAGACATAGTAATCGCTTTACCGTTCTGGTCAGGCTTCTTTGCTACAACGCTAACACCTGCCGCTGCAGTTTTTGCCTGAGCAATTGCGGAAAAGTAGCCTACTATCATTATAGGCAAGCATGCGCCGAGATAAGCAAGTCCCTGTGCAACGGTAAGTTCTGCAGGATTTCCTCCGAGAACACCGAGCTGATTGAGGACAAGGACAGCTGTCAGAAGTCCGTAAAGTCCCTGAGTACCGGGAAGCAGCTGAAGAATAAGAAGCTTTGAGAACTTAGACGGGTCTTCTGATACTACACCCGCTGCCGCTTCACCAACAAGTCCTACGCCTTTAGCAGAACCGATACCTGCCACAAGTGCTGCAAGCACCGCACCTACAATTGCAATTGCACATCCAAGATTAATCATTCTTAATTTCCTCCTTGAGTTTAAAATACTTTGTGTTTATCTTTAAGGGCTCAAAGGCTCTGCCTCCGCCCTCATAGAACTTTGAAAATAGTTCAACGAACTGAAGCCTGTTTGCATGTACATATGCACCCAGTACATTTATTGCCATGTTAAGCGGATGACCTATGCAGAATACTACAACAAGCATTACCGCCTTCATAACCTTCCCCTCAGGCATAACACCTATCATATTTACAACGGATGCAATACTTCCCGTTGCAAGCCCAAGCGCTAACAGTCTTGAATATGAAAGAATGTCTGATAGATATCCTGAAGCAACATTATATAAGCCGTACAGTCCTCCGCCGAGTTTAGCTATAACGTTTTTTGACGACCTGTTAGTTGTAAGAACTACAAGTATAACGCCCGCTATTGCAAGATATTTACCTATTTCCATTGCGATCTTCGGCATAGGTGTCAGAATACTTCCCGCGAGAGGCACAGCACCAAGCACAAGAAGAATTGTCGGTACCGTATCAAAAATTGCTGATACCCTGTTCCCTGCCTTCCACTGTATAACGCCGAAGGTTATAAGTCCAAGGAACAAATGGCATATACCTATAACAAACGAGAAAAGCAACAGCTTCATCGGATCGGCAATGGGATCAAACCACAGTGCAAGATTCGGTTTTGTTTCATATCCCAAGAAATTCTCACAGATAACAGGGATAATGTCACCAAACCAGCTTCCGAAAAGCGCCCCCCAGAAGGTCGTCGAAATGCCGCAGTAGAAAAACATCTTGAGCATTTTTCTCATTGAGCCTTCAACGTTGGTTTTCCATAGAATAAACGCTGTTCCAAGTGTCATTACAACGCCGTAGCCTGCATCGGACAGCATCATTCCGAACAAAAGATAATAGAAAAATGCCATAACGGATGACGGGTCTATATCGTGCTTACCGGGAAGAGCATACATTTCCGTGATTCCCTCAACAGGCTCACAGAACTTGTTGTTCTTAAGCAGTACCGGCACGTCTTCGTCTTCGCCCGGTTCTGAAAATTGCACTGCACATGTATACTTTGCCGCGATTTTCTCTACTGCTTTACAAGCACGCTCGGTAACATATCCGCAAAGAAGAACGGTTTTATCGGTCAACTTAGCGCCCGATAGATTTTTATACTCGTCACGCTTTACAGACAGATAATCATAAAGCATAAGCAAATCGCTGCAGCTCTTGCATTTTTCTGTAAGAGCACTCTTACATTGCTCCGAGCTTTTCTGACATTGTTCTATTTTTTCTTCAAGGCTCGCAAGTCTTTCACTTACTGATTCAACGCCGTTTTCCTGAACAGAAACAAAGCCTGTTTGTCTTAGTGCTGCGTACAAATCCTTTTCCGAAGATTTATGACACAGCACAAAAAACGCACTGATTTCTTTAGAAGAATATACACATTGAACCTCATATTCCGAAAGTTCGGGGTTTATAGCGGAAAGCTCGGTTAAAAGACCTTCTCTGCTCTTTTCGCCGGATATCGTTCCCAGAAACGATCTTGTCATTTCGGTACCGGCAAAATTCATAGGAACATCGAGCTTCTTCCATATGGTTAGGGATTCAATAAGCGTTCTGCATCGGACAATTTCCGCATTTGCATCCTCAAGCGTTTTCTTTAAGCGTAGAATTTCATATGCTTGCTGCATATATTTATCGGCTTTTGAAGAAACAGCTGCAAATTTCTTTGCCTCTACATTGATTCTTCCGGAAAACATTCCTTTTTTTTCAACGCATCCGAAGGTTGAAAGGATGTCAATTGCATTTTCTACAGCATCAAGGCTTTTTTCATATACAGCAACACTGTTTTGTGACGGCATATCTTCAAAACGCTCGTCTTCATACCGTTCAATATGCAAAGTTCCCGTTTTCTGGAGTTCTTCAATCAGTGCCTTTGCATCACTCTGCAGACAAGCTGTTTCAAATCGCTTCATTTTCAGCTTTGCCAAATTGCATAACACCTCCGTTTATCACATAATCGGCAAAAAACAAGAGAAATAAACAAAAAAGCACCCTAAAGTGCGCATACTACCGTCTTGGTATAATAATTTTTACTACTTCTTCAATTCCGGCCTTTTCGTTCTTCTTTGCATTTTCACGAAGCTCGCGTGCCTTTGAAAGATTCATATCATTTTCTTCGTCCATTCTCTGCTGGGCATTTGCACGTGCATTATTTATTAAAGCTTCTGCATCAAGCTTTGCTTTATTTACAAGCTCGTTTGCGAAATTCTGTGCGTCAAGCTTTGCTTTTTCAACAATTTCACGTGCGGTTTCCGTTGCCTTATCAACAGCAAGCTGTGCCTGCTTTTCAGCGTCATATATTCTTTCTATCATTTCAGACGCCATATTATTACCTCCATTTACATTTTTAACCAGTATATCATTATTGACAATCTTTTTTGTTAATACAATGTAAAATTGCCTGTATTATTATTTACCAAAATTATTAAAACTTATTGTTTGACAATATAAAAAAAATGTGATAGAATAACTCAGCTACATTCTGGAAACGGAGAAATGTTATGAGAAAGCCAATCTGCCACATTTTCGCCGCAGGCGACTATAACGGAAATCTTACTACCCGAAAGGATGACCTTATAATTGCCGCAGACGCAGGCTACAATCATCTCAAAAGACTCGGTGTTGAACCCGATATACTTCTCGGTGATTTTGATACAATCGGCCAGATTCCGTCTCACCTGCAGAACGTAATTCGTTTTCCTACCGAAAAAGACTATACTGACACGCATCTTGCAATAAACGAAGGTATAGATGCAGGATATACACGGTTTGTTATATACGGTGCAATCGGCGGAAAAAGGCTGGAGCATACAATTGCAAATATTCAGCTTGCATCAGACTGTGCAAAAAAAGGCTATGATATCGTACTTACCGACGGAAAAACCTATGTATTCCCGCTCCACAATTCCAATATAGAATTTGAGGCAGCGCATTTCGGAAAAATCTCCGTATTCTGTATGTCTGACAAAGCAACAGGCGTTACTGTAGATGGACTAAAATACACCCTTAGCAACGAAGAGCTTTCTAACAGTTTTCCCCTTGGCGTCAGCAATGAGTTTATAGGCAAAAAAGCCAGAATATCAGTTCGTGAAGGTACTCTTTTGATTATTTCGGAGTTTATGCGTATTGAGGAATAAATACATTTGACAATTCTATTATTAAATGTTAATATATATGTACAGTATGAGATTTCGGAGGTTAATTTCATGAAAATAAAAGAATCTGCCGAGAATTATCTCGAAACAATAATGGTATTAAAGCAGCAGCACGGATACGTCAGAAGCATTGATGTTGCAAATCACCTCGGGTTTGCAAAGCCCAGCGTTTCTGTCGCAATGAAGTCACTTCGCGAAGAAGGCTGTGTTATCACCGATGAAAACGGTTACCTTTCTCTGACAAGCAAGGGGGCAGAAATTGCATCCAGAATTTATGAGAGACACAATGTAATTGCAAGGGCTCTTATCAGTCTCGGGGTAAGTGAAGAAAATGCATACGAAGACAGCTGTAAAATTGAGCACGATATAAGCGATGAAAGCTTTATATGTATAAAAAGATTTCTTGAAAAGCAAGGCAAATAATAATTTTCCGGTTCCGCAAATTGGAGCCGGATTTTTTATTATTCAGTATTTAGAAGGACATACCCCGGTTGCCTTTTTAAACTCACGGCTGAAATAGCTCTCATCTTTGTAGCCTGAAAGAAGCGCCACCTCACAGATAGAATACATATCCGATTTTATCAGCTCTTTTGCACGCTCAATCCTTAGATTATTTATATACTTGACAGGAGACATACCGTAGGTTTTGAAGAAAAGCCTTCTGAAATACGTTTCACTGATTGAGCAAAGCTGTGCAAGATATGAAATATTCATGCTTTCGTTTGTGTACTCACGGTGAATATGGCTCACCGCCGAAGCCAAAATATTTGACTTTGATTCGGATATGTACCCAGCCTCATATTCGCGTTTCATACTATAAATTATACCGTACAGCTCCGACATGCATTTCATCATGTATCCCGTTGTCTTTTTACGCCATGTATGCTCTGTCTTTTCAAACATCTCGACAAAGTTCTGTGTGTTTTTTGTTCTCACAACGAATGATTCAAAAGTAACATCTCCGAGAATATCAAAATTAATTGCATAGCAGCCGCCATTCTCTTTTTTCTCTACAACATAATCAGAGCCTTTCGGCAAATAAATAATATTCCCTCCTTCAACCTTCAGTCGTTTGCCGTCTGAAAAAACAAAAGACATTTGGCCGCCGGTATAAAGAACAAGCCCGTGATGCGGTCTGTTTTTATGTACGGGTGTTCCCGTTCCGGGCACAACATAACAGGCAAGTGCAATATTCTCAACTGCAAAATAATTACTGAAAAAACTGGTCATATGCTCACTCCTGACATTTCTATTATAAGTGAAAGTGTCATTAGAGTCAAGTCCCAAATTGATTAATTCTTATTTGTCGGAGTTTTTTTGATGTATTTGTGTCGTTTTAGTCAAGTGTATCGAATTTTTCATTGCATTTTTCGCTCACAGTGATACAATAACAGTAAACATATCAATCGGAGGTATCCAATGAAAAGCTTTGACAAAAACAACGTTCAGCTCTGTAATCAGTTTGAAAACATAAACTGGATTGAAAACAGCGGTATCAGTGACAGTGAACTGACATGCGAATATAAGAAACTCATGTTAAACACTGACAATCGCTCTCACGCAATAATAAAAGCAAAAACCTTTGAGCTGATTTGCAGCAAATCCCGCATTGCGATAGACAAAGATGATATTTTTCAGGATAAAATCTACGGCGGAAATCTCATGACCACGCAGCGCCTTTTCTGGCAAAAGGAAATAGAAGAAGGCGTATTGTCGGACGGACACAGAGAGATGTGTACCTCATGGGAAAAAGGCGCATATCGCGGTGTCGGTGATTTCGGACACATATCTCCTAATTCCAAACGGCTTTTGGAACTTGGTTTTGCAGGTCTTCTTTCCCGCATAGAAAAATATTCCACAAAGGACAGTTTAACCGACAAACAAAAGGATTTTTATGAATCATGTAAAATTGTTCTCAAAGCATCAATAACTGCTGCTAAAAGGCTTGCCGATGCTATAAAACCGTACAACGCCGACAACAGCGAAGCTCTGATAAACATAGCTGAAGGTGCACCAAAGAACATATACGAAGCCATGCAGATTATCATACTGTATTTCTTCCTTCATGAATATATAGCAGGTGCAAGAGTAAGAACACTCGGAAGAGTTGACGTTATGCTCTACCCTTTTTATGAAAATGACATCAAAAACGGAACATTTACCAAAGCAGAAATAAAGGAAATGCTTAAATTTTTCCTTCACAAGTTCTGGGCTGCAAAAGTTCCGTTTGACTTGCCGTTCTGTCTTAGCGGCATGGATAACAACGGAAATGACGTCACTAACGAGCTGACATATCTTATAGTTGAAACCTATAACGAGCTTGATATACACAGTCCGAAAATTCATATCCGAGTTTCAGACAAAACTCCTGCTGAATTCATAAAGCTCGTTCTCTCTTGCATAAGAGGCGGCAACAGCAGTTTTGTATTTATAAACGATGCTGTAACGATAAAAGCTTTAAAAAAGGTCGGACTGTCAGACACAGATGCAAAGAACTATGTTCCTATCGGCTGTTATGAGCCTGCAGGTTGGGGTAATGAAATCGGATGTACAGGCAATGCAATGATAAGTCTTCCAAAAGCAATCGAATTTGTTATTACAAACGGAAGAGATCTTAAGACGAACGAACTTACAGGCATCGAGACAGGTAAAATTAATTCATATGAGCAGTTTTTATCCGCAGTAAAAGCTCAGATTGAATATATGACAAACAGAAGCATCGATTATGTTAAAAAGCTCGAAAAGTATTACGGCGTGATTTATCCTGACCCAATTCTATCCGCAATGTACGATGACAGCGCAGAAAACGGAGTTGATGTGTATGAAGGCGGTGCTAAATACAACAACAGTTCTCTATGTTTTCACTGCATGGCAAGCCTTGTTGACGAAATTTGCGCCGTAAAAAGACTTGTATTCGATAATAAAACAGTTTCGTTTGACGAGCTTTGTGACATTCTTAAAAACAACTGGGAAGGTTATGAAAAACTGCGCCTGACAGTTAAAAACTATCCGGAAAAATTCGGAAATTCCAACCCTGTAGCGGACAGTCTCACAAAAGAGTTAAGCTCGTTCCTCGAACAACTTGTCAACAACGTTCCCAATTCAAGAGGCGGAGTTTTCAAATGTTCAAACTTTACAATTGACCAGTGTTTCTATATCGGAGAACATACTATGGCTACTCCGGACGGAAGACTTGCAGGTGAACCGTTATCTAAAAACTTCTGTGCAACAACAGGTATGGATAAGAACGGAATCACAGCACTTATAAATTCCGTCACTCAGATGGATCATTCAGATTATCCTAACGGCTCCGTTCTTGACATTGTACTGCACCCGTCTGCAGTACAGGGTGACGACGGCCTTGATGCTTTCTACGGAATACTTATGACATATTTTGTAAAAGGCGGAATGGCAATGCATGGAAACGTATTCAATCCGGAGGACTTAAAAGCAGCACAAAAAAATCCTGAAAAATATGCAAATCTTCAGGTTCGCGTATGCGGATGGAATGCTTACTTTATAAATCTCAGCAAAGCTGAACAGGATGCGTTTATAAAGCAGGCAGAAAATGCTTGCTAAGCATTGAAGGTAACTACATATGAAAACAAAAAATAACTCTTTGCTAAAGACCCTGTTTTTATCTCTTGTCGTTATGGCACTTTGGGGTTCGCTTTTTCCATTTATAAAAATAGGTTATGAAGCATTTAATATTAATCCATCATCAGTTCCGGATATAATAATGTTTGCAGGTGTTAGATTTACATTATGCGGAGCAATTGTAACCCTATTCTGCCTTGTCAAAAAAGAAAGCCTGCCTCAAGACAGAGGAAAAAGTATATGTTATGTATTTTTATCCGGGATTTTTGCTATAACGCTTCACTATGCATTTACATATATCGGTCTCAGTCTTACAGACGGCTCAAAGACAGCTCTTATTAAACAGCTCGGTATACTATTGTATGTGTGTTTTGCATTTATATTTATACAAAGTGAAAAATTCAGCATACTTAAAATCATTGGAGCCTTAGTCGGTTTTGCTGGCATTATTGTCATTAATACAAGCTCCAAGGGTGTGCAATTTTCCATAGGTGAAATACTTATCATCCTTGCATCAGTTTGTACTGTTGCTTCAAACATTATTACAAAACTTAAGTTGGAAGATGTTTCTCCGTTTTGGATAACAGGATTTTCTCAGCTTATCGGTGGTATAATCCTGCTTATAACAGCACTTGTGATGGGAGCAGATATGCTTACCTTCAATATAAAATCGTTATTTGTTTTTGCATATATTTGCGCAGCATCCGTAATAAGTTATACAATGTGGTATTACATACTAAAAACCAACAGCCTCTCCAAACTTTTTATTATAAAATTTGCAGAACCGTTGTTTGCTTGTGTTTTCAGTGCTATTCTTCTCGGGGAGAACATTTTTAAACTTCAGTATCTTGCAGCATTTTTACTGATTTCAATAGGAATAATACTTGGGAACCGTAACTAAAGGAGTAGTTATCAATGAAAGCAAAAATATTTGAGATAAAACGTTTTGCCGTTCACGACGGCGACGGTATCAGAACAACTGTCTTTTTTAAGGGTTGTCCGCTCAAATGCGTATGGTGCCACAATCCCGAAGGAATCGGCTTTAAGGAACAGCTTTCTTATATAGAGCAAAAGTGCATAGGCTGCGGTGAATGTGTCGGTGTTTGCCCTGTAGGCGCACATACTGTTAAAAACGGTATACATGTATTTGACAGAGATAAATGCACAAACTGCGGTGAATGCGAAAAGGTTTGCCTCGGCGCTGCTTTAAAACTCTACGGACACGAAATGAGCGTTGATGAACTATTGCCGATACTACTGGAAGACAAAAGCTTCTACGAAAATACAGGCGGCGGAGTAACTCTATCGGGCGGTGAGTGCCTGTGTCATGCAGATTTCTGCGCTGAGCTTCTAAAGCTGCTTAAGCATGAAAACATAAACACTGCGGTTGACACCTGTGGCTTTGTTTCAAGAGAAGCAATAGACAAGGTTATCCCCTACACGGATATTTTTCTCTACGATTTCAAGGCATATGATGAAGACGTTCATTTAAAATGCACAGGACAGTCAAACAGAATTATACTCGATAATCTCAGATACATAGACGATAAAGGCAAGAAAACAGAAATTCGCATACCGTATGTACCGGATTTTAATTCCGAAGAAGTGACTAAAATGATAGGTTTTATGAAATCACTGAAAAATCTGACAAAAGTGCGTGTACTTGCCTATCACAACTACGCCGGTTCAAAATACGATTCTCTGGGAATACCTTATTCCCTGCCTGAAAAGCTTCCGACCGATGATGAAATCAAGAGTATAAAAACGCTTTTAACCGATAGCGGTATCACTGTTGTTTAAATGATTATTAAGTAGTTTTATTATATTATTACAACATGCCTCCCCTGTATAAACAAGGGAGGCTATTTTTTTAAATGCGGTTATCTGACGTAAATCTCATCTTTGGCGGTAAAAAACTCAGGAGTAGT
The DNA here is from genome assembly GCA_045540015.1 of Eubacteriales bacterium. Lineage (GTDB taxonomy): Bacteria > Bacillota > Clostridia > Oscillospirales > CAG-382 > UMGS1387. The sequence continues at coordinate 166,241 of JAZQGP010000052.1, forward strand.
GTACGGTGCAAGAGAAAATCTAATAAAGTAGCCTCTGTCATGTGAGCATACAGGACATATCTGCGGGGCTTTATTGCTCTCAACGGTGTGACCGCACTTAAGACACATCCATTTACATTCAACATCTGAAACGAAAAGCTTTCCGCTTTCTATAAGTTCTGCAAACATTCCGAAGCGTTCAGAGTGCACCTTTTCAATTTTTGAGATGCAGTCAAAATCCGCAGCAATTTTGGTATAGCCCTCGTCCTTGGCAACTGCGGCAAACTCGGTATACACATCGCTATATTCCTCAAATTCATTATGCTGTGCCGATTTTAAAAGCTCAAGTATATCTCCTGTCATATTAACGGGATATGCTCCTTCAATTTCAATATTCTCACCGTTTAATGCTGACAAATGCTTATAAAACACCTCTGCATGCTCTTTTTCCTGGTTTGCAGTAAAGGCGAAAACGGCACTTACAACGTACAGCCCGCCTTTTCTTGCAATGCTTTCTGCTATCGTATATCTGTTTCTTGCCTGGCTTTCTCCTGCGAATGCACGCATAAGATTTGTTTTTGTTATACTTGTTTCAAATTTAACTGACATATTAAAAACCATTCCTTTCTTAACGTATAGTACAAAGATATGCTATATTTCTTTTTTTATTTTAAGAAGTGCGCCTTTTTCAAGACGAGAAACCTGTGCCTGACTTATGTGTATTTCGCTTGCAACCTCCATCTGAGTTTTACCGTCAAAGAAGCGAAGGTTAATTATTCGCTTCTCCCTTGGTGTCAGCTTGTCTATTGCCTGAGATATTGCAATTGTCTGAAGCCAGCTTTCGTCAGTATTTTTATCGTCGCTCACCTGGTCCATAACATAAACAGAATCACCGCTTTCATTGAATACCGGCTCATACAGCGATATTGGGTCAACTATAGCTTCAAGTGCAAAACCAACTGCTTCTTTTGTTACCCCAAGCTCCTTTGCAATCTCCTCAACTTTCGGCTCTCGCTGAAGACTTGCAGAAAGTTTTTCACGTGCTGAAAGCGCTTTGTAGGCAAGATCGCGGACAGATCTTGAAACCCTTATAGGCGTATTATCCCTCAAAAATCTGCGAAGTTCTCCTACGATCATAGGTACAGCATAGGTACTGAACTGTACATTGTGTGAGCTGTCGAAATTATCAATGGCTTTTATAAGACCTATACACCCTACCTGAAACAAATCATCGGGATTTTCTCCTCTTCCGGAAAACCGTTTAACAACACTGAGAACAAGTTTTAAGTTGCCGGATATTAACTCTTCCCTAGCCTTCATGTCTCCAAGTTTTACTTTTTCCAGAAGCTCTCTTTTCTTATCGGCAGACAAAACTTTAAGGCTGGACGTGTTTACACCACATATTTCAACTTTCCCACAAGTCATAAAATTTCTCCTTTACACAGTTTTCGTAAAATAGTATTTACCTGTTTGCTGTGTAAAATTCACGAAGAAACAGCAAGGAAAAAATTGTATTTGTGCGAAAGTACGTTAAATTTTGAACACATTGTAAAAAGTAGATTTTATTTACAAAATATGTGGAAAAATTTGTTTTAACATGATATAATACAAGATGCGAAAAAAAATAAAGAATAGCAAATTTCAAAATTCAGGAGGTTCATTACAAATGAGCAAAAAGTTTGTTTACCTTTTTAAAGAAGGCGACGCTTCCATGCGTGAGCTTCTCGGCGGTAAAGGCGCTAACCTTGCAGAAATGACCAAAATCGGTCTTCCTGTACCTCAGGGCTTCACAGTTACAACAGAAGCTTGTACTCAGTACTATGAGGACGGCAGAAAGATTAATGCTGATATCCAGGCAGAAATCATGGAATATATTGGCAAGATGGAAGAAATCTGCGGCAAGAAGTTCGGTGACAAGGAAAATCCTCTCCTCGTTTCCGTTCGTTCCGGTGCACGTGCATCCATGCCCGGTATGATGGATACCATCCTCAACCTCGGTCTTAACGAAGAAGTTGTTGAAGTTATGTCTGCAAAGTCCGGTAACCCCAGATGGGCTTGGGACTGCTACAGAAGATTTATTCAGATGTACTCCGACGTTGTTATGGAAGTTGGTAAGAAGTACTTCGAAGAACTCATCGACAAGATGAAGGAAGAAAAGGGCGTAAAGCAGGACGTTGAGCTTACCGCTGATGACCTCAAGACTCTTGCAGGTCAGTTCAAGGCTGAATACAAGAACAAGATCGGTAAAGACTTCCCCTCCGATCCTAAGGAACAGCTCATGGGTGCTGTTGAAGCAGTATTCCGTTCTTGGGATAACCCCAGAGCAAACGTTTACAGACGTGACAACGACATTCCTTATTCCTGGGGTACCGCTGTTAACGTACAGATGATGGCATTCGGTAACATGGGTGATAACTGTGGTACAGGTGTTGCATTTACTCGCGACCCCGCTACAGGCGAAAAGGGACTCATGGGCGAATTCCTCACAAATGCACAGGGTGAAGACGTTGTTGCAGGTGTTCGTACACCTATGCCTATCGCTGAAATGGCTGAAAAGTTCCCCGAAGCATTCAAGCAGTTCAACGAAGTATGTGCAATTCTCGAAGATCACTACAGAGATATGCAGGATATGGAATTTACCGTTGAAGACGGCAAGCTCTTCATGCTTCAGACAAGAAACGGCAAGAGAACCGCAAAGGCTGCTCTCAAGATTGCTTGCGACCTCGTTGCAGAAGGCATGATTGACAAGAAGCAGGCTGTTGCTATGATCGACCCCAGAAACCTCGATACACTTCTCCATCCTCAGTTTGATGCTAAGGCTCTCAAGGCTGCACAGGTTGCAGGCCAGGGTCTCGGTGCATCTCCCGGTGCTGCTTGCGGTAAGGTTGTATTTACTGCAGAAGATGCAGAAGCTTGGAACGCAAGAGGCGAAAAAGTTATCCTCGTTAGACTTGAAACTTCTCCCGAAGATATCACAGGTATGAAGGCTTCTCAGGGTATCCTTACAGTTCGCGGCGGTATGACATCTCACGCAGCAGTTGTTGCTCGGGGTATGGGTACTTGCTGTGTATCCGGTTGCGGCGACATTAACAGGGACGAAGAAAACAAGAAGTTTACTCTCGCAGGCAAGACATACGTTGAAGGCGACTACATCTCCATCGACGGTTCTACTGGTAAGATTTACGACGGTATCATTCCTACAGTTGATGCTGAAATCGTAGGTGAATTCAAGACAATCATGGATTGGGCTGATGAATTCAGAACACTCAAAGTAAGAACAAATGCTGATACTCCCACTGATGCTGCAAAGGCAGTTGAACTCGGTGCAGAAGGTATCGGTCTTTGCCGTACAGAGCACATGTTCTTTGAAGCTGACAGAATTGCAGCATTCAGAGAAATGATCTGCTCTGACACAGTTGAAGAAAGGGAAGCTGCTCTTGAAAAGATTCTTCCCTATCAGCAGGGCGACTTCGAAAAACTTTATGAAGCACTTAAGGGTAACCCCGTTACCATCAGATTCCTCGATCCTGCGCTTCATGAATTCGTTCCTACAGAAGAAGCAGACATCGCTGCTCTCGCAAAGGCTCAGGGTAAGAGCGTTGAAGACATCAAGGCTATCATTTCTTCTCTCCACGAGTTCAACCCCATGATGGGTCACAGAGGATGCCGTCTTGCAGTAACATATCCTGAAATTGCCGCAATGCAGACAAAGGCAGTTATCCGTGCAGCAATCAAGGTTCAGAAGGCTCATGCTGACTGGAAGGTTAAGCCTGAAATCATGATTCCTCTTACAGGTGAAGTTAAGGAACTCAAGTTCGTTAAGGACATCGTTGTAGCTACTGCTGACGCTGAAATCAAGGCAGCCGGTGCAAACCTCGAATACGAAGTTGGTACAATGATTGAAATACCCAGAGCATGTCTCACTGCTGACGAAATCGCAAAGGGAGCTGACTTCTTCTGCTTCGGTACAAACGACCTTACACAGATGACCTTCGGTTTCTCCAGAGACGATGCAGGTAAGTTCCTCGGTGCTTACTACGACAAGAAGATTTATGAAAACGATCCTTTCGCAAAGCTTGACCAGACAGGTGTTGGTAAGCTCATGGAAATGACCATCAAGCTTGGTAAGGGCGTAAACGACAAGATTCACTGTGGTATCTGCGGCGAACACGGCGGCGACCCTGTTTCCGTTGAATTCTGCCACAAGATCGGTCTTGACTATGTATCTTGCTCACCTTTCCGTGTTCCTGTTGCAAGACTTGCAGCAGCTCAGGCGGCTATTAAGGAAAGCAAGTAAGCTTTCAAAAATTGATTTGGGGCAAAACCCATTACAATTTAAAAGGCAAAATTAAATATCAAATGGACCTTGTTGGAATACTCCCAACAAGGTCCATTTTTTGTACAAATTGCGAATTTTGCTACAACCCCTTTTTTCATATAAGCATCATTTTGAAGATTTATATTTTTTTGAAAATTCTGTGGGAGATATGCCCACATATTCTTTAAACTGTCGGCTGAAAAAGTATATATCGTTGTATCCGCATAGTTCTGCTATTTGGGAAATAGTGTATAGTTCCGATTTTAAAAGGTCACAAGCATAGTTCATTTTAAGTTGTATGCTGTACTTTATTGGTGGCATACCGAATTTTTTGACAAACAATTTTTTTATATATGGATAACTGATTGCACAGCAGGAGGTAATTTCTTCAGCTGTTATCTTTTTATAAAGAAAGTACTTTTCTATATATTTAATAGCAGGCTTTATTGAGTTGAATTGACTTTCAGGAATATAATTCTTTTTTTGCAGTTCAGCAAAAATTTTATAAATAATAGAAACACATTCGAAATAATATCCGTCATCTTTGGCAACCCAAATCGAAAAAATCTTTTTAAAAAGGCTTTTAATTTTCTCATTTTGTTTAAGTTTTAAAACAAAAGCCTCATTAGCAACAGGAACATCCGTATCAAAAAATACATCTATACATTCGCCGCGCTCTTTTCTTTTAACAATATATTCGTGAATTTCACCTTGTGGGAGAAATCGAATTGTATCTTTGGTAACGTCTAATTGTTTTCCGTTGAAAAGTACGGTAGATTCACCGGAAAGGTGAAAAATAAGCTCGTTGCTGCAAGACTTGTGTTTAAAATCAGTTATAGCTTCTTTATATTCATCTTTTCCTACAAGGATAACCCGTCTAATGTTGGTAACTACAAATTGATCAATCATATCATCACCCAAGGATATTTTAGCACATAAAATACAAAAAAGCAATAAAACAGTATCAAAAAGTGCAAATTTATAATTTTGTATATTTACTCTTCTTTATCGAAGTAATAGAATGTCATCATAAACTATTTTTGATAAGAGGTTATGATTATGAATAAAAGAATTGAAGAGCTTACCAAATTAACACTTAAGGGCGAAATGTATGCCCACCCCACAAAGACAGAATATGACAGAAAAGATTTGTTTTTGTCCCGTCAGAAAAAGGAATCCAAAAGAATTTGCGAGTATATTTTGAATCAAAAACCGGTTATTACTCCTTATTCTAAAATGACAGGCTTTTTTAACTGTGACGGTTCAATTGTGGGAGATGCTTTCCGCCGTGGCGGTCATAAATATTCTGCCGAGCTTTTTTCGAATTTCTACCTTAAAAGCGTTGATAACCTTTCTACTCAGGAATCGCAACACGCGACTGCCGATTATAAAAAGGTGTTGGAAAAGGGTATTAAAGGTATTATTGAAGAGATAGACGATTCTTTAAAAGTACACACCGAAACCGAACAGGTTGAGTTTTTAAAAGCTTTAAAAGATGTTGCAAACGCTCTTATCGACTGGGCACATAAATGCTCACAAAAAGCATTAGAACTTTCAAAAACGGTAGCGAATGAAGAATACAAGAAAAATCTTGAAATTTTATCTAATGCACTTTTAAATGTCCCCGAAAATAAACCGTCTTCTTTTTATGAAGCGGTACTTACAATTTATGTTTGCTTTTCCGCTGACCCCGACAGCGTTGGTACGCTCGACCGTTACTTAGCACCATTCTATGAGAATGATATAAATAAAGGAATTATTACAAGAGAAGAAGCAAAAGAATATTTGCAGGAGCTATTCTTAATGCTTCAAGCAGCAACGCCCGTTACTTCTCCATACTTTACCCGTGGCGCCGAGTCTCATTTTTGCATTGGCGGTTATTTGCCTAACGGTAGTGACGGCTTTTGTGAACTATCCCGACTTATTCTTGAAGCTTTGTTGGATTTACCAACTTATATACCGCAAGTCACACTTCGTTGGACTAAAAAAACGCCTAAAGAAGTATTCAAGTTTGCACTTGACTGCGAACGTAAAGACTCACACAAGCGAATTGCTTTCCAAAATGATGAAAAGCGAATGAAATGTTATACCGAAATCTGCGGCATCCCGTTTGAGAAGGCAGTGGGTTATACAACTGTTGGCTGTAATGAACCCGCATTTTTAGGGGCAATTACCGGCAGTAACTCCAAAATCAATTTTGCTCGTTCGACCGAAACTTTATTCCACAAAAAGAGTGAGAAAATAGAGAGCTGCAAATCGTTTGAGGAATTTTATGAAGTGTTTTTGGAAGAATTGTTTTCGGACCTTGATATTGCTTACGAATACGATAATAAATACAACCGTGAACGTGCAAAAGATATAAATTATTTGTCAAGTATTTTCTTCCAAGGTTGTATTGAAAAAGCGAAGAGTTTGACACAGGGAGCGGGTGATGTTGTAATTGCTTCGCCAATGTATATGGGAATTGCAAATGTAATCGACTCACTTATTGTTGTCAAACAATTTGTTTATGATGAGAAAATTGTTGCAATGAAAGAACTTATATCAGCTGTTCAGGAAAATTGGCAAGGCTATGAAGATTTGCACACACTCATTATAAATAAGGGCGATTTTTTCGGCAACGATACAAACCGCTCAAATTATGTGGCGCAAAAGCTTTACCAAAGCCTATACGAATATTTAAAGGATAAGACGAATCTTTTTGGCTACCACTTTTTGATTGGCGATTTGTTTGGTTATAATCTCCATTTCAAATGGTTTGGCGAGAAAATGGGAGCAACCCCCGACGGAAGAAAAGCAGGAGAAGCACTGAAGTTCGGCTTGCAACAAAGTGGCGGATATGATAGAAACGGGCTTTCGGCACTTCTTAATTCCATTGCAAAAGTCGACCCTAACGCCATTGGCTGCGGCTCTACTGTTACCAACTTAATGATTGATGAGCAGCTCATCCGAAATGATGAACATTTTGAAAAAACGGTTGATATGCTTGAAACATATTTCAAAAACGGCGGAGTGCATTTTCAATTAACATATGTATCAAAAGAAGATTTGATAAATGCTAAGGCAACCCCCGAAGATTATAAAAACCTGCGTGTTCGTGTATCTGGCTATTCGGATTATTTTGTGAAATTAGACGAAAATATACAGGACAATATCATCGAAAGGACAACACAAAAATGATGGCAACGATATTTGACATTGAACGCAATTCCTTTGTGGATGGGCCGGGAATTCGCACCACCGTGTTTTTTAAAGGCTGCAATCTGCGATGCGCATGGTGTCATAATCCTGAGAGTCAAAATTTAAAACCTCAAATGATGTTTTATAAGAATAAGTGTAAGGGTTGCGGTAAGTGTACCGAGGTTTGCCCCACACCCAAAAACTGCACTCTTTGTGGGAAGTGTACTTTTTACTGTCCTGTGGATGCAAGAAAAGTTTGCGGTAAGGAATATACCGTTGATGAAGTTTTTGCTGAAATCATTAAGGATAAATCTTATTATGACAATTCGGGCGGCGGTGTTACATTTTCCGGTGGAGAGTGTATGCTGCAAATTGATTTTCTTGTGGAAATCCTCAAAAAATCCAAAGAAAACGGCATACACACTGCAGTTGACACCGCAGGACATATACCGTTCGAAAACTTTGAAAAAATCTTACCCTATACCGATCTGTTTTTGTATGATATAAAAATGTTTGATAGCGAAATGCACAAAAAGTATGTGGGTGTCGATAATGAACTGATTTTGGAAAATCTAAAAAAGTTATTTTTCGCAGGCGCAAAAATATGGGTTCGTATTCCTGTGATTGCTTATGTAAATGACAGCATTGAGCAGATGGAGAGTATACGGGATTTTTTGCTCAATTGCGGCAATCCCGAAAAAGTATCACTGCTGCCCTATCACGCAATGGGCGAAAACAAATATGCAGCCATCGGAAAGGAAGCACAGCGATTTGCTCCGCCTGACAACAATAAATTGAATGAGCTGAAAGCAATATTCTGATTGTCGCAGTTTGTGAATTGTAGTACAGGCGGCTATTAAGGAAAGAAAACAATTCATTAACTGAATGACTTTTCACATCCACGGAACTCTCCGTGGATGTTTTTTATGCATTTACATATAAAATAATAGCATTGACACTTTGCATACATCGTGATAAAATATTTATATAAGGCATAACATACAAAAAGGGTGATACAATTGGAACGCAAAAGCGGTGTACTTATGCACATTTCATCACTGTTTGGAGACTATTCCTGCGGCAGTTTTGGCAATGAAGCAAAGTATTTTATAGATTTTCTTTATGAATGCGGTTTTTCTTATTGGCAGGTACTTCCGTTCTGCATGGCAGACGAGTACAACTCTCCTTACAAATCATATTCCTCTTTCAGCTCAAATCCGTATTTTATTGACCTTGGTATACTTAACAGCAAAGGATTAATAACAGACAGCGAGCTACTGCAAGCAAAACAATTTTCTCCATATCTATGTGAATTTGAACGACTCAAAAATGAAAGATTAGACTTATTAAAAAAAGCGGCATCAAGAATAAAAGACAAATCTGAAATTGAGAGCTTTATCAGCAAGTCCGACTATCTTTCAAGCTTCTGCAAATTCATGGCGCTTAAAGCAAGCAACAATAACGAAGATTGGCATAATTGGAAGAATGATATCATTGACAAGGATGTTCTCTTTATGTGGAAATTCATCCAATATGAATTTTATATGCAGTGGAAAACAATCAAAGAATATGCTAACAGCAAAGGTATAAAGATGATAGGTGACGTGCCGATATATGTATCTCTTGACAGCTCGGACGTATGGAGCAACAGAGAATTATTCAAGCTGAACAAGGACGGATATCCCACGCATGTTGCCGGTGTTCCTCCGGATTATTTCAGCAAGGACGGTCAGCTATGGGGCAATCCTCTTTACAACTGGAGCATCATGAAAAAAGACGGCTACAAGTGGTGGTGCGACAGAATCAAACACATGTCATCGCTCTTTGACAGTGTCAGAATAGACCATTTCAGGGGAATTGAGTCCTTCTGGGCAGTACCTGCAGAGGCAAAGAGTGCCAAAGCCGGAAAATGGTTAAAGGGTCCGGGAATGTCTCTTGTTAACGCACTGAAAAATGCTGCAGAAAACACACAGATTATTGCTGAAGATCTCGGAGATATAACCCCTGCAGTATACAAGCTCGTATGCGACAGCGGTTTTCCGGGAATGCGCGTATTTCAGTTTGGATTCCTCTCCGATAGCGACAGTTCTCACCTACCCCACAACTATCCGAAAAACAGCATTGCCTACACGGGTACCCACGACAACAACACTCTTCTTGGTTACCTTTGGGAGCTTGACGATGCCACAAGAGAACGTATGCTTAACTACTGCGGTCATAACGGTGATTGGAAAAACGGATGCGAAAGTATAATAAGAACCATACTTCAAAGTCCGGCAAATCTTGTTATTATGCCAATTCAGGATTTGCTCGGTTTTGGCAGTGACACAAGACTTAACACTCCGGGCAGAGCCGACGGAAACTGGGCTTACAGAATTACAAAAGAGCAGCTCGATTCAATTAACAGAGATTATTTTAAAAAACTGAACATATTATATTTCAGATAATCATAATTGCTGTTCACTGTATTATGTTTTCATAAATGCTTGCATAATAAGTAAAATAATCATTATTCATTGAAAATTCTTGCAAACGAATGATGAGCAATACAAGCAAGAGGCTCTATCAAAATTCGTGAATTGCACAAAAAACGGAACTCCAAACAGTGAGTTCCTATCATAATAATTGTAATTATTACATAAGTTCGGGCTGTTTCAATTCATTTTGATACAGCCCATTAATATAGCTTGGTGAAGGTGTTTATAACGTATCAACTTGGACACGAAAAACAAAAATCGCATTACGATGTTACTCATAACGCGATATTGGCTCCGGCGCCTCGCCGGTGGTGCGGGTGAGAGGACTTGAACCTCCACGAAGTTGCCCCCACTAGAACCTGAATCTAGCGCGTCTGCCATTCCGCCACACCCGCATATTTGCATCGATTAATTTTTACACGGAGCGATGTCTCCGAGGCGGTGCCATCTCAGCATTTAAGGCGTACGATGAAACTATCAGCCAACCCGCATTGATGACTTTGAAAAGTTTTACACGGTGCAAAGCCACACCGAGGAGGAGCAATAAAGCTTATTCCTCAATCTGTCGGTCCAACCGACGCTGTATATAATACCATAATCCAGCCTTAAAGTCAATACAGATAACAAAAAGTTCACATAATAAAGTTTTGTTATTTGCTGTTGCAAAAGTGTTGAATATATGGTAAAATATAAAAAAACATATCAAGGAATGATAACAATGAAAAGCTATCCTCTAAAATTAATCCCTGTTACAAAAAAAATAATATGGGGCGGAAACTATTTGTCCGAAAACTTTGGTATTGGTGAAAATAGCGAGAATATCGCAGAGGCATGGATGATGACTGTTCGCCCTGACGGAGTAAATGTCATTGATAACGGCGAATACGCCGGTATGCCTCTTGATGAATACATACAAAAGTGCAAAATGGAAAATGTCTGCGGAAACTATAAAGCCTTTCCCCTGCTCATAAAGCTGATTGATGCCAATGACAGACTTTCAGTTCAGGTTCACCCGGATGATGTCTATGCTGCTGCAAACGGACTTGATGCAGGAAAAACAGAAATGTGGTATGTAATTGATGCAAAGCCGGGTGCAAAGCTTGTAAACGGTCTTAAAACAGACATGGCACCAACATATGAGGAAATCTGTGAAAGAAACAAAAACGGTACTCTTGATGATATGCTTAACTATGTCGATGTAAAAAAAGGCGACTGCTTCTTTATACCCGCCGGACTTGTACATGCGATCGGAAAAGGAATCGTAATCGCCGAAATACAACAAAATTCCAACACTACTTTCCGTCTTTACGACTATGACAGAACCGACAAAGACGGCAACAAACGCGAGCTACACATTGATAAAGCCGCAAAAGTTATAAAAACTGCATTTAACAACAGCGCTGTTGTTAACAGAATTGAAAGCAAAACCCAAAGCGAAACTATTACAACTCTGTGCGATTGCGAGCTGTTCGCTGCAGTCAAATACGACATTTCCTTTGACAGTACATCGAGCTTTACCGGTGGAAAAATGCTTAACATCATATGCGTTGACGGAAACGGAAATATTTTATATGAAAATGAAAAGTACGAGCTGAAAAAAGGCTTTTCATATTTAATTCCTGCAAACATGAATCCTTTCACGGTAAAAACCGATAGCGCGGATCTTTCAATTATCGTTTCTTACGCAAAATAATAATGTAATATTATAAGGCTGTCTCAAATGCAATTTATGCACATGAGGCAGCCTTTTGTTTCCGATTCAGGAAATGTATGAGTTGATAGTCCTAATCAACGGTATAAGCATCTATATCAACAACTTTTGTATAATCTTCAAATTTCACCGTAACACGCGAACCGTCTATTTCCACAATCGGTTCGTTTGCAGGTATCTTATCATTTGAAAAGAACACGGTTGTTGCAAAAATGTACTCTCCGGGTAAAAGCACATTTCGTGTTTTCCAAGTCGGATAAAAAGCGAGAGGACATAGATTATGCATACCAGGATGTATTGTCTGAAGCTCAAAAACGGTCTTTATATCACTTGTTACACTAATTTTGCTGATATAGTTTTTCCAAGTTAAACATCCGTCTGAATAATCATAAGCATCATCAACGACACCAATACAGAATCCGCCTTCCCTAACCTGATAAGGATTATTAAGCTCTACCTTTTGTATACGAACATGATAGCCCTTAGACAACGGCACAAGATAAGTCATTATACGTGTTTTTTGGTCGTTTGAAAACGGTATATGGTACGACACAAGAAGTTCCTTGTCAGAGCTTACGGTATTTATTCTACCTCGCAGAGATTGCATTGATGCATCTTCAGTCCACAGAGAAATCATATTATCAAAGCTCGGCTTATCTCTGGACGATAAAGCAAATCCGGCTCTTGAATTATAGCAGAACTTACTGTAATATCCACGCATATCGTTAAATCCTGTACCTGCAAGCTGGAAATAATGAATAGCATTATTATACAAAGTAACCCCGCCGTAGTCTTTTTCTCCCTGTATAAGAAAATCCAATTTATCAACAGGGCATTCCATTAAATAGTTACTGCGTTCAATATGAAGCAGAACTGTTTCTGCTGTCCACAGCGGATGCTTTGCATCAGCAAGCAGACACATAAATCCTTCGGTATAACAGGTGGTAGCTCCGTCAGATGCGTAATTTTCAGCAAACCTCGTACTGTCATACAAATAGCCGCATCCCAGAATACCGTTGTCCGTAGTTATACAGTTGTCATAGAAATAGCTAATGTTTTTTAAAATGATAGTTTTTGCAAGCGACATATCCATTTCACAGCCGGTAAGAGCTGCAAGACCAAATGCGCTGACAGCTGCAAAACGATAGCTGAGTGAACGTCCGTATGCACACATTCCGCCATCGACATCAAAATAATGTGTATACAGCTTCAAGAATTCACTTGTGCGAGCTCTGTATTTTTCGCATTTTTGAGCATAACCTTCAGTATTCGGATCTGCAACCAGAATCCAAAGTAATGTATATGTATGGTGCGCCCATGCTTCGTAATAGTCAAAGCGTCCGAATTGATTTCCGTCACAGTACCAGCCGTTAGAAACATACAGGCTTTCAAGTTCATCATATCCAAGCTTTAAGTATTCACCCAAATCGTTTTCATAATAGCCAAGTCTCTTCAGTATCTCTATGCAAAATATAGGATACCAATAGTGATTATTCGGCCAGGAGTTTTTTAACGCTATCGCGGCATATTTAAGTATCCATTCAGCAATACTGTCCTTTTCTTCTTGTGTTAAAGGGTTCCAAAGCTGATCCTTTGCAAAATGAACTGCCACAAGATACGCTGCTATCTCGGTAACGCACTGATTTGCAAACTGAACAACATTATGGTCATTGACATTTTTGTCTAAACGACGCGGAGAATCTTTATAAGTACCTTCAGAGATTATCTTTTTTATAAAATCCCTGACGTGAATATTTTTTCCGTTGTCATTAATTCTGAAATCCTCATCGTCCAAAAAAGGTGCAATTCCCCACAACGGACGAAACAATTCTTCGATTCTGGTGCATTCATAGCCCACGTGGTCAACAATCAAATATACATCTTCATTCTCGTATCTTGCTGCTGCCCGTTCAAGCAGGGCTATATAATTCCTTTTTGCAACCTCATATAATTCTTCTCTTGATTTTAACATAATATCTCCTTTTAAATTTTCGGCGGGTAACATACGATTGCCTTACCTTCGATACAGGTAATACTTCCGCAGCCATACGGAACAAAAACTTTATTACCGCGCTGAGTATTAAATAAAGCTTCGCCGATCTTGATTTTTCCGGAACAAGTAATAATCAACGTTACAAAGCTGTCCGGTAAAACACTTTCATTTTCATTCAAAGCTCCAAGAGCAAAGCAAGGTGTGTCATCATAGGTAACATACATGCTGCTTGTAAACTGATCTGTTCCCTCTTTTACATCAAGAAAGTACATTTGCTTAGTTTCCTCTTCTGAATGACCTTCATACAAAAAGCAATCAAGAAGTGCTTGCTCACCCACACCGTAATGAATCTGCATGGGAGTAAGCTTATCACCCGATACAGTTATCTTTTCAACTCTCATCGTATAATCGGTGGGTTCCTGTATTTCCAGTAAAAAGCAGCCTGCTCCTATTGCATGAGGAGTTCCGGATCTTACTAAAATGGTATCTCCCTCTTTGACACTTATCCTGTGAAGGCAGTCAAGCATTCCTTCAACATCCTGATTACCAAAAAGCTCTTTCCATTTTTCACGTGTTATTCCCTCTTTAAAGCCGATGTAAACCGCCGCATCTCCATCAGTGTGAAGTATATGCCAGCACTCAGTCTTTCCGTAAGAGCATCCAAAATACTTTTGAGAAAATTCAGGAGTAGGATGAACCTGAATTCCAAGGCGCTCTCCTGCGTCTAAAAGTTTTACAAGTACACCGCTTTCGCTCCTTCCGATGCCAAAATCGTTAGCCATAACAGCTTCGGTAATAGGGATTTCTATTCCGTCTGACAGTACACGGGATATTCCCTCACCCGGAATAAAGTCCTTGTTTTTAGCTTCGGTAAAAGACGATACCCAATCCTCGGGATAAAAAGAGTCACTGTAGGATTCCTTTCCGAGAAACATTTCCAGCATCTTTCCGCCGCGATATGTACGTCTTACTCTGTTTTCAATCTGAAATAAAGGTTTCTTCATTATTTATTTCCCTTCAATATAATAACGTCATTTGCTTTTACGCAAATCTCACTGTCAAATCCGGCACCTTTTATAGCTGCACATACATCATTTTGAGTATAATTGAAAACAAAAGCATAACGGGAGTGTTCGTTCTCAGCAACACGCACTTTTAGTGGCGACGTAACTGTAACCTCGGAAAGCTCATATTTATCTGAAATGATTCCGGCAAGCTTTGAAGCGTTTTCGTGGTTAGAATTATAAGAATACCAAAGATAAGTATTCACAGTAACCACTTCACCGGCAGCAGTGCGTTTTTTAATGATTGCAGGAGTTTCATCCTCGAATGATGCAACTACCTCCCCGTCGGTAATACTTGCAATTTCCTTACCGTAAAATCCCTTGTAATTATCACCGTCAAGAGTAAAATTCAGGTTTTGATAGTCAGAATCGATATAATCGTGTCCCATAAACTCATTAAAGGCACCGCCGGGAAGCCGGGATGCGAGAACACCGTTTTCATCAACCAATCCAATTCTGCCGTCGCATATTACAATTCCTCCGGCTTTTACATATTCTCCCAAATCCTTTGCAAACTGCTCTCCTATTACAATCTGGTTAGAAAGAATGATAACCTTATAATCATTGATTTCATTAGGCGTTATAACATCAGCTCTGACACCGGCTTCGAGAAAAGCATTATATGCACCGCAAACAGATGCAAGATATATATTTTGATCAATGCCGTAACACTTGGTGTAAAACAACTGAAAATCTAAACAGCATACATCAAAAACAATACCCACTTTACTTCTGACGGGAGTAAGTGTTCCCATATCCGATATAGCATCTGATAGCTGCTTTGCAAACTCAAGTCTGGGTGTACTTCTTTCTTTATAATCCACAAGACCGCGTCCCGCAGTTTGAAGTCCCTTGGTAAACGGACGCCACATCCAATATATGAGTCCCTTTGCCCCTGCGGAAATAGCTTCATAGCACCATTGCTTGAGTTCATATGGTCGAACAGCAGTCATGGGGTTGAAAATTGCCTGTATGTGAGTCTGCATTTCCGACACATAAAAGCCTTCTCTTTTAGACGCAGCATAAAGCGAGTCAAACGTTTGCCATCTGCTGCCGGGGGCTTCAGTTCCTTTTACTCCCTTAGGATAAAAAGACATTCCTATTTCATCAACGGCGGTTTTCAGGACGAAATCGTCTTGAGGACGTTCGTAAGCCCAACAGCCGTTTGTTATCATTGATCCGATATTATCAGCTATAAGTGGATGTTCAGAATCAACACTTCTTATAGCATCGCACCAGCGCTTTACAAATATTGCTACAGACTCTCTTCTGAATGCACCGAAATCAGCTGCAGGCATTATGCTCATCCACATCCAAGGAGCGTAACCAACCTGTGAAAAATCTGTATAGTTGTGTTCCCAAATATCATTAAGTTGCTCGATTGTTCCGTATTTATTTTTCAACCAATCGCGAAAACATTCAAGCGTATACTCGTCATATGAGTTAAATGCAGTTTCATTAAAAACATCATATGCAACAAGAGACGAATATTCTTTGTATGCCTCTGCCGTCTTTTTAAAATGCTCAGTAATAAGAGCATCAACCTCGGGATGAAAATAATTAAGCCAACCGAAGCTGGTGCGCTCTAAACGCTTATGACCGTTTTCATCAACACAATAGTATTCGTCTTTCATCTGAAAGTCGGGAATATATTCCATCATGGGAAGCTGACCGGCAAGCTCCATTATTACCTTTATTCCAACCTTCTCAGCTATGGTTAAAACTTCACGTCCCGTATTAAACGGATAGCCGGGCTTTTTTTCCTCCCACCAAAAGGAAGAAGGCCACACTACTACCGTGTCCAGTCCCGATTGCTTCATTTTCTCGAAATTTCGAGTTATATCTTCAAGACTGTCTTCGCGTGTCAATTTGATTACGGTTCCGTATAAAAAACTATTGTTATTCATATGCTTTACCTCGCATTTCCATTATTTATTTAATTATATCATCCTTTTTTGTGTTTTTCTTGCCATTTCAATCAAAAGATATTGCATTTTTTGCACTTATGTGATATTATTTATCATGAAATTTATATTGGATAACATACGAGGTGGGTATGAACGGAACTATATATAAATTTGAAAAAGACATGCTTTGCGGTAAATCCATTTATATCAGCGAAAAGCAAGACAATTTTTGGGTCCAAAAGCATTGGCATAATTACTATGAGATAGTATATTTTAAAAAGAGCTCCGGAGCTTGCAGTCTGAACAGCGAAACATATTCAATATCAGACAATTGCGTATTTTTACTTACTCCAAAAGATTTTCATGAAATTAACACTGATGAAAAATTCGACAACTATTCTTTGATTATATCCTTCAACGAACACATGGTTGACAAGCATGTTCTTAATGCTCTCGTAAAGGGACCTTTTGTGTCATACAATATTTCATCAAAACTAAGCGATAAAATTGATGAGCTTTACGAAGTATTCGGTTCAAACAAAAAACACAGAGATTTAATTTTAAAATTTCTCTTTAATCAAATTCTGCTGGAAATAATTGACAGTGCAAATGAAATTTCCTCTGTCGGCAATGACATAAGTCCCATCGTGCGGGAAAGTATATCCGTCATGTTATCTGCCCCTACTGAAGATTTTTCGCTTAGTTATTTTTCAAAAAAATTCCGTGTTACAGAAGCATACTTTTCGCGTCTGTTTTGTAGGCAGGTCGGTATAACTTTTAAACAGTATCTCACTACACTTCGTTTGGAGTATGCAAAGCAATTATTGGAAGAAAACATTTTGCCAATAATTGATGTCGGCTACGAATGCGGTTTTAATACTCCGTCACAGTTTTTCAGAGTCTTTAAAAAAGCATACGGCATACCGCCATCAAAATTCCGTCAGCAAAAAAGAAATGTTACCAAATGATTATGTATCAGACATTCCGAAAACATCAGAATATAAAAAAGCTTACACCGCCAAAAGTGTAAGCTTTAATTTTACTGTTCTGCAGAAATCCCCTTAACTATGTCCCCTACTCCGTTATAAATGTATTTCGGTCTGTACGGGAACTGTTTGAGCGTTCCCATACTTGTAACACCTGACAAAACCAGCACTGTCTCTATTCCCGACTCAATACCTGCTATTATATCAGTGTCCATTCTGTCTCCGACGATAACTGCTTCTTCCGGTTTTGCTCCAAGTAATTTAAGACCGGTTTTCATCATGAGCGGGTTAGGCTTACCAACATAGTATGCAAATACGCCTGTAGCAAGCTCTAAAGGCGAGACCAAAGCTCTGCAGGCAGGAACAATTCCCTGTTCCGACGGACCTGTCATGTCGGGGTTTGTACCGATAAGCTTTGCTCCGTTATTTATGTGTCTTACTGCACGAATAATACTTTCATAATTATAGTTTCTCGTTTCACCGACAACGACATAATCAGGGTTTACGTCATTCATTGTGATTCCCTTTTCATAGAGCGCATTTGTAAGACCCGGCTCACCAATAACAAATGCAGAGCAACCGGGCTTCTGGTTAGCAAGGAATTCAGCAGTAGCAAGTGCGCTGGTGTAAAAGTGAGAAGGATCTACCTCAAGCCCCATTCTGTGAAGCTTTTGAGAAAGCTCTACGGGTGAACGTTCAGGACTGTTGGTAAGAAAAAGAAAGTTTTTATTCTCTTTCTGAAGCCACTCTACAAACTCATGTACCCCCGGCAATATTTTGTTACCGTGATAAATCACACCGTCCATATCACATATGAAACCTGTTTTACTGTTTACATCAAGTATTTTACTCATTATAAATTCTCCTGTAATTCAATTGTCGTTTTCCATAAGATACGTAGCTTCAATGTCGGCTATGTGAAGTTTAACGGCAAGCGGATACTTTTCAAAAGCACCGTTAATTGCAAAGCTTCCGCCACGAGCCGCATCGTCAAAGCCGCCCATATGCCATCTGATAGCAATAGCTTCTTCAACTTTCAACCTCATAAAGCGTTCAATAAGAAAGACAGATTTTTCTCCATGTCCGAAAGGAAACTTATCTTCGATTGTGTAATAATTTACCTTTTCCCACTGCCCTGTTGCCTCGTTTTTCACGTTTCTCTGACTGACCTTATAAAACTCGGCTTTACACAAGTCATGAAGTAATGCACATATTGCATATGACTCGTCGTGAGCACCCCCGTTATACTTTTCAATCATTGCGTTATATACATTAAGAGAGTGGTCGGCAAGACCGCCTTCAAATGCATTATGAAAACGCGAGCTTGCAGGTGCCTTGAAAAAGTCTGTTTTTTCAGTCATCCATGCAAGAAGTTCCTTACTTCCTGCTCTGTTAATTGCTTCATTATATGCTTTTATGAATTTATCCTTGGTTGATTCTATTTCCAGTCCGCGGAGCTGTTCTTCGTTCATATGCTGCCTCCGTTAATTAAATTTGTATTTATGATATCATATTTATTTCATTATTTCAACAGTCATATATAAATTTTTGAAATTATTAACAGTTGACAATCTTATATTTATATTTTTAATGATAAATATTAATAAAACATTGTTTGGATATTTACTTTTAATATACAGAAAGTATCAATTATATTATTCTTTGTTTTGTATAATAACCGTAGATCTGTTTTTAGAGGTGAAATAATGGACAAAAATATAAATAACAATTCATGCAGACTCGGTACGGTCGGAGGTCAGGCGGTAATCGAAGGCGTCATGATGAAATCCAAAGAATATGTTGCTCTCTCCGTCAGAGGCACCGACGGTAATATAACAACCGAAACAAATAAATTTACAACAATTCGTGACAAATACAAGCTTTTAAGGCTCCCTATAATACGCGGAATAGTAAACTTTGTCGAAACAATGATTTTAAGCTTTAAAACCTTGAGCCGTTCTGCTGATATGCTTGGTATAGAAGAAGAACCGTCAAAATTTGAAAAGTGGCTTGAAAAAAAGTTCGGAAAGAGCGTTACCGCAATAGCATCCGTTATCGGAACCGTCCTCGGTCTTGTTCTCTCGGTTTTTCTATTCATGTATTTACCTGCCCTTGTTTCCGATTTTACAGACAAAATATACTCAAATATATATTTTAAAAGCGTTGTTGAAGGTGTAATTAAAATACTTATATTTATTCTATACATTTTCCTCTGCGGTTTAATTCCTGACATGAAGCGTGTGTTCCAGTATCACGGAGCCGAACACAAATCTATATTCTGTCACGAATCAGGAATTGAGCTCACTCCCGAAAACGTACAAAAGCAAAAGCGTTTCCATCCCAGATGCGGAACCAGCTTCCTGTTTGTTATGATGTTTTTAGGCATTATAATCTCGGTGTTTTATATCGACCTTCCAAGGCTTCCCAGAGTTTTGGTGAAAATGCTTGTGCTTCCGCTGATTGTGGGTATAGGCTTTGAATTTATAAAATTCGCAGGAACTCATAACAACATTATAATAAGAGCGCTTTCAGCTCCCGGGCTTTGGGTTCAGCGTCTCACGACAAAGGAACCCGACATATCTCAGATTGAAGTAGCTATCGCTTCGCTGAAAGCTTCACTTCCCGACATATATCCGCCGGAAGCACCTATTACAGACAGTACAGATAAATCAGATATACCAGCAGAGGACTCTTCAAATAATGACTTATAACGAATTCAAAACAAAAGCAATCTCCGGATTTAACGGATTAATAGAAAACGCAAAAAACGAAACAGATATCATTATAACACATTTTTCGGGAATGAAACGCAATGAGCTTTTACTCAACAGAGCAAATGAAATTCCGGCAGATATTCTCGAAAAGCTAAACGATGCAGTCACAAGACGTCAGAGACATGAACCTTTACAGTATATTATCGGAGAATGGGAATTTTTTGGACTTAGAATGTTTTGCGGAAAAGGCTGTCTTATCCCAAGACCTGAAACCGAAATGCTTGCAGAAATTGCCATAAAAACTCTTCCTCGCGGAGGAAAAATGCTGGATCTATGTACAGGAAGCGGATGCATTCCCGTAGCAGTTCTTAACAACCGTCCCGATGTCACGGCAGTTGCTGTTGATATATCCGAACAAGCAATCGAATATGCAAAGAAAAATGCCGCTTATCACGGAATCAGCGAAGACAGATTAAAATTTGTTCAAGCAGATATATACGAATATGAGCCAAATTTTCTGCCAGACCTTATTATATCAAATCCGCCGTATATAAAAAGCGATGATATTGAAACTTTGAGTGAAGAAGTAAAGCATGAGCCGATAATTGCTCTTGACGGAGGACACGACGGACTTGATTATTATAAGCTAATAGCAAAATTCTTTTCAAAGAAATATCTAAAAGAAGGCGGTTATTGTGCTGTAGAGGTTGGTTACGACATCGGCGAAGAAGTATCTGCCATATTCAGATCACAGAAATTTGAAACTCTTTTACTGAGAGACAACTTTGAAGTAGACAGAGTATGTCTTTCAAAAAAGCTTTCTAAGAGTTAACACACAATTATATAACAAATCAGGAGACAATCGTTTATGCCTCCTGGTTTTTTATTCTATACGCCTCTGCAAGCTCAATTACAAGCCCGTAGCTTTGTGTACCGTCATATTGTCCCTGAAGCTTTAAGTATGTGTCATTTACATTTTCTGCCACCTTTGACACTTTAGAAGAACGGTATTTTTCAAAAAAATTATAATAAGCCTGCATTTCGCTTCTGACTTTTCCGCTGCTTTGCGAAATGAAATGAGAATACATGTTATAATCAGCCTGCATGGCAGCAGTAAGATAATAATCGAACATACTCATAAGTCCGCAATATTTTATATAATCGTCTGCTGAATATGTGCAGGCAAGAAAAGCAACAAAGTTTGCTTCATCCTCTCCCGCTATTCCCCTTTGGTGTGCTTTTTCATGAGCCATACTGAACGCAACAACATAGTCGGGATAATTAATATTAACATTTGCTTCGCCGGTAAGAGGCATATAAATGCCCGAAATGTGCGTATACGTCATGAATTCAGACAGCAATATTCGTTTTGACGGTGAACTAATAGTTGTAATAAATTCATATTCCAAGGTTAACGCATCATACGCATCATCAAGCCGTCGTGAAAGCTCATTAAATGAATACGGCATAACCGATGCACCGTTGGTGTCAAATCGCACATTTACAAGCGCATTTTCAAGTCTGTTGCTTATATTCGCAAGCCCTTCACAAAGCTGAGAATTATTAATTTCTTTTCTCTCAAGTCCGAGATTATGTTCAAGCGGCCTTCTGTGGTAACATACTCCAAAATTGTTGATGAAAAGCGTCAAAGCAAGCATAATTGTTCCAATCAGAATTCTTACATGCTTTGATACTTCAGTTTGCTTATGTCGAAAAGCAGAGATTATAATATACAGAACATATATCATTAAAAGGGGAATTCCAATAACAACGAGAATTTCTGTAACAGAAACAGGAATAATACCCGTAACTGACGACATAATCCTACGGACAAAGGATGAAACCGTTACGGAATACATCTCAGCAAATGATTCTGACAAAACACTAAGGATGTAAACTACGACTGAAATTACGAATAATAACAGATTAACAAGAAAAAACAACTTAGTTTTCTTCTCCAACATCATTCTCCGTTTCATATTCTTGAGTAGATTCATCACCGTTTTCAGGCTGCATGTTATTAGTTTCCGGATTAGCAGTATCCTCAGTTTTTGTGTCGTCTTTCTCAATTAAGCCGATACTTTCAAAATAATAATCAAAAACTTCTTTTGCCACATTTGCAGCTCGCGAGCTTGCAGAAGCATTTTCCACAACAACAGCCACGACTATTTCCGGTTTTTCATACGGTGCAAACCCAACGAACAATGCAGTATCACTGCCGCCTGAAACCTGTGCAGTACCAGTTTTTCCGCCAATTTCAAACGGATAATTATCAAAAACATTCTTTGCCGTACCCTCAACAACAACCTGTCTCATTGCAGATTTTAATACCGCAACAGTTTCTTCCGAAAGCTCGGTACTGTCAAGAATAACAGGCTGATTTACAAGTATGGGCAGCTGTGTTGAAAAGTCGTTAACAGATTTTAACAATGTTGTCTTATATCTTGTACCGCCATTCAGAACAGTAGACATATATGAGCAAATTTGCATAGGTGTAAAAGCATTATCAGACTGTCCGATAGCAGCCTGAAGCGTATCTCCCGGATTCCATAACAATCCTATACCATCACGAAATGACGGAGATGCGAGTATACCTGTGTTTTCAGGTATTTCTATTCCTGTTTCTTTTCCGAGACCGAAACGGGAAGCATACTCAACAAGAGTATCTATACCCATCATATCAGCAATTTCATAGAAATAATAGTTACAGGAGCCTTCTATTGCAGATTTTACATTGACATATCCGTGAGTTTCACCTTTTGAATCATAAATCCAACAGTGCGGCTGATAGGTTTCATACTTCGTATAAACACCTTTATCATAAACAATGGTATCTGTTGTTACGGTTCCGGAACTAAGAGCTGCTGCAGCAGTTGCGATTTTAAAAGTAGAGCCCGGCGGATATATACCTTGTGTTGCTCTGTTGATGAGCGGTCTCGACTCAGTATCGTTGTTGAGCTGGGAAAACAATTCCGAAAAATGATTTAAATCATAGCTTGGGTAGCTTGCACTTACGAGAACTTCACCCGTTTCAGGCTTCATGACAACGACACTTCCAGCCTTACAGTCACTTCCGTTATTATTTCCCGGATTTGCAAGTCCATACGCACAAGCTTCTTTAATCTGCTCTTCAAGTGCTTTTTCAGCAATTTGCTGCATTTCAGAATCGATTGTAAGACTCACAGTATATCCTTGCTTTGGAGCTTTGCTTACAATACGGTTTTCTACGTTGTTGTCTTTCCCAATTTCAAAACTTTCAAGACCGTCTATACCTCTAAGATATTCTTCGAACGCCTTTTCTACACCGTCTCTGCCGACAGTAGCATCATATGAATATCCTTTTTGATTTACATATTCTTCAACGTCTTCCGGCAGAATAGGACCTGTTCTACCGAGTAAATGAGCTGCTGTTGAGCCAAGATGATAAAAACGTTTGTCGGTGTAAGAAAGTTCGATGCCGTGTAGCAAATGGAGGTTTTCCGAAATGATGGTTTTAGTACGCTCATCCACGTCATAAAGAAGCGTATAGGGATTAATTGTTGAAAAATCATTAACCTCCATATCGTACCTGAGTCCTGCAACTTTTCTCCATACAGGCTCATTTCTTACTTCCTCAGATATTGCGTATCTGTCGCAAACAAGATTGTACAATCCTATTTCATACATTGTGTTTTCGGATATTTCGTTCTTTTTTAAAAAATAATCAAGTTTTCTTTCGGCATTTGAATCAAAAACATATTCTTTGTCAAGCTCATACGGAAAAATGCTTGTGACAGGAATACTGTCGGCAACAGTTATGTCATACTTTTCGCAAAGCTCTATAAATGTAAGAAGCGTTGCGTTCGTACTTGAAGCATCAAGATACGACCTGTTGATTCTAACATTACACTGTTTTGAGTTGGAAACAAGAACAACACCGTTTCTGTCGCATATATCGCCGCGTGAAGTTTCAATAACGGCATCCCTGTAAACCTTAGGGACCGCAAGTGAAGCATAGTATTCATTTTCAGCTATCTGCAAAAGCATAAGCCGTCCGATAAAAATTGCAAGTACGAGCAAAAACAAAACACCGACAATAATAATTCGTAAATTACTGTGTCCGGCCGCAGAGAACTCATTACTTTTTGCAGAAATCTTTTTCTTCAACGCTCCCACTCCTTAAAAACTTCAGTCCGCCAAAGCAAAACTTCGGCGGACACATAACAACCGATTCTTTATAAATTCCTGATAATGTATTCCGCAACAAAGCATGCACGTTTTGCTGCAATTGCAGCCATCTGCTCAAAAGACATATCGGCGTTTTCATCGGCATTGTCCGATAAAGCACGGATTACAACAAAAGGCTTGCTGTTCAGAATACAAACATGACCTACGGCCGCGCCTTCCATTTCTGTACAAAGCGCAGAATACTTTTCAGACAAATACTTTACGTATTTACTGTCTTCAACAAATATATCGCCCGAAACAATCATTCCGACATCATAACAAAAGGATGTTTCTTTGGTCTTGATTTCATCACACGCTTTTTTTGCGAGTAAAACCATTTTTTCGTCAGCGCGGAATACAGTGCAATGAGGTTCATATTTATCAAGAACATCAATAGGCGAAAAGTCATGATATGTAAGCTTATCTGAAATTGCGATATCACATATACCAAGACTTCTTGTAACACCGCCTGCAACTCCGGAATTGATTACAGCGTCAACATCAAACAAATCACACAGTCTTTGCGTAGATGCTGCTGCATTAACCTTTCCTACACCAACAAGGCAGATATAAACATCCTTATCATCGCATTTGCCGTGATAAATCCCTTTATATTCAGTTTCAACAGCGCCGAAATTCTTGCAAAATTCAGTAATTTCGCAGTCAAGCGCACCAATAATTCCGATTTTCATATAATTCTCCAATATAAATAATCAATCAAGATAATCGCGCAGTCTCTTCGAACGGCTGGGATGACGGAGCTTACGAAGTGCCTTTGCCTCAATCTGACGAATACGCTCACGTGTAATATTAAACACCTTTCCGACCTCTTCAAGAGTTCTTGTACGTCCGTCTTCAAGACCGAATCTGAGCTTAAGAACGTGTTCTTCACGAGGAGTAAGCGTATGAAGCACCTCGCAGAGCTGTTCACGAAGAAGAGTATAAGATGCAGCTTCAGCAGGTGCAGGAGCATCCTCATCCGGAATAAAGTCACCAAGATGGCTGTCTTCTTCCTCGCCAATAGGTGTTTCAAGGCTGACAGGCTCCTGGGCAAGCTTCATAATGTCTCGCACCTTTTCAACACTCATATTCATTTTTTCGGCAATTTCCTCTGTTGAAGCCTCATGTCCAAGCTCCTGGAGAAGCTGACGCGATACACGAAGAACCTTATTAATGGTTTCAACCATATGAACGGGTATACGAATTGTTCTTGCCTGGTCAGCTATTGCTCTGGTTATCGCCTGTCTTATCCACCATGTAGCATATGTTGAGAACTTATAGCCTTTGGTATAGTCAAACTTTTCAACCGCCTTCATAAGTCCGAGATTTCCTTCCTGAATAAGATCAAGGAAAAACATACCGCGGCCAACATAGCGTTTAGCTATGCTTACAACAAGTCTAAGGTTACTTTCAACAAGGATTTGCTTTGCGCGCTCATCGCCGTTTGCCATTTTTTCGGCAAGTTCAAGCTCTTCTTCGGTGGATAGAAGGTTAACCTTACCTATCTCTTTGAGATACATTTTTACAGGGTCATCAATAATAAGTCCGTCCTGACCAAGAAGCGAGTCGGTGTCATCAACGCCTTCATAATTTTCAAGACTTCCAACGCTGTCGAGATTTGCGTCAATATCCTCAAAAACTCTGTCATCATTGTAGCCGGTAACTTCAATGCCGAGGTTCTCCATGGTTTCCATAAGTTTTTCCATGTTTTCGACATCGAGATCCTCTTCGTCGAGAATCTCAAGGATTTCTTCATTTGTAAGCGAACCCTTTGCTTTTCCTTTTTCAATAAGCTCCTGAAAATCGGATTTTGGCTTTACATCTTTATTTTCCTCTGTTTCAGTCTTAACATCTTCGGCTTCTTGCTTTTCGTCCTGCTTGGAAGCTTTTGACTTCTTTGTTTTCTTTGTCGGTGTCTTTTCTTCAGTTTCCGCCGAAACATCAGCTTTTTCTTCGATTTCAGACTCCTTTTTAGTCTTAGCCTGTGTTTTTGGTTTTGGTTTAGCAGCCTTTACCTCATCCGGTTTTTCAACAGTTTCTGCAGCCTCAGTAACATTTTCCTCCTGAAGCTTCTTTGTTTTCTTTTCTGCCATCTATAACATCCTTTCTGTCAAATGATTGACATGTTCTACTTATTATTTTGTTTTTTTGCATTTTCTAGTCTTACGCGGTTTATAATCTCCATGAGCTCTTCTTCGGTTTCAACCTTTTTATTCTTTGATTCAGCTTTGACCTTTTCTTTTTTGAGTGCTGAAATTTGCTCGTTCAAAGCCGCCGTACCGTTTGCGGTAAGCTCGCTTCTGCGCTGACGCATATTATATATTCTTGATACTTCTTCGGGTGAAAAGCTTTCATTTAACGAAGAAATATCGGTGATACCGTCCGTGTACAGCTTTGAAAGCTCGGAGAAAACTCGTTTATTGAAATCAGTGACAAAATCCTCGGCAGTTATCGGATTGCATTTAGAAAATTCTTCAGGAAACAGAATGAGAATACCAATTATACGCTCTTCTATCTCAACCGCAGTTGGAAAGACAATGGCATCTTTATTTACCGAATCCTTAAAATGAAGCAATTTCTGAGTGTTTTGTTCTCTGAAATCCTTTGCAATCTTACGAGAATTTTTCTTTTCTGCAATTTCAACCTGACGTTCAATACTTTGTTTTGAAACAGCTGTAAGTTCTGACAGTCTCTGTATGTATACGCCTCTGCCGACAGGAGACGCGATTCCTGCAAGCATGGTGCATGCCTCATTCAGTGCACGAAGCTTATCGTCCGGAACAGAAAGATTGTATCTAGACAATATCTCTCCCAATCTGTAATCTATCTGTCCTGCGGAACCGTGAAGCAATTTTGCAAATGCCGACGAACCAAACTTCTTTATGTACTCATCCGGATCCTTTGCTCCTGTTATAGTAATAACCTTACAGTCAATGCCAACCTCACTCAGTTGTTTCATTGCTCTGTCTGCAGCCTTTTTACCGGCATCATCGGAGTCGTAAGCAAGATACGCCGTTTTTGCATAACGTGAAACAATTCGTGCATGCTCTGAGGTTATTGCAGTTCCAAGAGTAGCTACGGCATTAGAAAAACCCGCCTGATGCATAGCAATAACATCCATATATCCTTCACACAGAATTATTTCTCCTGCATTTATATGCTCGCTTGTCGTATTTCCAAGCAGCATGTCTTTTGCATAGTTCAGTGCAAACAGATTCTTGCTCTTTTTGAAAACAACCGTATCAGAGGAATTAAGATATTTAGGTTTTGAGTCATCCATAACACGTCCGCCGAATGCAACAACATTTCCGGAAGTATCAATTATAGGGAAAATCACTCTGTTGCGAAACATATCAAAAGGTTTTCCGTTCTTTTGCGATATACCGCACAGAAAGTTTGCAGTAATCTCTTCAACAGAGTATCCTTGAGATTTAAGAGCATTTAAAAGAAATGAAAAATCATTTTTTGCGTAGCCTATACCAAATCGTTTTAAGGTTACAGGACTAAGACCGCGATTAAGAAGATAATCAAGCGCCGCTTTTCCGTCTTCACTTTTCAGATTGTCATGAAAAATGCGTGCAGCACTTTTGTTCATTGCAAAAGCTCTTTCTCTGGTGAGAACCTGTTTTTGCTTTTTTACGTATTTTCCGTCATCCGGCACTACCATACCGGACCTGTCTGCCAAAAACTGAACAGCATCTCTGTAATCAAGATTCTCTATTCGCATGGCAAAGGTTATAACATCGCCTCCTGCCGAACAACCAAAGCAATGAAAGTGGTCAGAAAACACAGTAAATGAAGGAGAGCGTTCACTGTGGAAGGGGCATCTTCCGACAAGATTTCTTCCGGCACGTTTAAGTTCAACATAACGCCCGACAACATCTTCAATCGGATTTCTCATTTTTAATTCTTCTATAAAAATTTCAGAAAAAGCCAATATCACCCCTCCTTACTCGCGAAGTCTGTTAAGAGTGTACACCGAAAGCTCCAAAGCGCCTGCAATTAACAAGAGTATGGCAGGAATAAAAGCTATCCCCTTTCTTTTAGCGGGAACAACAAGTCCGAATATAAATCCGAGTGCCGATATTACTATCTGCATTGCCAAAAACATTGCTATTGCTTCATTTACAAGCCAACTCTTTATTCTTTTCATCTTAACTCTTTTCTGTCAATCAATTACAAAATTGACCATTTTTTAGGAATAAACAAATCTGTAAACGTCTGTGTGGCAAATCTGTCAGTCATACATGCAATATAATCACATACAACTCTGTAGACACTTACACCCTCGTCGATATATCTTTTGTATTCATCAGGTATTTTATCCTGATTGGAGCAATAATACTCGTACAGCTTTTTTAGCATATCACATGCTTTTATTTCTTCGCTTTTTGCAACAGGATTAAAATAAACACTTTCAAACAAAAACTCGCGAAGAAGCATAGTTGCTTGATAAATTTCAGGCTCCATAGAAACGTCGCTTTTTCCCGATTTAAAATTTTCTGATGTTGACTTAATTATGCTCTTTACCATAACATCAATTCGATTGCTGTGAGTTTCTCCAAGTATTTTGCGAAGTGATTTCGGTACATCCTCGTTTGTCAGAACACCGGCTCTTACAGCATCATCAATATCATGATTAATATAAGCAATTCTGTCAGCAAATTTAATAATTCTTCCTTCCGGGGTTGAAGCCTCCTGCATGCCCGTATGACAGAGAATGCCGTCTCGTACTTCAAAAGTAAGATTCAGTCCTTTACCGTCACGTTCAAGCTTTTCAACTACTCTGATGCTCTGTTCGTTGTGGGAAAAACCATCGGGACAAAGCTCATTCAGAACACGTTCTCCTGCATGACCGAACGGCGTGTGACCAAGGTCGTGACCAAGAGCAATTGCTTCTGTCAGATCTTCATTAAGGTGCAGAGCACGTGCTATAGTTCTCGCAATTTGTGAAACTTCAAGAGTATGCGTAAGACGCGTTCTGTAGTGGTCACCCTCGGGAGATAAAAAGCACTGTGTCTTATGCATAAGACGTCGGAAGGATTTGGAATGAATAATTCTGTCACGGTCACGCATAAAAGGAGTTCTAACCTCAAGAGTCTCTTCATCAGCGTTTTCTTGATATGAACGTCCGCGACTTTCACAGCTTTTAGTTGCAAACTGACACAGACTGTTATTTTCAGTGTCGTAATAATTAGAAAGTACACCTTTCATGCTGTCACCGCCTTTATTTATATATACTCATTTTTTAACAAAAACACTTTTTATTTTTATTGGAAAAACTGTTATTCTTTCTCAAACTTCTTATACATTCCATAACACTTGTCATCAACAACAGCAGTAACAAGAGCACCGTTTTCAACATATTCCACATTCAGTACTGTGGCATTTTCGTATAAGTTATTAACTGCAGACTGCATTTCAAACGAAAAAAGGAATGTTACGGTCTTTTTTGATTTTGCAAGTTCTTCATCAATGACCGACAAAAGTTCATCAGTTCCTTCACCTGTCAGTGCACTTATGCACACAGTTCTCGCTGAATCCGAAATTTCCGGTAAATCATAATCACCTGCAACATCGCATTTGTTAAGAACATAAATTTTAGGTTTATCGGCGCTGTCAAGCTCTCCGAGTATTTGCTCTGTAACAATAATTTTATTTTTCATTTCAGGATCGGATGCGTCAGCAACAACAAGAATTATATCGGCATATCTTACTTCATCCAATGTAGATTTAAAAGATTCAACAAGCTGATGCGGAAGTCTGCTGATAAATCCAACAGTATCCGAAAGAAGAACCGTTTTCCCCGATGGCAATGACATTTTTCTTACCGTAGGGTCAAGAGTTGCGAAAAGTTTGTTTTCGGCAAGTATACCGGCTCCTGTAAGGTAATTTAAAAGAGTTGATTTTCCTGCATTTGTATAGCCCGAAATAACTGCCGTTGGAACGTCGCTTTTAACTCGTTTACTGCGTTTTACATTTCTGTCGCTCTCCATTTCACGAAGTGCATCTTTAAGTGCAAGAATTCGCTTTTGTATATGTCGTTTGTCTGTTTCAAGCTTTGTTTCACCCGGACCTCTCGCTCCGATACTTCCGCTTGTACCGCCCTGTCTTGAGAGAGCTATTCCCTTTCCCGTAAGTCGAGGAGCTGTATATTTAAGCTGAGCAATTTCAACCTGAAGCTTACCTTCGCCTGTTACCGCGTGTTTCGCGAAAATATCGAGGATAAGCATTGTACGGTCTATAACTCTTACTTCTTTATCGGTTGATTTTGAGTTAATTTCGTTTTCAAGATTTCTTATCTGCGACGGCGACATTTCTCCGTCTATGACAACAAGTGATATATCGTTATTTTCACATATTTCTCCTGCTTCTATTGCTTTACCGGAACCAAGATATGTTGCAACATCGGGATGCGGACGACATTGAGTAAGTTTATAAAAAGATGAATTTATTGCATCGTCACCAATAGAGGTTTCGGCAAGAAGTCTGAGTTCTTCAAGTCTTGACAGGCATTCCTGTTCCTTTGATGAATCTGTAAAAACAGAACAAAGCAAAACATTTATAGGTTTTGTATTAATATTTTCTTTAAGTTCCTGTTTGTTTTCCATATAAATCCCCTTTGAAACAAATTTTGCATGAAAATAATTTTGCAAAAACATTCATAAAAATAATAGTAAGAAAGAAGGTGGATAAATGAATAAATGCACTTTTGAAAAGTTATGCGTAAAAGAGGTTATAAACAGCTGTGACTGTTCGAGACTGGGAACAATTGCAGACCTGATAATAGACCTTGAATGCGGAAAAATACTTTCACTAATAGTTTGTCAGAACCAAGGACTGTTTTCACAAGGAAAAAAAGACGACCAAATATGCATTCCCTGGGAAAGAATCTGCAAAATAGGCGAAGACATTATCCTGGTGGACATACCGCCGCTGCCAAAACCGCATATTGACAAAGATAAAGGAAAGAAAAAATTCTTTTCATAAAACTCAAAAAGACTGTGCCGCAAATAACTGTCAAACAGCCGATGCAGGCACAGTCTGAAAAACAAAAATGATTAAACCGAAGTAACCTTATTTACTGTATCTGTATTCTCGGTGTCAAGTCCGTTTTCCTTTAAATTTCTCTTTTCAAAGAATTTAACAGCAACCTTATCAAACAGAGCATAGGAAAGAACATCCTCGTCCTGCTGGAGGTACTGAGCACATTCACTTCTGAGTTTATCAAGCTCGGGCTTGATATTATCAGCCGGACGGCAAGTAATCTGCTTTTCGTCGCCGATAATCTTCTTCTTGATATCCTCGGAAATTGCAACGGGAGTCTTACCGTACTCCCCCTTAACAAGGCCCTTGAATTCCTTGGTAACCATCTTATAGCGCTCACCTGCAATTACATTCATAACAGCCTGAGTGCCGACAATCTGAGAAGATGGAGTTACAAGAGGCGGATATCCTACATCTGCTCTTACCTTCGGAACTTCTTCGAGTACCTCAGAAAGTTTATCAGACTTACCAGCATTCTTAAGCTGAGAAACGAGGTTTGAAAGCATTCCGCCGGGAACCTGATAAAGAAGAGCATTTACGTCTACTTTGAGAACCTTGGGGTCAAGAAGACCGTTAGCAAGGTATTTCTCACGAAGAGCATCGAACATCTTAGATGCTTTATCAAGCTTTTCAAGAGAAAGACCTGTGTCATACTCTGTTCCTGCAAGTGAAGCAACAATCGGCTCCGTAGGAGGCTGAGATGTACCCATAGCAAGAGGAGACATTGCAGTGTCGATAATATCAACACCTGCTTCAACCGCCTTGAGAACAGTCATAGAAGCAAGACCTGCTGTATAATGAGTGTGAAGCTGAATCGGAACCTTTACAGTTTCCTTGAGTGCTTTTACAAGGTCGTACGATTCATAAGGAAGCAGAAGACCTGCCATATCCTTGATACAGATTGAATCTGCACCCATTTCTTCGAGCTGCTTTGCATACTTTACATAGTATTCTGTTGTATAGGTAGGACCTGTTGTGTAGCTGAGAGCAGCCTGAACATGTCCTCCCTCTTTCTTGGTTGCACTGATTGCAGTTTTGAGGTTACGTGCATCATTGAGAGCATCGAAAATACGGATTATATCAATACCGTTTGCGATGGATTTCTGAACGAAATACTCAACAACATCGTCAGCATAGTGACGGTAACCGAGGATATTCTGACCTCTGAAAAGCATCTGAAGCTTTGAATTTTTAATATGACTGCGGATAGTGCGAAGTCTCTGCCAAGGGTCCTCATCAAGGAATCTGAGACAAGAGTCAAAAGTTGCACCGCCCCACACCTCCATGGAGTAGTATCCTACTTCATCAAGAAGGTCAAGTATCGGAAGCATTTCTTCCGTAGTCATGCGTGTAGCTACAAGAGACTGATGCGAGTCACGCAGAGCAGTTTCCATAATTTTTACTGCCATAACAAATAAATCCTTTCCGACGCAAGCTGTGCTACGTCATGATTTGGGAATAATTAAGCGTAAAGTGCGAGGAACACACCGGCTGCAACTGCAGAGCCGATAACACCTGCAACATTGGGTCCCATTGCGTGCATAAGAAGGAAGTTAGAAGGATCTTCTTTCTGTCCAACTGTCTGAGCAACACGAGCTGCCATAGGAACGGCAGATACACCTGCAGAACCAATGAGAGGATTGATCTTTCCGCCTGTAACAAGGCACATAATCTTACCAAAAATTACACCGCCGAAGGTAGCAAAGCAGAATGCCGTAAGTCCAAGACCTATAATAAGAAGTGTCTCCTTCTTAAGGAAGTTCTCGGCATTAGCCGTAACACCGACAGAAATACCGAGGAAAATCGTAACAATGTTACAAAGTTCGTTCTGTGCTGTCTTTGAAAGTCTATCGGTAACTCCGCAAACATTAAACAGGTTACCAAGCATAAGGAAGCCGACAAGAGATGCAGCATCCGGAAGAAGAAGCGAAACAATCGCCGCAACAACTATCGGGAAAACAACCTTTTCTGTCTGAGAAACAGGTCGAAGATTTCCCATCTTGATAGTTCTTTCCTTCTTGGTAGTAAACGCCTTCATAATCGGAGGCTGAATAATCGGAACGAGTGCCATGTATGAGTACGCCGCAACAGCTATTGCACCAAGAAGATGCGGTGCAAGAGTTTTGGTAACATAAATTGCGGTAGGACCATCAGCGCCGCCGATGATACCGATAGATGCAGCTTCTGCAGGAGTAAAACCAAGGCAAAGAGCACCTACAAATGCAACATAAATACCAAACTGTGCAGAAGCACCGAGAAGAAGCGACTTAGGATTTGCAATAAGAGGAGTAAAGTCAGTCATCGCACCAACTCCGAGGAATATCAGCGATGGGTAAATACCGAGCTTTACGCCGAGATACAGAAAGTCCATAAGCCCGCCCTCTTTGACAATTTTTACAATATCAAGAGGTGCACTGGGATTATCGGGATTAATAAAGAGTTCGGGATGATAAAGACCTGTTCCCGGAAGGTTTGCAAGAAGCATACCGAAAGCAATGGGAAGAAGGAGCAACGGCTCAAACTTTTTACCGATTGCAAGATACACAAGCACTGCAACAATCACGTACATTATAAGTGTCTTTACAAAGCCCGTATTAAGTGTTGCCACACCCGCTTCATCTACTGCATACAGCATCTTATAAATACCGGTAGATTCCCACAGGTTCAAAAGGCTTTCTAAAAAATTCATTTGAAGTTATCCTCCTTACAGATTAAAAGGAGCTTACGCCAGTGTAGCAAGAACATCTCCTGCATTTACAGAAGCACCCTTCTGTGCAACAACGGATGTAATAGTTCCGTCGTTCGGAGCAAGAATTTCGTTTTCCATCTTCATTGCTTCAATGATAAAGAGAAGGTCACCCTTCTTAACTGCCGCACCGTTTGATACCTTAACATCAAGAACGGTTCCGTTAAGAGGAGCAGAAATCTTTTCGCCTGCACCGGCTGCCGCGGGAGCTGCAGGTGCAACAGGTGCTGCTGCAGGAGCAGGAGCTGCTGCTACTGGTGCGGGTGCTGCTACAGGAGCTGCAGGAGCAGGAACTGTCGCTACAGGTGCGCTCACTGCACCAACTTCTTCAACAATAACATCGTAAACACTGCCGTTTACTGTAACACTATACTGTTTAGCCATGATAATTCTCACTTTCTCCGGTAAATAATCCGGTTTTATTTTCTCTTTTTAAATGATACAACTCTGAATGCGCCGTTACCTTCGCCATTCTGCGTTCTGAATGCAGTAATTGCGGCTATAATTGCTGCAACAATTGCATTATTATCGGAAGCTTTCGCAACCTGAGCAGGCACGGTCTGTAGAACTTCTGCAGTCTTCTCAACTACAGGCGCCGGCTTTTCGTTACCGCTGTTTTTTCTTGAATTTGGAATTGTATAGAAGAAAACCTTGAACAAAGCAAGACATCCCCATATGAGTACAAGAACTCCAAATACAACAGCGAAACCGAAAAGAGCCTTAGGGAGAGAATATCCAAGCGCTTCACCTACGTTTGCAAAATGAACATCTTTTTCAAGAACATTTGCAGTTTCGAGTGCATAATTCTGTAAATTCATGATAATCACCGCTCCTTATTAAAGCTGAAGAAAATCATTCTTCATAGAAAGCATTTCAAGAGCAGAAGCTATCTTCATTCTCATTTCGTCAGCACTTATTATGTCATCAACCTGTCC
>JAZQGP010000053.1:0-101403 GCA_045540015.1 Eubacteriales bacterium
GATGCTGACGAACGGAGAGACCTATGCGAAGAGTGTTGAGCTTGGAGATTGGGACAGTGCCGAGAACTGGCGAGAGATCACAAAAGAGGAGTATGACGAGCTACAGGCGCAGCTTGAGGAAGAAAGCGTGGGTGTTATGACATGAACGAAGCAGAGCACGACAGACTGACAAAGGTTGAGGACAGAGCAAAGTCCAACACGCACAGGATTGAAGCTATAGAAAAACGTCAGGCGGACACGGAAAAGCTTGTAACGTCGGTTGCTCTTATTGCGGAAAAGCAGAAGGACATGGAGGGCGACGTCAAGGAAATGAAGATTGACGTGAAAAAGCTGATTGAGAAGCCGGGCAAGCGTTGGGACGGAGTTGTGGACAAGGTGTTGTTTACGATAATCGGAGCTGTCCTTGCGTACCTACTTGCGAAAGGTGGGCTTTAAATGGAATTTTTAAAGGCGTTGTTTATGTACATAGGCTTTATGGTTTTATTTGCGGTGGTGCTGTATCTCATATATTTTGTGTTTTACAGAATATATGCAAAGCGCAAGAAGAAAAAGGCCGGAAAGTACGTAACGTACACGAAACGCTGGCTTACGTTCATACTCATAAACGGTGTGATATGGGTATATTTATCCTACGTTTTAGCGTTTATGGACAGGGTACAGATAGCGGAAACGTTATCGACACAGGCGGTAATATCCATTATTGCGACAATGATTGGGTATTTTGCAAAATCGGCGTTTGAGAAGAAGATTGGAAAGGAGTCGGAAGACTATGAAAATTAACTGGAAACAGAAGCAGCGTGACGCTGCACCCGATATGGAGAATTGAAGTCTGAACAACTTCAATTCTCGTAACATCTATAATGTAACAGAAAGGAAAAACAAAATGAAGATTAACTGGAAGCAGAAGCTTACATCAAGAAAGTTTTGGGCGGCGATAATTACATTCATTACAACGTTGCTTGTTGCGTTTGGAGTTCCCGATTTAACTATTGAACAGGTGGTTGCCGTGGTTACGGCGGGAAGTTCCATGATTGCGTACATAATCGGTGAGGGGCTTGTGGATGCCTCACGTGCAAAGAAAGAGAGTGACAACGAGAATTAGTGTTTGAGCAGTTTAGAGGCTAAAGTTTTCTGCCTGGCGGCAGGGGAGCTTAAACTGCGATTGCAGCTATATGCCTACCGGCGGTGTCTATTTTCTGTTCGCCCAGAAAATAGACGAAAAGATGCTCCGCTCAAAAGGTGGGATGGCTCGATTTGGAGTTATGTTATCGCAAAAACTTGAAGATTAAATACAAAATCCCGGTTTATCATTTCCAAATCTCCGCTGACTTCCCACCTTAGCCGCGGCGGCTTTACCGCCCTCATGGGCTGAGGTTTATCAATATGGAAAACCGTGAAATTTAAGTTGTTCAGATTTTGACATCGTAATAAAGCAAACATGACATTGAAATTGTTTAGATTTCAATGTCACAAAGGAAAAGTTTTTTGCTTACTTTTTTTCAAAAAAGTAAGAGGAGGAATGAAGATGATTTGTTGTTTTAAAGGCAAGTTCAGAGTCACAAGTCCGAGAGGATATCGGACTTTAAGTGGTATAAAGCAGTATCACGGTGGTATTGACCTTGTGGGAGTGGATGACACGAATATTTACTCGATTGCTGACGGTGTGATTGATGCGACACCGTATGAGGCGAACGGCTTCGGGTACTATGTGAGGATGCTTCTCTCTGACGGCAGGAGAATTTACTACGGACATATGGCAAAAGGCAGCATTTGTGTAAAGCCCGGGCAGAAAGTCTGCAAAGGCGACAAGCTTGGCGTTATGGGCTCGACCGGAGCTTCGACAGGTGCGCACTGTCACATTGAGTTAAGGCCAAAAGGAACGTCAAAGGAAAGTCTTGACATTGCCGAGTTTACGGGTATTCCGAATAAGGTTGGGGTGTATGAGTATATTCCTGAAATGGATATGGCAGGCTTTGCGGAAAAGATACAGAAAAAGTGTGAGCTTGAGAAGCAGACTATGGACTATCTTGCAAAGTACAAGTATGCAGAGGACCTTTTCAGAAAGTTATGGAAGGCAATGGAATGATGCAAAAACTGAAATTGAAGTTGTTTAGACTTCAATTTCAGAAAGAAACACACGCAGTGTGTGGGAAGCTATGGAGTGAAATCAATATTATATTTGGGCGGAATCCGAAAACGAGGTTGTTCAGACCTCGTTTTTCGGCAAGGAACACACGCAGTGTGCGGAGGGCGATGGAGTGAAAATCTAAATTTCATTTGATTTACAGAAAAAATAATCAAGGAAAAATCCTCCTCCTACGACCATCAGAAGAGATAAAAGCAGATATTCTACGGCTTCTGAGAGAGAAGTGAGGAATATGTATCTGTCTGCGCCGACAAGGGGGCTTGTGGTTATGCTAAGCAAAAGAATGGCACTTGAACATAGCACGAGCATGAGTCCGATTACCGTAAAATGAAGAGGAATTTTTCTTTTGTCGGGAAGCTTGAGTGAAAAAACTTTTTTCATGATAATCTCCTTTTTTATCAATTATTTGCGTGGGAATTTGTGAAAGCACTTGCAAAATTTCGTAAAACATGGTAAAATATACAAAAAGCTATCCATGGCGTTCAGCGCAACTACGAAAGGACGTGTTTTTATGAAGTGTCCGGCATGCGGACATCCCGAAAGCAAGGTGCTTGATTCAAGACCCGCAAACGAGGGGGCAAGTATCAGAAGACGAAGAGAGTGTTTAGGATGTCAGAAGAGATTTACGACCTTTGAAACGGTTGAAAACATTTCATTTATGGTTGTAAAAAAGGACAGAACAAGAGAGAGCTTTGACAGGATGAAGATACGCAGCAGTATTGTCAGGGCTTGTGAAAAACGTACTGTTACAATGGCACAGATTGAAAATGCGGTGACGGAAATAGAGCAGTTGCTCATGCAGAGCATGAAGAATGAGGTGACGACTACCGAAATAGGTGAGCTTGTTATGCAAAAACTCAAGGAGCTTGACGAGGTTGCGTACATCCGATTTGCATCGGTTTACCGTCAGTTCAAGGACATTACAACCTTCCGCGACGAGCTTAATAAGCTTCTCGGAGATAGCACATCGCTTTAAATAATGCAAAAATAAGGGAACGGCAGTGAAGTCGTTCCCTTGTTGCGTTATAGGAAATTAGGAATTAGAAATGAGAAATGAGGAATTTAATTTGTTTGGAATTTAATGTAAAATATAACGAGGCGGAATGTGAAATTGATGTTGTTTAAACATCAATTTCACCAATCAAAAATCTTCGCCGAGTTTGATGCCGTATCTGCAGGGGCTTGTCGGGTCGATGAATACGCCGCCGATGTTGATGGCAAAGCCTGTCATGGAAAGATTGGTTCCAGATTCGTTACAAGCAAAGCCTGTAGCACCTGCTTTTGCGATTACGGAATCTTTTTCAACGGTCTGACCGACGGTAACACTGATTTCGGAAAGGTTTTCGTAGAATGAGAATACTCCGCTTCCGTGGTCGATTATGACGGTAAGACCTGTGAAGGTGAGGTTTTCAGCAAAAACAACCTTGCCGTTGTTGGCTGCTTTGATGTCTTGCCCTGCTGTTGCTGCAAGGGCCATTGAATGGCTTGTGTAGGTAGTGGTGTAAAGACTCTTGACGTCACGCAGCATTCCGTAGCTTGCACCGCCGGAAACTGTCTTTGATGAGCCCGTGGGATAAACAAATTTGTCGGTCCAATATCTGTCATTGTCGCTGACGGAGGTAATTTCCTTGACTTTGTTTTCCCATTCTGCAAGACCGTCGCTTGTAAAGGCGCTTTGAAGATTCTGGTCGGTTACTATTACTATCTGACTTCCGGGGACGTTTTGAGCATCTTTTAAAGAAACCTCAACGGTTGTGCTGTGACCGTCGCTTGTGGTGTAGGTTATGCTGTGCTTGCCGTTTTCAGCACCAAAGGGAAGAGGAATAAATGCATATTTTACAGGGTCGGTAGCTTTACCGAAAACACTTGCCGTTTCGGGTATTCCGAGATCTGTAGAAACGGAAAGTGTTTCACCGTCATTGAAGTCTGTGATGCGAAGAACGGTAAAGTCGCCTTTGGGAAGTGCACGGTTGTCAACAACGGTGTAGGTGGGAGCGATATCGTATAGGAAATCAAGATTGTATGTAAGAGTGCCGTGATAATCTGCCCCGTCAATTTCGTACCATTGTGCGGTTATTGTCATTGAAAGCTTTGTGTCGGAGGTGTAGCTCAGAGCCATTGAAAGGTTTTCAAATACATCGTCAAACACCTTCTGACCGTTTGCCGAAAGCACAACCTTGACCTCATCTGGCTGTTTGTCAAATGACAGCATACCGGGATTTGTGCTGTTATATTTTATTACGGGATTTTCCGCAGGCTTGTCACTCGAAATGTTTTCGGTTGCTCCCTGGAGGTTTTTGTAGGTCCAGGTGTAGGTTGAGGGTGTGAGAGTAACGGGGTTGGAAGAATAGGTGTAGGTCGCAACGGGAAGCAGGCTTGCATGGTTTACTCCGGAGAACTCCGGTCTTTCAAGAAGAGCGGATGCTGTTTCGGGAGCCATCATGTAATACTTGCCGCTGCTTGTGGTGAAAATACAGTCGGAGGCATCCTCAAGCATGTAGAGCTTATAGGATACAACAGAACCGTCTGCTTCGGTAAAGGTTATTTCATACGGAGTTTCGGCATCCAGGTCGCGGAATTCCCCGGTGATTTCAACAGCACCGTTTGACAGTGCCGAATATGAGCCGAAGATTTCCTCATCGTTGTATGTGGTTGTTGTCCCGTTGTAGGTTACAGTAAGGCTTTTAACGGCTTCTCCGGACACCTCATTCGGGTCAACATGCGATGCAAAGATAATTGCGAGTACAAGCGGGATAAACAAAAGCAGGCATACGCCTATGCGTGCCGAGGTGTTTTTTGTAAAGAACGAGTTGTTATTCAAGACAAACATCCTTTCTGAAACTGACTTTGTGAATTGCAAAATTACTCTGCATACATTGTATCATAAAAGAGCAGGTTTCGTCAAGATGTTTTTTGTTCCAACAAAGTATGACCGGAAAAGGATTAAAAGGCGCGGAAAAAAGTTTTAAATGAGTTTTTTGAAACAATTTTTATAAAATATTTAAAGTTTGTTATAAGCAAAAAACGATAAGTCTATTGATTTTATAGAAAATAAATGGTATAATACCCTGTAATACATAATAAGGGGTTTTATACCTAAATATAAAAAGGGATGCATATGTGGATTGCACTTGATCTAATAACTGCGGCACTGCTGATTTTTTCCGTGGTGAGCGGCTATAAAAAAGGTTTTATAAAAACAGCCTTCGGGCTTGGAATACTTGTGGCTTCACTTATAATTTCCTGCTCACTTTCGGGAGCAGTCAGCAAATACGTCCGTACGACAAAGCAATATGTTTCTTTTACCACGGCTGTGAAGGAAAACTTTGTGCAGAGCTTTGAAGCTGAAGAAGCGGAAAGTGACACAAAGGATTCTTCGGAGAACAGTGAACCGACTGATGACGGAGAAAAAGAATTTTCCGACATTTCTGAAACACTTTCAAAGATTGGAATAGAGCTTGATTTTGAAGATATAAACAAAGCTTACAACGAGCGAGTTGAAAGCGGCGTCCAGAGTGCGGCAGAGGCGCTTGACGAAGTGGTTGTTCAGCCGATAGCCAAAATGCTCTGCGATGCACTTTGTTTTGTGGTTGTGTTTCTTGTGTCGGTGCTTGTACTGCACATTCTGATGTTGCTTCTTGAGCTTGTATTCAAGCTTCCGCTTTTAAAGGGAATGAATAAGTTCAGCGGCGCACTTTTCGGCGTGCTTTTCGGTGTTTTAAAGGTGTTTGCTTTCTGTACGGTGTTTCAGATTATTCTGCCGTATATTAAAAACGCAGAAATCGGCATAACGCTTGATATTGCTGAGAAAACACATATTTATTCGTTTTTTCTTGACCTTAATCCCTTGAAATTTCTTTATTGATTTTTAGAAAAAGTGCTTTTGGAGGAAATATGAAAAAGACTGACATTCCGAATTTACTTTCCGTAATAAGAATACTGCTTGTACCTGTATTTGTTTATCTTTACATAAAGGGATACAGAGCTTATGCAATAGGAGTGTTTATAACAGCAGGACTTACCGATGTTATCGACGGATTCATTGCAAGAAAATACAACTGCATATCCGACCTTGGCAAAATACTTGATCCGCTTGCAGACAAATTGCTGCAGCTCTCGGCATTTTTGTGCCTTTATCAGTCAAAGCTTGTCCCGATGTGGATGCCGATAGCGTATTTTTCAAAGGAGCTGTTAACGGCTCTCGGAGCTGCATTGGTATTCAGAAGAAAGAAGCTTGTTGTAAAGAGCAATGTTTTCGGAAAGCTTGCAACAGTGCTTGTTTTTGCGGCGGTATGTGTAATTGCGGTATTTGGAGAGAATATGCCGCAGAGCACAGTTAATATTATATGTATATGTGTATGCGCTTACTTTATTTTTTCGTGTGTTATGTATGCTTTTACGGAAGTCAAGAGCATGCTTTATGGAAAGAGCGAAAAGGCAAGTGAAATTCAGTAAAAACTATTATCAGATTACAGTGAGGAACCAATGGCAATACTTTGTACTAAATGTAAAACACGACCTGCGGTCGTTTTTGTCCAGCGACTCGACGGCACGCAGAATACAAAAAATGAGGGCTACTGCATAAAATGTGCAAAGGAACTCGGAATAAAGCCCGTTACGGATATGCTCGCGAACATGGGAATTGATGACGAGCAGCTTGAAATGATGAGTGAAGAAATGGAAGCTCTCATGTCGGGCGGAACAGGTTTTGAAATGAATGAAGATACGGATGATGATGACGATGCAGATGAAACAGAGGGCAGAGCACCGTCCGTAAATCTCGGATCTATTTTCGGAAACCTTGCTTCCTTTAGAAAGAACGACTCTGAGGGAGAGAAAAAAGCGGGCGATAAGTCTGACAAAAAGAAAAAGACCGATAAGCACAGAAAAAATCTCGAAGCCTTTTGTATGAACCTTACCGAAAAGGCGAAAAGCGGAAAGGTTGACAGAGTTATCGGCAGAGAACGCGAGCTTGACAGAGTTATTCAGATACTCTGCCGCCGTCAGAAAAACAACCCTTGCCTTATAGGTGAGCCGGGTGTCGGAAAAACTGCAATTGCAGAGGCACTTGCAAAGAAAATTGCTGACGGTGATGTGCCTTTTAAACTCAAGAACCATGAAGTTCACTTGCTTGATATGACTGCTATGGTTGCAGGAACACAGTTTAGAGGGCAGTTTGAAAACAGAATGAAGTCGCTTATCGAAGAGGTAAAACGTCTTGGAAATATTGTGCTTGTTATAGACGAGGTTCACTCAATTGCTGCAGCAGGAGATGCAGAGGGCGGCATGAACGCAGCGAATATCTTGAAACCTGCGCTTTCAAGAGGAGAAATTCAGGTAATCGGTGCAACAACGCTTTCTGAATACAGAAAGTATATCGAAAAGGATTCGGCTCTTGAGAGACGTTTTCAGCCTGTTGTTGTGGCAGAGCCTTCTGTAAACGATTCGATTGAAATACTCAAAGGAATAAAAGACTATTACGAGGACTTCCACGGAATTGTTATCCCTGACGAAACAGTTGAAAAGGCAGTTGTATTTGCCGAAAGATATATTACGGACAGATATCTTCCCGATAAGGCAATAGACCTTCTTGACGAAGCATCGAGCTATCTTACGCTCAACGACAAGACCGTGTATGAAGCAGACAGCACAAAGCACAAGCTTGATAAGACGAGAGAAAAGCTTGCACTTGTTGAAGCTGAGCCTCCGAGTGCGGAAAATCCAGAGGAAACAGAGGCATATTATAAAAGCCTTGCTGATCTGAGAACCGAGGAGATTAAACTTTCCGAGGAAATAAAGCTTCTTGAAGAAAAGAGAAAGAATGTTGTTCTTACAACCGAGCATCTTGCAAAGGTTGTTGAGATATGGACGGGTATTCCTGCAGGCAATATAAACGAAAACGAGTTTTTACGCATAGATAAGCTTGAGGAAAGATTGAAGCAGCGCATTGTCGGTCAGGACAAGGCAATAAATGCGGTTGCAAGAGCCATCAAGCGCTCAAGGGCGGGAATTGCGGCAAAGCTTAAACCTGTGTCGTTTATTTTTGCAGGACCTACGGGCGTTGGTAAAACAGAGCTTGTAAAGACGCTTGCAAACGACCTGTTTGATTCACC
The DNA here is from genome assembly GCA_045540015.1 of Eubacteriales bacterium. Taxonomy (GTDB): domain Bacteria; phylum Bacillota; class Clostridia; order Oscillospirales; family CAG-382; genus UMGS1387. The sequence continues at coordinate 8,260 of JAZQGP010000053.1, forward strand.
CGAAGCGCTTATCCGCCTTGATATGTCCGAGTTTATGGAAAAGCACGCCGTGTCGAGAATCATCGGTGCTCCTCCCGGATATGTCGGATATGATGAAGCAGGACAGCTTACCGAGAAAATCAGAAGACGTCCTTACAGCGTTGTGCTGTTTGACGAGATTGAAAAGGCACATCCCGATGTGTTAAATGTGCTTCTGCAGATACTCGATGACGGAATTGTAACCGATGCACACGGAAAGCAGATTAATTTCTGCAATACCATAATTGTTATGACGACAAATGCAGGCTCGTCGGGCACTTCAAATTCCGCAGGCTTTTCAAGAAGCCTTGACGAGGTTAACGAGGAAAAGACAAACAAAGCACTTTCTGCATTCCTTCGACCCGAGTTTATAAACAGAATCGACGAGATTATAACCTTCAACCAGCTTACAGAGGAAAACTTTAGTAACATTGCGGTTATTATGCTTGAAGAGCTAAAAAATGCGCTTTCGGTTAAGGGTATAGAGTTTGTGTATACAGACGAAGCGGCAAAGCTGCTCTCGAAAAAGTCTTTCTCGGTGAAATACGGAGCGAGAAATCTGCGTAGGCTTATCCAAACAGAGGTTGAAGACAAGGCAAGCGAGCTTATTATCGCGGGCTACGACAGCAAGATAAAAGGTATAAGCGTTTATACGGAAAACGACGAAATAAAAATAGTGGTTATAAAGTAGTTTAAGAGAGGGATTTATTATGGCAAAGGATATGACACTTCTTGTAATGGCGGCAGGTATGGGAAGCCGTTTTGGAGGACTCAAGCAAATTGAGCCTGTAGGACCGAACGGAGAGGTTATACTTGAATATTCGGTTTATGATGCGCTCGAGGCAGGCTTTAATAAGGCGGTATTCATTATCAAAAAGGAAATTGAAAAGGATTTCCGTGAAATTATAGGCAAGCGCATTGAAAAGATGATTGACGTTGACTATGCTTTCCAGGAGCTTTCCAATATTCCTGCACCCTTTACAGTGCCAGAGGGCAGAGTAAAGCCGTGGGGTACAGGCCAGGCGGTTCTCAGCGCGAAAAATGTCGTAAAAAGTCCGTTTGCGGTTATAAACTCCGACGACTTCTACGGCAAGGGCGGATATATTGAGCTTAAAAAGCATTTTGAAAACAGCCACGAAACCTGTATGGTCGGATACAAGCTGCAGAACACGGTAACGGAAAACGGTACTGTTTCCAGAGGTATATGCGAGATAGCCGATGGATATCTGAAGAGCGTTGTTGAAACACACGAAATCCCTTTTAACAACAATTATCCTGAAAACACGGTTGTTTCCATGAATATGTGGGGCTTTGAGCCGACACTGTTTGACGTGCTTGAAGATGGATTTGTAAAGTTCCTTGCAGAAAAAGGAACAGAGCAGAAGAGCGAATACCTGCTTCCATTTGTTGTTGACGAAATGATTAAGACAAAGGGTGAAAAGGTAAAGATGCTGTACGCGGACGACAAGTGGTACGGCGTTACATATAAAGAGGACAAGCAGTCGGTTGTTGATGCGATTGCAGATTACTGTGCAAAGGGAATGTATAAGAATTTCAACTGATTTGATATATTCCTTTTTGTTGGAAGGTGTGTACTTTGATTAAACAAAGAGACAAGGAAATATTTTTAAACCTTCTTTCGGGTGCAGTATCCGGAAAGACGGATTTCTCTGTTCCCGACGACACCGACTTCAAGGCTCTTTATCTTGTTTCCTGTGCTCATAAGGTTACATGTGCGGTTTATTTTGCACTCAAGGACTATTCTTCTGTTGATGAAATGCAGAAAGCGGTATGCTCGCGTTTTAAAACGTACTGTAATTCAATAAGGAAAAGTCTTGTACTGCAGGAATATTACACGGAGCTGGTATGTAGCTTGTGCAGGGAAAAGAGAATAAAATTTGCCCTTTTAAAGGGGGCTGTTATAAAGAATCTGTACCCCGATGCAGCAATGCGTTCTTCATGCGATGTCGATATTCTTATAGACAAGAACAGAATTGATGAAATAATCGGCGAGCTTGTTAAAAACGGGTTTTCATATCACGAGGAGCACGACGGTGAGGAAGCAAAGCATGCAAAGCTTGAAAAGGACGGAGTGGTTCTGGAGCTTCACAGAATGCTGTGCCTTGAGGGAGCTTTCGGAGGACACTATGACGATGCATTTTCTGTAATGGAAAGCAAAGACGGTGTTGAGTACGGCTTTTGTCCAGAAGAGCTTTATGTTTACAATCTTGCCCACGCCTCTCATCATTTCATGAAAGGCGTTAACACAATGAGGGTGATATGTGATACCTACCTTATAAACAAGACGTATGAAAACATGGATAAATCACGTGTTTCGCAGTTGCTTGAAAAAACAGGACTTACGGCTTTTGAAAAAGGAATGAGCAATCTGACGGGAGCTGTTTTCGGAACGGTGAAAATTGAAGGAGAGCTTGAAAGGGTACTTGATTATGTGATTATGAACCCTGTAAGGGCAGATACTCCTTTGTCTGAGCTTCAGCGTGAAAAGGTCAGCGGGAAAAGTAGTTTTTCACGTAAGCTCACGGTTGTTTTCAGAAGGATGTTTCCGACATATGAGTTTATTTGCAGGAGGTATCCGAATGCGAAAAAGACAAAGCTTTCATATCCGTTCTACATTGTAAAGCGGTTTGTTGATGCGTCAAGGCAGGGAAGAGTAAAGCAGCAGGTATATGCGGCAGGACGCATTTCCAATGACGATATCAATACGCTGGATGCTGTGAGAAGGTATGTGGGATTGTAAATCTGTAGAGAAATTTTATTTTTTGAAAGTTTTTTTCAAAAAGGTATTGACAAATTTGCCGCAGTGTGGTATTATAACAACGTTGCAGGTCACTGTGGCATGAATATGGGGGGTTAGCTCAGCTGGGAGAGCATCTGCCTTACAAGCAGAGGGTCATAGGTTCGAGCCCTGTACTCCCCACCAGAAAAAAGCACCCGACAGGGTGCTTTTTTCAGCTAAATTCGCCTGTCGGCGAGCTAAATGTGCCAAGGCACGCTAAATTGCTTTGCTGCTGAATTGCCTACGTTTGTAGGGGACATTCACGAATGTCCCGAAAACGGTCGATTCATGAATCGACCCTACGATGTGTTTGTGCACTCTAAAAGCAAATTCAATTTAGCTGTTTCGAAGAAACAATTTAGCTATGAAGCGAAGCGGAATAATTTAGCTTTGCACGAATGTGCAAAATTTAGCCATATACACCCCCGAACACCAAAAGTGTTCGCTTTTGTCGTTTTCGGAAAGAGATGCGATTATACGAAAGGAATGCGCCTTATGAAAAGAATTTTTCCCCACTCAAAGCCAAGTATCACAAGCATTGAGTCAATAAAAGAATACAAGGAAATGCGTGAAATGCTTTCACGTTTTTCAAAGGCGGGCGAAAAATATTCTCAGGGCGCATGCTACGCATCGGGACTTTCCGAGGGACAGAAAAATGCTCTCTGTGCACTTGTCATGTCAGATGATGAGCTTTTTTCCGGAAGACATGAAAACGGCACCGGCATAGTTCTTTGTCAGGACGAAAAGAGCGCATATGCAATGAACGCATACCTTTCGGCGTTCGGACTTGAAACGTGTGTTTTCCCGGTAAGAGATTATAATTTCCACAACATTTCCGCAACCTCGCATGAGTGGGAGTATGAAAGACTCAAGGTTTTAAGACGTGTTCTTTCGGGCGAGCTTGATGCGGTTGTTGCAGTTCCAGATGCCGCTTTCGGCGTTTTGCCTGAGCCTGAAAAGATAAAAGACGGTCTGGTGCTTGAAATAGGAAAGAGCATAAGTATAGAAGAAGTACTTGAAACGCTTGAAATGTACGGCTACAGCTATTGCGATACAGTTGAGGGTCCGGGACAGTATTCAAGGCGCGGAGACATTTTGGATGTTTTTGTTCCCGATCTTGAAAACCCCGTGAGATTTGAGTTTTTCGGTGATGAAATTGATGCGGCAGGATTTTTCGATATAATGACGCAGAGAAGATGCGAAAACGTAATGAGTCTTAGTGTTACGCCTGTGCGTGAATGTATGCCCGATGCCTGCGCACTTGAGCGCATTTATGCGAGAATGGATTCTCTTATAGCTTCAGCAAAGCGTAAGAAAAAAACAGATGTCGCAGAAAAAATAATGAAAGAAAAGGCAGACCTTGAAAACGGATTTCTGCCGAATATAGATAAATATATTCCGCTAATGTATGATAGAAAATGTACGCTGTTCGACTATGCAGGAGGCAGTGTTTTTGTGTGCGATTATCCGAGAGTCAAGGACAGATTGAAAAGCGTTCTGTGGCAGACAGAGCAGGATATAGTTGACGTAGCAAACGCAGGAGAAGCAGACCTTAAGGATGCGATTTTCTGTCTTGATACAGACAGTGCAAAGTCAAAAATGCTTTCGCGTCCCTGCGTTATAACAGACAGCTTTTCGTCAACACCCGACCTTGAAATATCTGGTCTTTTTGAGTTTTCGTCAAAGCACACGTCAATGTCGGTTGAAAATCTCGACATTCTGTGCGAGGACCTTGAGGACTATAAAAAAAGCGGATACAGAATACAGATTGCAGTGAGAAGTGCGCTGAGTGCATCGGAGCTTTCGTCATTGCTGTCTGACAGGAATATTGCAAATACAGTTTGTTCCGAAATATCCTATGCCGAAATGCAGAACGGCTTTGTTTATATCACACCGAAATCCGACCCTGCGATGAAAATGTGCGGGTTTGAATGTTCAAAATCCCGCTTTGCGCTGCTTTCGGATGAAGCAGAGAGCGTAAGTGCAGGGAAACTCAAAAAAAGTGGCACGTTGACAAAAAGACAGGGCAAGAACAGAATACAGTCTTATCTTGAACTGACAGTCGGCGATGTTGTTGTTCATGACGTTCATGGAATCGGAATGTATGACGGCATAAAAACTCTTACCGCAGCAGGTGTAACAAGAGATTATATTACGATAAAATACGCAGGAAATGACAGCCTGTATGTTCCGTGTGACCAGCTTGACAAGGTTTCAAAGTTTTCGGGGAAAACCGATACTGTCCGCCTGTCAAAAATGGGCTCTGCCGACTGGACAAAGACCAAAACAAGGGTAAAGAAAGCGGCAAAGGAAATGGCAAAGCAGCTTATTGCTCTTTATGCTGAAAGAACACGCAGACCGGGCTATGCGTTTTCCGCCGATACTGACTGGCAAAGCGAATTTGAATCACGCTTTGAGTATGAAGAAACCGACGGACAGATAAAAGCTATAAACGAAATAAAGCGTGACATGGAAAAAGAATACCCCATGGACAGACTTCTGTGCGGAGATGTTGGTTTTGGAAAAACGGAGGTTGCGCTTCGTGCGGCGTTCAAGTGCGTAATGGACGGAAAGCAGGCAGCACTGCTTGTTCCTACGACCGTACTTTGCTGGCAGCATTTCAGAACGGTGCTCTCGCGTATGCACGGTTTTCCGATAAAGATTGAAATGCTCTCAAGGTATGTTTCGCCGAAGAAAGCAAAAGAGGTGCTGCAGCGTCTTAAAGATGGCGATGTTGATATAATAGTCGGAACACATAAGCTTCTTGCAAAGACGGTTGAATTTAAAGATCTCGGACTTCTGATAATTGACGAGGAACAACGCTTTGGCGTTGCCCATAAAGAACGTCTCAAGGAAATGGCAAAGCAGGTTGACGTTTTAACGCTTACCGCAACTCCTATACCCAGAACCTTCAACATGGCTCTTGTCGGCATACGCGACATGTCTGTTCTTGAAGAAGCCCCTGTTGACAGACATCCCGTGCAGACATATGTTCTTGAACACGACATGTTTATAATAACCGAGGCGATAAAGAAAGAATTAAGACGAGCAGGACAGGTTTTCTATCTTCACAACAAGGTTGAGGATATTGACAGAGTTGCGGCAAACCTGCACGAGCTTATTCCCGAAGCAAACATTGCCGTTGCACACGGAAAAATGTCTCAGGAGGAGCTGTCGGAGGCATGGAAAAGCGTTGTTGACGGAAAAACTGACATTCTTGTATGTACGACGATTATCGAAACGGGTGTTGATGTGCCGAATGCCAACACTCTGATTATTGAAGATGCCGACCGAATGGGACTGTCACAGCTTCACCAGATAAGAGGACGTGTCGGACGCTCAAGCAGACGTGCGTATGCGTATTTTACCTGGCGTCCGCAGAACGTACTGACGGAAATTGCCGAAAAGAGACTTACGGCAATAAAGGAGTTTACGGAGTTCGGTTCGGGCTTTAAAATAGCAATGCGTGACCTTGAGATAAGAGGTGCGGGAAACTTGCTTGGAGCCGAGCAGTCGGGACACATGGAGGCTGTCGGATATGACTTGTTTATAAAGCTGCTTGAGCAGGCAGTTTTAGAGGAAAAAGGTGAAAAGAAGCAAAGGAAAACCGAATGTACAGTTGACATCAGAATTGACGCTTTTATTCCGGAAAGGTATATAAAGCGTCCTGCAGGGCGAATTGAAATGTATAAGAGAATTGCATCAATTTCGGACAACGAGGAAGCACAGGATGTACGCGACGAGCTTCTTGACCGCTACGGTGATATTCCCACTGAAACGGAAAACCTTATAAAAATTGCACTGATAAGGAAAAAGTGCGAAAGTCTCGGCTTTGTAAAGCTTGAGCAGAGAGATTCAAAGCTTGCTATATATCCGAAAGAGGTGCCGACAAAGGAAGTTGCAATTGAGGTGGCTTCAAAATTCGCAGGTCGTGTGCTTTTGTCAATGGGCGATGAGCCTTGCTATAACATAAAGCTTCGTGCAGGTGAGGACATTTCGCCCGTGCTTGGTGAAATATTTAAGATTTATTCACACAGCACACAGCAGTGAATGGTATAATATAAAATGTCTTTAATTATTTTACATCGACCTTTGTATGGAAAGGAATGCTGAAAATGAAAAGAACAATGAAGAGATTTCTGTGTGCAGCTCTTTCAGTGCTGCTTGTAGTGTTTTGTGCATGCTCGTCCGAACCTGCACCGGCGGTTGTTGAGTATAAGGCTGACGGAGCTACCCAAGGGTTTCTTGATACGGGTTTTATGTATTTCTGGATATCCTTCCAGAAAAACATGTATTCTTCTGTAGCACAGAGCTACGTTGATGGCTGGGAGCATATTGTGGACCCGGAGAAGGGAACAAATCTTTACGACCTTCTGCTTACGGAGTCTGTTGAGTCTGCCAAAAAACTGCTTGCTATAGAATATATGCATGATAAGGAATACGGTCTTGAGCTGACAGACGAAAAAAAAGAGCAGCTCGACGAACAGATAGAATCGTATATTTCGGCATACGGCTCAAAATCCGCTCTCAACTCTGAGCTTTCAAAATACGGAGCAAACATAAACACGCTTCGCAGATATTTTGAGCTTATGTTAAAGCAAAATGCGCTTCTTGATTATCTTTACGGCGAAAACGGCATTGACCTGCCTCAGGAAGAACAGCTTAAGGAGTTCTTTAAAAACAATTACGTGATTGCCGACCACATATTCTTCAGCATTGCGGGAGGCACGAAAGAAGACGGCACTGTTGTGAGCCTTCCCGAAGAAGAAATTGAAAGAAAGAGAAGTCTTGCAAGAGATGTATATAACAGAGCGACGGCGCTGGGTGAAGATTTTGATACACTTAAAGCTGAGTACAGCGAGGACGTTTTTGCCTCGGAGTACTATCCGCACGGCTTCTTTGTAACCAACAATTCTGCGTTTCCTGCGGAGTTTACGGGTGCTGTAATGGCACTTTCCGACGGTGAGACTACACTTGTTGAAACGGCAAAGACCGGCGTTCATGTTGTAAAGAGACTTCCCATGGACGAAAATTTCTACAACGCATATGATGATGTATATGTACAGCTTGTCTCTGCGGTAAGCTCTGAGAGGTTTTCAACTCTGATAGCCGAAAAAGCACAAAATGCGTTTGTAGATGAAGCTCTGATTGCAAATTACAGTCCGGAGGTTATACCTGCGTTTAAACTTGGCTGATAAAAATAAATTTCAGACTTGAAAGGGGGAAAGAAGAAGCATGAATAAATCAAAATCCGACAAAGGCACTGTTGTACTTTTCTCGGTCTGCTATGTATTGCTGTTTCTCATATCCTCGGCTCTGGTTTTCGGCCTTGAAGACACGCCTTTCGGAATAAAGCCGGACTTTTTGCTTGCCATGGCTGTTGTCTGTCCGCTTTTCTGTGACAGGAACACAAGTATTGTGCTTGCGCTTGTTTTCGGTGTGCTTACGGATCTTTCCGTGACGCCTCCGGTACATTTTTCGCCGGTGTTGTTTTTGCTGTGTGCATTTCTGGTTCCGAAAATCTCATCGGTGTTTTCAAAAAGCAGCGGAGCAGAGGCTGCTGTCAGCGGACTTGCGTTCGTTTTTCTGAGAGCGGTTACGGGAATATTTTATTTGCTGTCTGCATATAAGGAAGCAAAGTTCACAGATATTGTCACAATGTGTATACTGCCGGAGTTTTTCTGCAACATTGCGGCAATTATAATTGTTTACTATATAATGAGTGCACTTGTGCGTCTGTTCAGACTCGAATACAGACATTTTTAAGCGGAAGCTGTTCGGAAAGGAGCAAGCAAATGGATTATAAAGGCGCAAACGCGGTTGTTGGTCAGTCGGGAGGTCCTACGGCAGCAATAAACGCAACTCTTGCCGGTGTTATTTCAGGCTGTATGAAATCGGGAAAGGTTGAAAAGCTTTACGGAATGAAAAACGGCATAGAAGGCTTTGAAAAAGAAGATTTTATCAGTCTTTACGAGTATTTTGAAGATGACGGTGAAAACAAGCTGTCGCTTTTGTCGGCAACACCGGCTGCGGCTCTCGGTTCATGCCGCAAGCGTGTAAAGGACGATGAGCAGGCAACGCGTATTTTTGAAATACTTAAAAAGTATAATATACGTTATTTCTTCTACATAGGCGGAAACGACAGCATGGATACGGTTTCGTATTTGTCGGACTACGCACAGAGAAATCCCGGTGTTTTTGATGTAAAATTCATAGGTGTTCCCAAGACCATCGACAATGACCTTTGTATGACAGACCACACGCCCGGCTTCGGTTCTGCCGCAAAGTATGTGGCAACCATGATACAGGAGATTGTCCGCGATTGCTCGGTATATAAGGTGAAAGCGGTTACGGTTGTTGAAATAATGGGAAGAGATGCAGGCTGGCTTACGGCAAGTGCGGCGATTCCCGCTTTTCTCGGAAACAAGGGTGCTGATTACGTTTATGTTCCCGAGAATGCATTTGACGAGGATGCTTTTATAGAAAGCCTGAAAAAAGACCTTGAAAATCCCGATAAGCCTTACATTGTTGTTGCCGTGTCCGAGGGGATAAAAAACGCGGACGGCGAGTATGCAGGCGAAAAGGCAATGAAAGGCGCAGTTGATGCCTTTGGTCATAAGTATCTTTCGGGAACGGGAAAATATCTTGAAAATCTGATAAAGGAAAAAATCGGATGCAAGTGCCGTTCGGTGGAGCTCAATCTTCCGCAGAGATGTGCGTCTCACATAGCATCAGAGTGCGATATAAGAGAAGCTTTTGAAATCGGAAGCGAGGCGGTGTCATGTGCGCTTTCGGGACTTACGGGCGTTATGATGGCGTTCGAGAGAATTGAGGGCGATGAATATTCTTGCCGTATTGTAAGCAGAAAGGTTTCAGAAATTGCAAATCAGGTAAAGTCTATACCTTGTGAGTTTTTGTCTGACGGAAAAGTCGGCGTTAACGACAAATGCGTTGAGTATATTTTGCCTCTCATAAAAGGCGAAAACAAGACAGAATACAGAAACGGACTTCCGGTACATTTTGAGTTTTAAACATTGTTTTAACTGTTTGTGAAAAAGAGCGTGCGATATCTGTGCAAAGTGCAGATTTCGGAACAATTATCATGTACACTATAACCAAAAAACACTTTGATACTTGACATTGATAGGCTTTTGGTGTACAATATCATAGAATAGATACCTATGATATTCGGTCGAAAGACTGCCAAAATCATAGGCAATAAATTTTTTCTAACTTCGGGGAGGAACCGCAAAGAATGAAAGCAAAGAAAATACTTACAGCGCTTCTCGCAGCAATAATGACAGTAACTGCTGTTATAACAACCGGCTGTTCAGGCGGAAACAGTGAAGAAGATGCAGCAAACACAACAAGTACGAGAAAGATTGTCACCCTCAACATGTACATCATGACTGAGGAGGAAACCGATCCCGAGGTTGCCAGAAAGGTGCAGATGGAGATTAACAGAATTCTTCTGCCCGAATACAAAACAATGCTTAAGATTAACTATCTTACGGCTGACGAATACTGGGATGCTCTTGAAAGCACTCAGGAGGCAGTAGCATATTTCCGCGAAAACGGAGAAGAGCTTGTCAAGGTTGATGCACCTGCCCAAGCGCCTGAGGGAGAATTAACCGAGGGTGAAACCACCGATGATACGGCAGCAGAAGGCGAAGCCGAAGCTCCTGCAGAGGGTGAAATCGAGGCTCCCGCAGAAGGCGAAGAACAGACTGACGGCGAAGAACAGACTGACGGCGAAGAAGATAAAGCCGAACAGAACGAAGCTGTTCTTGATGAAAACGGTGAGCCGGTTGAGGAGGTTCTTGAGAGCGACGGTACCGTTAAGGGTACGGCAGACCTTACCTTCAACGAGCTTATCGACTTTATTTTCGATTCGGAGGACATCACTCTTACAAAGCCTCAGCTTGATATTTTTGTAGTAGACGACTACAACAAGTATGTTGAAATGGCTAAGAACGGCGAGCTTGCAGTTATGGACGAATATCTCTCCTACGACAGTAAGGTCCTCAGACAGTATATCCATCCGACAGTTCTTTCCTCCGCAAGAGTCGGCAGAAACGTTTTCGGTATTCCTACCAATACCAAGGTTGGCGGTGAATTTACATACTTTGTATTTAATAAGGACCTGCTTGATAAATACGGCTATGAGGTTTCTGACCTTACCTTATATTCAGAGCTCGGTGAATACCTTGCAAAGATTAAAGCAGGCGAAAGCGTATGGCCGATTTCCGGTCCCTGTGATATCGCCGGTGCGGAATATTACGGCAATGCGTTCCTTACTGTTGCAAGACAGGTGAACACGGTTGGAAGAAATCCCATTCCTAAGTTCATGGAGCAGAAGTACATTGACAATATCAAGGCAAACGCAGAGTATAAGAAGCTTGGCTACTATCCTGCAAATCCCATCAAGAACGGCAGATATGCAATTGAAATTGTAAAGACAAGCGAGCTTCTCGAGCATGAATGGAATGAAAACGGAACAAATTACGCTGCATATCTCTATGATGTTGACAGAGTTACGGGAGAGGAAGCTTTCAAGAGTGCAATGTGCATTAGCTCTCTGACTACCAACACAGACAGAGCCATGGAAATCATAACACTCTTTAACACCAATGAAGAGCTTGCCAATCTTCTCCAGTTCGGTATTTCCGGTGAAAACTATCTGTACGATGAAGAAACAGATACAATTTCCATGCTTAATAACACCTATATGATGAACACCCTTCATACAGGTAATACTTACATCAAGTACAGACTTCCCGGAGAAGAAAACTTCTTTGAGGAAGCAAAGCTTGCAAACCTTTACAGTGCTCCAAGCTCACTTCTCGGCTTTGACCCGGGCTTTACCGATATTTCGGAAAAGTCGGTTTACGAGTGTGTTGTAACTCTTTGCGATGCGGCAACAAAGGCGATAGAAAACGGAGCAGATATTGATAAGGTTATTGCTCTTGCACGCAGAGAACTTATAGACCTTGGATGTATATACATTAACACTACAGACCTTGGCGGTATATTCGGTAAATTTGTATCGAGCCAGTCTGCACAGGCTGATATTATCGCTTCAAACTTCAAGATTGCCAAAGAGGTTGAAACCTATAACGACTACTACGGACTTGTTCTTGAGGAGGTTGTTGAAGAGGAAGAGGCAGAGGTAACAGAAGAAGAAAATGTTGAAGGCGAGAGTGCCGAAGACGAAACCGTTACCGAAGAGAATGCTGAAGAGGTTGCAGAAGGCGGAGAAACCCAGACCGAGCAGACCGAAGAAGCTGCTGAATAAAAAACACGCTTTTGAAGTGTAATAATTATGAGGATGAGCGGTGAGAAATCACCGCTTGTTTTTATGTTTTTCGCGGTGAAAATCCCATCTTTGTGATGGCAATGTGAAAACAGGGCGAATGAGGAGAGAAAAAAATGCACAAAAACACAATATTTAAGAATTTTTTTGCCAAAACCCCTTGTTAAAACACAAAATATAGTGTATTATATTATCGGATATACATATAAGGCGTGTCGCCTTGGAATTTAAAGACGAAAGGACAGATATTATGTCAAAAAGATGCAGAATTTTCAGTACGGTTCTCTCCGTGATTTTGCTCATGTGCGTTCTCGCATTATCGGGCGCAGCAAAGGATTTCACGGACATGAAAAACCACTGGTCGAAGACCTTCGTTGATTACGGCGTTGAAAACGGCTACATAAACGGATACGACGACGGAACCTTCCGTCCGGATAAGACCGTTACAAGAGCCGAGTTTTCCAAAATGATAAATACAGCTCTCGGAATAGAATCCAAGAGTGCTGCTGCGTTTTCGGACGTCAAAAAAAGCGACTGGTTCTATAACGAAGTCTTGAAAGCAGTTTATGCAGGCTATGTAGGCGGTTATGAAGACGGAACCTTCCGTCCAAATAAAACAATAACACGCCAGGAGGCTGCAGTAATTCTTTACCGTGTAACCCTGCCTTCTCAGGAAACAGCCAACCTTTCTATGTTCGCAGATGGCAGAGACGTTGCATCCTGGGCTGCAGATGCAATCGGAGCTATGGCGGCAAAGGGTTATATTTCAGGCGATGAATACAAACGCGTGCTTCCGGGCAGCGGACTTACAAGAGGCGCTGCAGCAAAGCTCATATATCAGGTTCTTGAAAACGAAAACATTTACTCAGGTGATGTTTCCGCAGAGAAAAACTCTTCCAAGTTCTCTGAAACCATTATTGTGGGTGATGTTGTTGCAGACGAAGACGATGCTGAAATCGTACTTGACAACTGCCGCGTTTTCGGCAAGCTTGTTATAAACGCAAACGGCGTGACTGTAGATCTTCGCGCAACTGCTGTAAGCTCAATTGAAAACAATGCTGTCGGTGGATGTGAAATCACCGCGGACGACGCAAGCAGTGTAAAGAACGGTGTTGTCATGAACGAACAAGGCACTCTTTCGGGTGATGTGTTCGGAAATGTACATCTTAAAGGCGAAGACCTTGCTTCCGGCACAGTTGAGCTTGACGGTGATTTTGATACAGTTACTGCGGATGTTTCATGCATCATCAGAGCCACCGGAAACATAAATGCACTTAATATTATGGATGGAATTAATATTATTGTGCAGAAGGGCAATATCAAAAGCCTTACTGTTGAGAAGAACGCAGGTAATGCCGTTATAACTCTTTCCTCGGGTGTTACCGTAGAAAGCGCCACGGTAAACGCACAGTGTATCTTTATGGGAAAGGGCGTTATCAAGTCTGCATACAATGCAGTTACCGGTGTAAGATATGAAACTCTTCCCGAAGAGCTCAGCGGTAAGGGTGTTACAGACAGCGAAGGAAATTCTGTCGGAAAGATGGATGCTCCGACAATTACGCCTGCAAACGCAAGAACAGGTATAAGCCGCAGCACGACAGTTACTGTTCTCTTTGACAAGGCTGTGTATGACAAGAACGGCGATGCTCTTACCGAAAGCTATGTTAAGAGTAACATAAGACTCAGAAAGAACGGCACATCAGGAGCTACTGTAAGCTGCGATGTGACAATTTCTTCAAATAGGAAAATTACCCTTGATCCGGCAAGCACGCTTGATGCGAGCACAAAGTATTATGTCGTAATATCGGAGGGCGCATTCAAAGATGCCGACGGCAATGTAAACGAAGCTGTACAGAGCTATTTTGAGACAAACAAGGATTCTGTTACAACTACCGGCAGTGTTACAATTACTCCCGAAAACGGAGAAACGGGAGTTGAAACAAACGAAAAGATTAAGCTTGTTTTCTCCGAGGCAATGTACCGTCCCAATAAGAACACACTTTCAGAGGCTTATATAAAATCAAGTGCTATTGAGCTGAGAGAAGGCTCATCCGGCGGTCCTCTCGTCGATTATTCTGCAACAATCAGCTCCAACAGAACAATTACAATAACTCCCGAAAACGCACTTTCTCCTGCTACAAGGTATTACATAATTATACTTTCCGGCAGCATGGTTAACAGTGACGGTGATGCTGTCACTAAAAAGACAAGCTACTTCACTACCGAAAACACACTTATTCCCACTATAACCCCAAAAAATAATGCAACAAATGTTTCCTCGCAGACGGATATTACAATCGAATTTGACACAGCGGTTACAAATATGTCCGGTAACGCCGTTACAGCATCCTATATCGTAGGAAACGTTGTTGAGCTCAGAAAAGGCAGTAAGGGTGGAACGGAAATTGATTTCACCGCACGTATAAGCTCGGACAAGAAGAAAATAACAATAACTCCCGACGAGGAGCTTGCAAAGAGTACAAAATACTATGTAATAGTAAACGACAGCACTCTCAAGAATTCAAAGGGCGCAGTGAATGAAAACGTTACAGTTTATTTCACAACTGCAGCTGCAATGGCTCCGATTGTTACTCCCGCAAATACCGAGAACAACGTTTCAACCGGTGCGGATATAACAGTATCCTTCGGCGAAACTCTCTACACTACGGCAAGTACTTCAACAAGAGTAAAGGTTACAGATTCTTATATACGAGATAAGAAAGCGGTGCTTCTCAGAAAAGGCTCGACAGACGGTACAATTATTGAATGCGATATTGCTGTAAGCAGCGACGGAGTTATAACGCTCACACCGAAAGAAGTGCTTCTTGAGGATACAAGATATTATGTAGTTATAAAGAGCAAGATGTTCTATAACGAAAGCGGAAAATACAATTCTGCATTAAACAGCTACTTTAACACAAGTGATGCAATTGCGGTTGAGTTTACTCCTGCTGACGAAGAGACCGATGTTGAGGTCGACAGCAACATAAAGGTGTACTTCGAAGAAAATGTATATCAGGCAAACGGCTCCGAACTTACAGCAACATATGTTGCAAGTAATGTGTTTGAGCTTCTTGAAGGCGACGAAGACGGCGAGCCTGTCAGCTTTGCCGTAACATTCAGCTCCGACAAGCGTACAGTTACGCTTAATCCCTATGATGACCTTGAGGGTGACACAACATATACCATCGTGCTTGTTGCAGGTTCTCTTGTAAACGATGACGATGTTGAAAACGGCAAGGTTGTAAGCACCTTTACGACAGAGGCTTCGGCGGATACTCAAATTGTTATTACTCCCGAAAACAAAGCCACAGGCATTTCTACTTCTACAAGCATAAAGGTGGAATTTGCAAGCAAGATTTACAGACAGGGCGGCGGCGATGTTACAAAAGCCTTTGCTAAAGAAAACATTCAGCTGAAGAAAGGCTCTTCAAGCGGCACGGATGTTGAGGCAGAGCTTACAATAAGCTCCGACGGTAAGACATTTACATTTGTTCCCGAAGAGGCTCTTGCGGTTAACACAACCTACTACGTAAAGATTCTCTCCGGCAAGTTCCAGTATGCTGACGATACAAAGGTTGCTGCCAAGACGTCGTACTTCAAGACGGGTTCGGGTGCTCCCGTACTCTCGAAATTCGAAAATGATACAGTAGGCGCGACAAGCGCAGTATTTGTTGCTGCTTCTGATACAACAGGAACTTTGTATATTACAGCAACACCCAAGAACGGCGATCCTGTTGAAAAGAGTGTGCCTGTTACTAAGGATATTACAAAGACATTTACTCTTACTGGGCTTGAACCTGATACAGACTATACAATAAAGGCGTATGTTAAGTCTTCGTCTGCGGCGGTTTCTGCAACAAAGACCGTGACTGTTGCAACAACAAGCGCATTTGATGCCAAGGTTGCAAAAGTTACAGACAGCACGGTTACGCTTGATGTTAGTGCGTACTCAGCAGGAAAACTTACTGTTGTTTACAAGAATGTTACTACAGAAGAAGAATTAACCCCGTTCAAGAATAAAGTTTTTGCGGCAGGTCAGAGCAAAGAAATAGTGATTGAAAAACTTGCTCCTGAGACAGACTATAAAATTACTGCAACATTTGTGTGTGACGGAACGGGTGAAGAACCTATAACCGTTACTGAAACAGTTACTACCGAAAAGGCAATCGACTTCCTCGCAATTTCCAAAATACTTATCAGTGATGCTGACGGTGAAATCTACGAGGCAGAAATCGGAGAGCTTGTTGCAAATGCTGTATTGCCTGAAACAAAGTCTGTCAGAATAAGTGTGTCTGCAAACGTAAATACTGTTGTCAAGGTTAACGGAAAGAGCATTTCGGCAGGAGATTACAGCGAAGCAATAACTGTTACTCCGGGTGAAGATTTGGTTGTGCCGATTGTTCTTATCTATGGAGACAAGAACGCTGTGTACGACCTTGCCATAAAGTTCTCGTAAAGAATACAACGTTTATAGTGCATAAAATCAAGCCGTCCGCTTCTCGCGGACGGCTTTTAGTGTCTGTATATTTAATTATTTTCAGACTCGGCTTCACATTGGCTCATTTTTTCGGTAAGTATCTTACATATATTCGCACTCGCCGAAACCTGCATTACAAGGTCGTTAAGCCTTGTCTGGTTGTCCCCCTCAAGAGCAAAAATCGGATTTGCAACATCTGTTACCTTTTGAGTTACGTAAATAAATGCTTTCTTCTGGTTTTCAACAAAGCTGTTATAAAATGTTTCTATGTGTTCTTGCGGCATTTCGCTCGGCATAAGCTTGTGAATGGTTGCCATGTCAAGCGTTTGCTTTAAGGTGCAGACGACAAGCAGATACGCGATGTGTACCTTTGTGTATTTCTTTTTAACGGGCGCCGGAATAGTCCCGAGCTTTACATAATTGTTTATCATGGACGGAGTGAGAATTGTTTCCGTACCCAACGTTTTTCTGTATATTTCAAGATATTTGCCGACTAAGGTTATCACCTGGTCCATGTAAAGGGGAATGTCGGGAAGCTCGTTCCACGTCGGAAGTGCATAGAAACCAAGACTTTCCTCAAATTCTCTGTAGGTGCTGACGAGCGCTTCTTTATCTATATTCATGTCGGAAAACTCCTTGTTTTTGTTATTCTATGTGTTATTTTATTATATTGTACTACATATTACAAAAAAAATCAAGAACTATATTGACATAATTCGAATGTTGTGGTAATATAGTATTGAATACTATGTGTAATAGTACAAATAATGAGAGGACGAATTTTATGAAAATTTTCAATAATATTCCCGATATAATATTTTATGCGACAGAAAAGTTCGCATCAAGACCTGCGTTCAAGCTTAAGAAATATGTAAATAACGAGCCTGTTTATGAGAATGTAACATATACACGTTTCAGGCAGGAAATAGACAATCTTGCAAGGTATTTCCTCAAGAGAGGAGACGAGGCTGAAAGAATAGCCGTTATCGGAGACAACAATTATCGCTGGATGGTAGTATTTCTTGCGGCACTCAGCGCAGGAAAGATAGCAATTCCGCTTGACAAGGGATTGTTTTCGTATGAACTTTCCGACCAGCTTTCAAGAAGCAATGCCGACATGCTTTTTTACAGCGAAAGCATAGACGCCAAGCTCTCGAAGATTGACGGTGTTGAAAAATTCTGTACCGATAGCGAGCAGTATGATGAGGTTTTGAGAATCGGTAAAACCGCGGGAAATGAAACGGAATATGCAAATGTCAAAATAGATAATGACAAAATGAGCATACTTCTGTTTACCTCCGGTACTACGTCAAAATCCAAGGCGGTTATGCTTTCTCAAAAGAATATAGCATCTAATGTATACGCACTAAATCTCCATGAAAAATTCTATCCTGAGGATGTAAGTCTCGCGCTGCTTCCGTTCCACCACGCGTTCGGGCTTGTGCAGACTATCCTGTTCATTTCCGTTGGTATATGCACATGCTTTTGCGAAGGTCTCAGAGTTGCAACGGCGCTTGAGGAATACGGCGTTTCCATACTTGTCGGTGTGCCGAGAATTGCAGATGCAATGAAAGCGGCAGTTGACAGAAAAATCGAGGAAAAGGGAAAGACAGGTCTTATCAGTAAGGCACTTAAAATATCCGGTGTACTCGGAAAAGCCGGCATTGACGTAAGAAGAAAGCTTTTCAAGAGCATTATAGACGGTCTTGGCGGAAAAATGAGGTTTATAATCGTAGGAGCAGCACCTGCAAATCCAGATACGCTTGACTGGTTCAACAATGTCGGCATTCTCACAGTGCAGGGCTACGGTCTTTCCGAATGTTCTCCTGTTGTAAGTGCGGAAAACGACACACACATGAGACGCGGCTCTATCGGTACTGCACTTCCCGGAGTTGAGGTAAGAATTGACAGCCCCGACGAAAATGACATAGGTGAAATTGTAGTCAAGGGCGAAAACGTAATGCTCGGATACCTTGACAATCCCGAAGAAACCGCAAAGGTTTTAAAGGATGGGGAGCTTTACACGGGCGATATGGGCTACATGGATGAGGACGGATATATATTTATTACGGGAAGAAAGAAGAATGTTATAGTTCTCGATAACGGTAAAAACGTGTTTCCTGAGGAGCTTGAAGGTCTCATGGGGACTTGCTCTGTTGTAAAGGAATGTATCGTTTCAAACGCACCCGAAAACGGCAAGGACTGCCTTGTTGCAAAAGTTTACACCGAAAAGGGAACAGACCTTGCCGAGGCGCAGAAAATAGCCGAGGAATTTGCTTCTGAAATTAACAAAAAGCTCCCGCAGTACAAGTGGATAAAAAAGATTGAGGTTACCGATGTTCAGCCTGAGATGACAACAACACTTAAGGTTAAACGCCATGGCAGTAATGCGCAGCATGGGTGAGTATATGCAAAACACAAGTTGCTTTTGCGGCTTGTGTTTGCTTTTGTCTTCATTTTTATAGTATAGTGAATAGTGAAATTGAAGTTGTTCAAACTTCAATTTCACAAATAAAAATCCCCGACCGTTCGGTCGGGGCAAAATTTTGCACATTTTTATTATATGTCGCACAGCCAGTCAAGCACTTTTGTGGTGAGGTATGCTTTGTCCCATGAGCCGTGGTCTACATTGTGGAAGATTGTAAAATCAACCTTTCCGCCTGCGTTTTTCAGCGCATCTACAAGCATGTAGCTGTTTTCAATCGGAACAACATAGTCTTTGTCGCCGTGGAATGTCCAGATATCGGCTTTTATAAGCTGTGTTCTCCAGGGTGTGCCGCCACCACAGACAGGAGCAATTTTTTTGAACATGTCGGGATAAACCATTGCAATTTCCCATGAGCCGTAGCCGCCCATGCTGATGCCCGTAAGAGACATGCGGTTTTTGTCTATGTTGTATTCCTTGATCAGGTAGTCCGTGAAATCCTTGAGAAGTGTTACAACATTTACCCATACAAGACCTGAAGGACACTGAGGGCATACGGTGATGAGACTGTTTGGCTTGAAAGTGCCTTCTTCAATGTATTTCGGCACAGCATTTACCTTTATCAGTTCGTGGTCCTTGCCGCGTTCTCCTGCACCGTGAAGAAACATGAGGAGCGGAACATTTTCCTTGCCTTTTACGCTGTCGGGAATGTCAATGAGGTAGTACATTTCACCAAAATATGGGTGATTGAATATTTTGTTTTCCATAAGTCTATAATATCCTCTCGTTGTGTTTTCTATATTTTAATTTAAAGTGTAATTTTTGTCAATAGCGGTTGAATATGTTGTGATTTTTGTGTGCAAAAAAACTAAAATAGTATTGCAATAGTCTGAAAATTGTGGTAAACTTAAACTAAATTAATTTGGCTTTTATAAGTGTAATGCAGAAAGCCCACCTATTGTTTGAATTATAGTATTGCGAAGAAAATATAAATATAAAAGGGAGGTCATAGAAATGGATTTAAAGGAAATTATAGGGCAGATATTTGGACTAGTCGGACTTTTAATGTTTGTATTGTCATTTCAATGTAAAAGCAGTAAAAAGCTTGTTTTTGTGCAGGGTATAGGAGGGCTTATGTTTTTTATAAACTTCCTTCTTATAGAAGCATATGGCGGTGCGCTTTTTAATCTTACCATTATGATAAGAGGTTTACTTTATAATAATAAGAACGGAAAACTGTGGAAGCCTGCGCTTGTAGAGGTGCTGTTTACTGTGGCGTATATATATTCGCTTACTTTGATTAAGGGCGATATACTTCAGATTGTATTGACCACACTCCCGTATGTTTCTCTATTGATTATGAGTGTGCTTATGTGGAATGACAAAGGAAAGGCAATAAGATATTTTCAAATAGGAGCACTCTCGCCGAGCTGGCTTATACATAATGTTTTCAATTTCACATTGGGTGGAATACTTGCAGAAATTTTTAATATGATTTCTGCGATTGTATCTCTGCTAAGATTTAAAAACACAGACTGCGATTTGTGAATTTACATCGATATACGAGAATATTGCACAAGAAATTGCAATATAAACCATAAAATAATTGTGAAAAAAAGCGAAAACATGTTGACAAAAACATGACAATTATGTTAATATAGAATAGGAAGAAGGGAGCGTAAAATATGGATCAAACTATTCTGGAAATGAAAAATATAGACAAACGATTTTCAGGAGTTCATGCTTTAAAAAGTGCGAATCTTGAGCTGAAAAAGGGAGAGGTTCATGCGCTTATGGGTGAGAACGGCGCAGGGAAATCAACTCTTATGAAAGTCTTGTGCGGAATCCACAAGCGCGATGGCGGCACGATTCATCTCTTCGGCGAAGAGGTGGAATTTAACACTATCAAGGAGTCCCAAAAGGCGGGCATCAGCATTATTCATCAGGAACTGAATATGATGAACCATTTGACTGTTGCACAAAATATTTATATAGGCAGAGAGCCTATGGTAAACGGCATATACATAGATGACAAAAAAATGGAACAGGATGCCAAAGAGCTTTTTGAAAGAATTGGCGTTAAAATAGACCCTTCTGCAGTGCTTGGAACTCTGACGGTTGGAAAACAGCAGATGGTAGAAATTGCAAAGGCGGTTTCCACAGACTGCAGAATACTCATTCTTGATGAGCCCACCGCGGCACTTACTCAGGTTGAGGTTGAAGAGCTGTTCAAAATCATGAACGACCTTAAAGCCAAAGGCATAGGAATGATATATATTTCACACCGTATGGATGAAATTAACAGAATTTCAGACCGTATTACAGTAATGCGTGACGGCGAGTATGTCGGAACAGCGATAACTAAAGATACCACTAAAGACGAAATTGTAAAAATGATGGTAGGAAGAGTTATATACGGTGACAAAAAGGAAGAAAGCTGTGTTCCGGAGGATGCCGAAGTTGTTCTTGAGGTCAGAAACTTAAACAGAGGCAAAGAAATAAAGGATGTAAGCTTCAAATTAAGAAAAGGTGAAATTCTTGGCTTTTCGGGACTTATGGGTGCCGGAAGAACAGAGGTTGCCCGTGCGATATACGGAGCAGACCCTATTGACAGCGGAGAAATTTTCATAAACGGTGAAAAGGTTAAAATCAAGATTCCGGAAGATGCGGTAAAGAAAGGTATTTGTTATCTTTCGGAAGACCGAAAAAGATACGGACTTATGCTTGATAAGTCTGTGGCTGAAAATTCGGTGCTTGCATCTCTTGATAACTATATAAAATGCGGCTGGATTGATGATAAATCGATTGAAATTGATGCAGCAAAAGAAAACGAAAAGCTTAAAACGAAAACACCGTCAATGAAGCAATTGCTTAAAAATCTTTCAGGCGGAAATCAGCAGAAGGTTATTATTGCAAGATGGTTGCTTAAAAACTCCGATATTTTCATATTTGACGAACCCACAAGAGGTATTGATGTGGGAGCTAAGAACGAAATGTATATCTTGATGGAAGAGCTTGCTTCTCAGGGAAAGTCGGTTATTATGATTTCATCGGAACTTGCAGAAATACAAAGACTCAGCGACAGGGTTGTGGTAATGTGCGAAGGCCGTATAACTGCTGAACTTGATATCAAAAATGCTACACAGGAAAGAATAATGGCATATGCAACGATGAGAGAAGAACAGGCATTTGCTTAATGAAGGGAGATAAAAGTTTTATGAAGAATTCATTTTCATCATTGGTGAAAAAAAGTATGCAGAATATGATTATAATAGGTGCTCTTGCTCTGCTTATACTTATATTCTGGGCTTTAAACCCGAACTTTTTGGGAAAATATAATATAGTAAGCATGGCACAGTCGTTGGCACCATATGCTATTATGGGACTTGGCGTTACATTTGTAATAGCAACAGGCGGCATAGACCTTTCAATTGGTACAACTTGTATTGCAGCAGCGGTTATAGCAGGAAAACTGTATATGAACGGTATGCCTCTTGGTTTTACAATTCCGGTTATGATAGCAATTGGTGCGGCAGTTGGTTTTGTTAACGGTATTTTGGTAGCTAAGCTTAAAATTCCGGCATTCATTGCTACACTTGGAACAATGATGTTTGGAAGAGGTCTTAGTGCCATAATAGTTTCAATACCAAATATCTTTTTCCCGGGCGGCACATGGTTTAATAAAGTCTTTTCAAACTTCAATGGCATTCCTGTTGGTCTGATTTGGGTATTGTTGTTTGCACTGATTTGTATGTATCTTATGTATAAATGCAAAATAGGCAGATACATACTTTCAATCGGAAGTAATGAAGAAGCAACAAGACTTTCAGGTATAAACACAGACAAATATAAAATCATTGCTTATACAATCGCAGGTGTTGCAACGGGAATTGCAGCAATATTCTGGGCAGCATCATTTACAACAGTAGCATCCGCAACTGGTAACGGCATGGAGCTTGATGCTATTGCCGGTGTATACATCGGCGGAACATCAGCTGCCGGCGGTACGGCTTCAATTGCAGGCTCTGTAATCGGTGCGATTATGCTTGTTGTTATCAGAAGCGGTCTTAACTTTGTACTTGCAAAATTCAACCTCAATGTCAACTCAACCTACGTAACATATGTTTTAACCGGCATTATTGTAGTGGTTGCTGTTCTTATGGACGTTATCAAAAACAAGAATATGAACAAGGTTAAGGTAGAAAAGAAAGCTAAAACAGAAAAAAAGAAATCTGAAACACCGGTTTAAATAAAATGTAAATATAAAACGCACGCTAAATATAAAGTAAATTTATTAAATGCAATGGAGGGTATCTTATGAAAAAGGCATTATCTTTGGTTTTGGCATTATTGATGGTTATGGTTTCTCTTGCAAGCTGTACAGGCGCTCCCGCAGGAACAGATGAAAAGACAATTGCAGTGATTGCCAAGGGTGAATCTCACGCGTTCTGGCAGTCAGTAAAAGCAGGCGCAGAAGCTGCAGGTGCTAAATATGGTTATAAAATCACATTCAGAGGTCCTGCAAGTGAATCGGCTAAAGACCTTCCTTCTCAGATGGAAATGGTTCAGACAGCTCTTTCCAACAATGCATCAGCTATTGTTCTTGCAACAATCGGTGAAGGCTTTGTTGACCTTTTAACTCAGGCTAAAGACAGTGGTATTCCTGTAGTTCAGTTCGACAGCGGTATCTGGGCAAACGACGTTAAGGCATTGGATACAGCCGGCAAGAACCCGCTTGTAGCTCACGTTGCAACAAGTAACTATCTTGCAGCAGGAACAGTTGCTGAAAACTTCTTTGCAGCAATTAAGGAAGATATTGCAGCATCTGAAAATTACATTATCGGTGTTATTCAGCACGACGAAACCCAGACGGGTATCGACAGAGCAGCAGGCTTTATTGACAAATTCACAGAACTTGCTGATGCAGATGAAACGACAAATGGTAAATACAAAATTGAAAAAGAAGTAAAACCCGGTGATGCTGACAACGCATATAAGGCAGCGCTTGAGGCTCTTACAGAAAAGGGTGCAGCAGCTATCTTTATGACAAACGAAGGTGTTGTTAAGCAGGTTTATGATGCTATTGGAGCTGCAGGAACAAAGTATGATGCAATTAAGTTTGCAGGCTACGATGCAGGTACAAAGCAGATCGAATGGATGAAGAAAACAACAGGACCTAAGCTTGTAGGTGCAGTTGCACAGGATTCATTCCAGATTGGTTACCAGGCAGTTGAACAGGCTGTTTTTGAACTTGAAGGTAAAGAAGTTCAGGAAAAGGTTGATATTTCCGGTGCTTGGTGGGATGCGGAAAATGTTGATGAAATGATTGAAAAGAATCTTGTTTATCAGGGATAATTTTCTGAAAATTGCGTTGCGTTTTTAATTTTATAATAAAGGATCCTCGTAATGAGGATTCTTTGTTTTTTATATTGATTATTTGCGTAAATAGTGATATAATCTATGTGTTAAAGTCTTTTTTAACAAAGTAGCACGTTTGATTTTCAGCAACAACTTGATACGAGCTGTTGCTAAAAAGGTGGCATTGGGTATTGTTTTTTTCTGGCATTTGAAATGTCAATATGCACAGGACTTATTATTAACAGCATTAAAAAGAACAAAAAAGACGAAAATAAAACGCGAGGTGAAAAACTCGAATGACATCATCTGTAAAATCCGCAGGAGTATACGGCATAGACGGCTTTGCTGTTGATGTTGAATGCTTTGCGTCGGGCAATACTGCAAAATTTGATATTGTCGGGCTACCCGATACTGCAGTAAAGGAAGCCTATTCCAGAATAAAGGCGGCTATAAAGTCTTCCGGCTTTGATTTTCCGTATATGTCGGTGACGGTAAACCTTGCTCCTGCCGACAGAATAAAGCAGGGAACAGCGTTTGACCTTGCAATACTTGTTGCAATGTTAAAATGCACAACGCTTGTAGATGCGGGTACCGATGGAAAATGCTTTGTCGGAGAATTATCGCTTGACGGAGCGCTCAGAAGCACAAGAGGCGTGCTTTCGATGTGCCTTGCGGCTAAAAAAGCAGGTCTTTCCGAAATATATGTGCCGTACGCTAACTGCGCAGAAGCGGCTGTTGTTGACGGAATAGACGTTTATGGCGTGAAAAATATATCAGAGCTTGCAGACCATCTGCTCGGTATGGGAAATTTGACACCCGTAAAGGCAGACAAAGAGAAAATGTTTGAGCAGAACCTTTCGATGATAGCAGATATGTGCGACGTTAAGGGACAGGACAACGCAAAGCTTGCACTTTCAATAGCGGCAGCCGGAATGCACAATGTGCTTCTTATCGGTCCTCCTGGAACAGGCAAGAGTATGCTTGCAAAGCGTTTGCCGGGAATTTTGCCTCCCATGAACTTTGAAGAAGCGATAGAGACAACCAGAATACATTCGGTTTCGGGAATACTGCCCGACGGACAGTCGCTTGTTACAAACAGACCGTTCCGCTCGCCTCATCACACAATGTCAACCGTTTCTCTTGTCGGCGGCGGAAGAATACCGATGCCGGGAGAAATGTCGCTTGCGCATAACGGGGTTTTATTTCTTGATGAGCTTCCCGAATTTGGAAAGGACGCAACGGATGCACTTCGTCAGCCGATAGAAGACGGCAAGGTGACGATAACACGTGCAAGCGGAAGATACGATTTCCCAAGCTCGTTTATGCTTGTGTGTGCTATGAACCCATGCAAATGCGGTTTTTACGGTCATGCCACAAAGAAGTGTACTTGCTCTGAGGTTTCAAGAGAAAACTATCTTTCAAAGGTGTCGGGACCGATGCTCGACAGAATTGACATACAGATAGAAGTCGGCTCGCTGACATATGACCAGCTTTCGGATAAGCGTGTTTCAGAAAGCTCTTTTGAAATAAGAAAACGAGTTGTAGCAGCACGAGAAATTATGGAAAAACGCTATGCCGGAACAGGCATTCACGCGAATGCGTTTTTAACGCCTGCCATGATACGCGAATACTGCGTTCTTGATGATGATGCGGCACTGGTTATGAAAAGCGCATTTGAACGGCTCGGACTTTCCGCAAGAGGCTACGACAGAATACTTAAACTAAGCCGTACGATTGCCGATATGGACGCGAGCGAAATCATTCAAAAACAGCATATTGCAAGAGCTGTTCAGCTGAGAAGCCTTGACAGAAAATACTGGAATAATTGATTGTTTTTTTACAACATAAAAAAATGATTTTTACTCCCTAAAAACGCAAAAATAACGTAAATGCGTGCTTTTGCATAAAATTTGCAAAAAAAGCGTGATAACGAACAGAAAATACATCCAAATCTATAATTATTCGCCTTTCAAACAACTGTTTGGTTTACATAATTTATGTGGACAACTTACCGAAAAAGAGTGAAAACCTGTGGATAACTATGTGGATTGTGTGTATAACTTGTGTGAAAATGCCTTGATAGAGCGTGTTTCCTTGCAGTTATCCACATTTGGCATGGGTTTCGACGGTTTTCCACAAATAAAAATAATTTCGTTATTATGTAAATCTGAAAAACCCTCCAGAAGAGTGAATAATTATGCAAAATGGCGAATATTATACAAAAAATACAACTAAAAGCAAAGGAGACAACCAAAATGCTTACAGACGCACAAATAGCACAAAGCACACAGATGCTGCCCATAGAAAAGGTGGCTGCTTCCATAGGACTTGACAGCGACAAGCTGGAGTTTTACGGAAAGTACAAGGCAAAGCTTTCAGACGAGCTTTTCCGTGAAATTGAAGAGGGTAAGGGCAAGGATGGAAAGCTTATTCTTGTCACAGCCGTAAACCCCACTCCTGCAGGCGAGGGTAAGACAACAATGTCCATAAGTATCGGACAGGCACTTGCAAAAATCGGAAAGAAGGGAATGCTTGCCCTTCGCGAGCCGTCACTCGGACCTGTGTTCGGTATTAAGGGCGGTGCTGCAGGCGGCGGATACTCTCAAGTACTTCCCATGGAGGATATAAACCTTCATTTTACAGGAGATTTCCACGCAATAACAACCGCAAACAATCTTCTTTCCGCTCTTATAGACAACTCGCTTCAGCAGGGTAATCCTCTCGGACTTGACCCCAAGCGCATTTCCTTCAAGCGTGTTCTTGACATGAATGACAGAGCACTCAGAAAGGTAGTTATCGGCTGCGGTGCTAAAGCTGACGGCGTTATGCGTGAAGAAGGCTTCAACATTACAGCGGCTTCCGAAATAATGGCTGTTCTCTGCCTTGCAGACGGCATGGAAAACTTAAAGGAAATGCTCGGCAACATACTTGTTGGCTATACTTATGACGGAAGAGCCGTGTTTGCTAGAGAGCTTGGCGGAATAGGTGCTATGGCGACCGTTCTCAAGGACGCAATGAAGCCTAATCTTGTACAGACAATTGAGCATACGCCCTGTCTTATCCACGGCGGTCCGTTTGCAAACATTGCTCACGGCTGTAACTCGGTTATGGCAACAAAGGCAGCGTTAAAGCTTGCAGATTACGTTGTAACAGAAGCAGGCTTCGGTGCAGACCTTGGTGCAGAAAAGTTCCTTGACATCAAGTGCAGAAAGGCAGGACTTCGTCCCGATGCGATTGTTCTTGTAGCAACCGCAAGAGCGCTCAAGTACAACGGCGGTGTACCTAAGGATGAGCTTAAGAATCCCAACCCCGAAGCGCTCAAGAAGGGGGCATGCAACCTTGAAGCACATATCGACAACCTCAGAAAGTACAATGTTCCGATTGTTGTCTGCATCAACCATTTCTATGCCGACACAGATGAGGAAATCGAGGTAATAAAGAGTGTTGCAGAAGGCAAAGGCGTTAAGGCTATTGTCTGCAAAGGTTTTGCAGAGGGCGGCGACGGTGCTATTGAGCTTGCAGAAGAGGTTGTACGTCTTGCCGACAGCGGTGAGAGCAGGTTTGCGCCTCTCTACGACCTTGATATGCCCATAAAGGCAAAGATTGAGAAGATTGCAAAGGAAATATACGGTGCAGAGGCTGTTACCTTTGATGCAGCGGCACTCAAGACCATAAAAGAAGCTGAGGAACTCGGTTTCTCGAATTACCCAGTTTGTATGGCAAAAACACAGTATTCTCTTTCAGACAACGCTTCGGCTCTCGGAAGACCTACAGGCTTTACGCTTAATGTGCGTGAAGTAAGAATCAGCTCCGGTGCAGGTTTTATCGTAGCTCTCACGGGTGCAATCATGACAATGCCCGGACTTCCCAAAAAGCCCGCTGCAGAGGCGATTGACATTGAAAAGGACGGAACAATCGTAGGCTTGTTCTAAACCTAAATATGGAGGACTTGAATGAAACAGGAATTTTTCTCGAACAGCGAGAAGGACACGGAAAACATAGCGGCAGAGCTTGCAAAGCAGCTGAAAAAAGGCGATTTTATAGCTTTTTTCGGCGATCTCGGCTCAGGAAAAACTGCGTTTGTCAGAGGGCTTTGCTCGGTATTCTGCAAAAACGCACGCGTTTCAAGTCCTACCTATGCGATTGTTAACGAGTACAGAGGTGATGTCGATATTTTCCATTTCGACATGTACCGCATAACGGACGATGACAGTCTTTATTCCACGGGTTTTTACGACTATCTTGACAGAGGTGGCATATGTGCCGTTGAGTGGAGCGAAAATATTACGTTTGCGCTTCCGGAGGACAGGTATGATGTCACGTTTGAGAAAACGGGAGAAACCGGCAGACGGATTGTTATCGACAAGAAAATGGCATAAATCAGTACCGCCGCAGGCTTTGAGCCTTCGGCGGTTTTTTGATAGTTTATGTAGGGATTTTTTACATCTGCGACTTCGTCGCGAGGGTGATAAAACAACTTTATAGTTATTGTCTGCCGACGGCGTTACGTTTTACTCTACGAGCACCACGTCTGCCCGTGCAGAAAAGTAACCAAAAGAGCACGCCGCTCAAAAGGAGAGATGGCTCGGTCAAGGTTATGCAAATATTGGGTTTCGCAGATTTTGACCGTTGGCAAGGTCAAAATCTGATTAGTGCAAAAGACTATTATAACTTCTTGCCCTCCGCTCATTTCTCTCCTTTGCCGCGGAGGCTTACCTCTCTCATGGGGGAGAGTTGGATGTTGGAAGTGTTGCGTGTTACGAAAACAAAGGGTTAAATCTATTCGCCGAATTCTGCGAATCTGCTTGGTTCTCCTTGGGTTTCAAGAAAATGCTTAAATGAAGCTCCATCGTGAATGGAAATGTCGCCGAGTTTTAAGCCAACGCGGAATTCGGTCAGTTGTCGAGCATCATTTTCTCGGATATTGAAGTGGGTACATTTGGGATAAACAAGAAATACCTTCTCTAAATTTTCTTTATCTAAACCGAAAGCTGTTTCTGGCAGTCTGAAGCGATACTCTTTTGTAATTGGAATGTCTATTGCGCCGCCAAGACCACGCATTCCAAACAATGTTGCAATTGCCGAAATGTGTTCAGGAGAATTAACGCAAAGCCATGTGTTTTTACGCCCGAACGGCACAATCAATTTTACAAGAACATTTTTGTTCGCCATTTTTACAGCAAATGTCCATGAGTTGTCGTCTATTTTGCATTTTCTGATATCGCCAATCAATTCATAGCTGTGTTTTTCGCATATTTCGGCTATTTGAAGCTTGAATTGGTTAATCCTTTTGCGTTTTGACATGCATTGCACCTCCTAATGATGTTCAATAATCAATTTAGTTTGTGCACTTGCATTTATGGTGCACAAACGGAGCTATACTCGGGCAATTAAAGCTTCCCTTAAACTTCCGTATAATCACGGGTACAAAAGTTTTTGCTAAGCTTTTTTCAAAAAGCGTCAAGAAGCGGGGTAAAAAAACTCAATCTGTTCGCCGTCGGGGCCTTTTACAAAGGCAAGTGTTGCAGGAAGCGGCGGTTCTGATGGAAGAGATGTGTCTTTAGGCTCGATGTGAGGTGTAGCGCCGTATTCGAGAGCGCGTTCAAATGCAGCACGTGGGTCATCCGCTTTCAGTGCAAGATGGAAAAACTCGCCTGCTTTGGGTTCGGCATGCTCTGTCTTTTCGCCGTCCGCGAAGATTTCAAAATATTCACCGCTGCCCATGTCGATAAGTGCAACTCTGCTTCCTGCACCGCTTATCCATGTGCGGAATACTTCAAAACCGAGTCCTTCGGTGTAGAATTTGAGGGATTTGTCAAAATCAGATACTTTTAGGGCGACGTGATGAAACGAACAGCCCTTTATTTTTTCATTAGCCATTTTATGTACCTCCGTTGTGGTATTTTTTGTCTAAATTAAGTGTACCACAGATGTAGTTTTGTGTCAATCTTAAAAATGTCAGTATTAAAAGAAAAATAAAGTATAATAATATGTTAATTTACATGGTTTTGTATTTACTTAAAGAGGATTTTGGTGTATAATTATACTGATTTTTTATATAACTTTTGTGAAGTAAAGGTGATTTGATTTGAAAAGAACGGCAATTACTTTTATAGCTCTAGCGGCGGCGTGTATTGTACTTGGCTCGTGTGCTAAAAAAACGCCTTCGGAGGGTATGCAGATTTTGTCCGATGTAAGCTGTGATTTCACACTTGAAGTTCCGTCGGACTGGGAAATAAGCTATACAACAAGTATGCTTGCGGCATATGATACTGCCGATAAAACAAATGTTTCTGCGGTTTCTTTCGGACTGCAGGAGGAAATGGGTGCAGACGATTTCTGGGAAGATTATAAAGCAAACTATGAGGGCACTTTCGGCACGATGAATGTCAATGCCATGGAAGAAACAACTCTTTCGGGCGTTATAGCAAGACATGTGTTTTATACCGTGGATATGGGCGAAGACAGCTTTAACTGCCAGACTGTGATTTGCGTGAGAATGGGAAATGTGTATATGGTTACCTTTACGGCGGCTCCCGAAGCTTATGATTCTCACACCGAGGAATTTGAAAAGATACTTTCCTCGTATAAATTTAAGTAATCACGAAAGAGGTTTTAATAAAAATGTCTATATTTACAAAAATGTTCGGTACAAGAAGCGAGCGTGAAGTTAAAAAGCTTCTTGCAACAATTGATAAAATCGAAGCACTTGACGAAAAGTTTTCCGCAATGAGCGAAAAAGAACTTCGC
The DNA here is from genome assembly GCA_045540015.1 of Eubacteriales bacterium. Lineage (GTDB taxonomy): Bacteria > Bacillota > Clostridia > Oscillospirales > CAG-382 > UMGS1387. Next base: position 39,404 of record JAZQGP010000053.1, read on the forward strand.
GGAATGACAGATGTACTGAAAGAGCGACTTGCAAACGGCGAAACGCTTGACGACATTCTTCCCGAGGCTTTTGCAACAATAAGAGAGGCTTCATGGAGAGTTCTTGAGATGAAGCATTTCAGAGTTCAGCTCATAGGCGGTATGATAATCCATGAGGGCAGAATTGCAGAAATGAAAACGGGTGAAGGTAAGACACTTATGGCAACACTGCCTGCTTATCTTAATGCACTCAGCGGCAAGGGCGTTCATATCGTAACAGTCAACGACTATCTTGCACGCCGCGACAGCGAATGGATGGGAAAGGTTTATAACTATCTCGGTCTGTCTGTCGGACTTATCGTACATGGAATCACGCAGGCTCAGAGAAAAGAAGCGTATGCTGCGGATATTACCTACGGTACGAATAACGAATACGGCTTTGACTACCTGAGAGATAACATGGCAACAAACAAGGCAAATGTAGTTCAGAGAGGCCATGCGTTTGCGATTGTCGATGAGGTAGACTCGATTCTCATAGACGAGGCGAGAACTCCGCTTATAATTTCGGGTGAGGGTGACGCATCCTCCGAAATGTACCAGAAAGCGGATAAGTTTGCAAGAACGCTTACAAGTCATGTTATAAAGGAGCTTGACAATAAAGAAGACCAGGATAACATAACGGGTGACTATATTGTTGACGAAAAGAAAAAGACTGTTGTTTTAACTGCAGAAGGCGTAAAGAAGGCTGAAAGATATTTTGGAGTTGACAATCTCTCGGATACGGATAACATCCAGCTTTCAAATCACATAAACCTTGCAATACGCGCTCACGGAAGCATGAAAAGAGACGTTGACTACGTTGTAAAAGACGGCGAGGTTTTAATTGTTGATTCGTTTACGGGACGTATCATGCTCGGCAGACGTTTTTCAAACGGACTTCATCAGGCAATAGAAGCAAAGGAAAACGTAAAGATAAAGAACGAATCAAAAACTCTTGCTACAATTACCTTCCAGAACTTTTTCAGACTCTATACAAAGCTCTCGGGTATGACGGGTACTGCGCTTACCGAGGAGGACGAATTCAGAGAAATTTACAACCTTGACGTTGTTGAAATTCCCACAAACCGTCCCATGATAAGAAAAGATATGCCTGACAGCGTTTACAGAACAAAGAGAGGCAAATATCAGGCAATAGTTGACCAGATTAAGGAATGTAATGCCAAAGGTCAGCCTGTGCTTGTGGGTACGGTTTCGATTGAAATGAGCGAGCTTTTGTCCGATATTTTAAACCGTAACGGAATTGCTCATACGGTGCTCAATGCCAAATTCCATGAAAAGGAAGCGGAAATTGTTGCACAGGCAGGAAAATTCGGTGCAGTTACAATTTCTACCAACATGGCAGGTCGAGGAACGGATATCATGCTTGGCGGTAACGCCGAATACCTTGCAAAGAATGAAATGAAAAAGCAAGGCTATGAGCCGGAGCAGATAAGCATTGCAACAAGCTTCTTTGAAACAGATGACCAAGAAGTTATTGCTTTGCGTGAAACGTATTCTTCTCTCTATAAACGCTTCAAGGAAGAAATTGCACCCGAAGCAAAGAAGGTTGCAGAAGCGGGAGGCTTGTTTATTCTCGGTACGGAAAGACACGAAAGCCGAAGAATTGACAACCAGCTAAGAGGTCGTGCCGGACGTCAGGGTGACCCCGGTTCGTCAAGATTTTTCCTTTCGCTTGAAGACGATTTGCTCCGTCTTTTCGGAAGCGATAAAATAAGCGGCATGGTTGCAAGACTCGGTCTTGAAGAAAACACACCCATTGACGCGGCGATTCTTTCAAATACAATTGAAAACGCTCAGAAGCGCCTTGAAGAAATGAACTTCACCCGCAGAAAGAACGTGCTTATGTACGACGATGTTATGAATAAGCAGAGAGCGCTTATTTATAAGCAGAGAAGCGATGTTTTGAACGGCGACGATATTCACGAAAAGATACTTTCGATGATTGATGAATACGTTGAAAATGCTTGTGCTAATTTTCTTACGGGTGAAATGTTTGAGGACTGGAACCTTGACGGACTCAGAGGCTATTTTTACGGTGTGCTTACGGATGACAGCGACTTTAAGTATTCGGATAATGAAGTAAATAAAGTATCTGTACAGTCGATTACGGATGAGCTTGTCGAGAGGGCAAGAACAAAGTATGAGGAAAAGGAAAAATTATTCCCTGAGGGAGCACTTCGCGAGATTGAGAGAATAGTGCTTCTGAGAAATGTTGACAGACATTGGGTAGACCATATCGATGCAATGGACGATCTAGAAGAAGGAATCGGACTTCGTGCGTACGGTCAGAAGGACCCCGTTAACGAATACCGCTTTGAGTCGGCGAATATGTTTGACGAAATGGTTGCAAACGTAAGAGAAGAAACCGTAAAGATGCTTCTTTCGGTGCTTCCTGCATCTACTGTAAAACACGCCGAAGGACCGAAAAACATGTCGGAGTCCAGAAGAATGGCGCCTATAGCGCCGCCTTCTGGTAAGGACAGCGTATACGGAAGCGCCGCAAAGCCGGAGGCTGCAAAAACTCCGTATGTAAAGAGCGCAGCCGAAAAGGTTGGAAGAAACGATCCGTGTCCTTGCGGAAGCGGCAAGAAGTATAAGAAGTGCTGCGGAGCAAATGAAAATGAGGAATGAGGAATTAGAAGTTAGGAGTTAAAGATGGGATTTGGAATTATATTTCTCGGATATGTAACACTTCTGTTCTTTAAAATAGTTCCTGTAGAACTAATCGGCACGTATCTTATGTACAGAGGTCTTTCAAAGCTGTCGGTGTACGGAGAAAATTTCGTAAAGGCAAGAAATACAAGTGCTGTATTTTTCCTGTATTTTACAGTTTATACTTTGTTGTGGACGGGAAATACGTTTGGATTTACCGACATCATGCAGACAAAGACCTTTGCACTTGTCGATTCGCTCTTGTATTACGGAATATTCTGCGTGTTCCAACTTCAGCTTTGCACATCTCTTTGGGGTATTTGCCGTGAGACGGAATATGAAAAGGGCATAAAGAAAGCAAGGACTTGCATTACGGCGACATTTGTGTTTGCTGTGGCGAGCTTTGTAAGAATTGTGCTGTCATTCTTTCAGCTTTCGGGATATATGGCGATTGCAATGCTGTTTTATGAACTCGTTTTACTTGTGCTTACGGCGTCATATATCTATTCTTGCTACATGATGATAGCAACTCAGGAGATTATTGACGAGGAAAATAAAAAAATGCGTGAATACGACGAAAAGTATTCAATGCTCAAGAAGAAAGAAAAAAGCGCGTTCAGCGTAAAGAGAAAACGCTGAAAAACGCGAGCTTTGGAGGAAAATATGTTAAAACCCGGAATTTTAGGAAAACAACAGGCGCTTGTCAGCCACTCAAACAGTGCAGCCGCAATGGGCAGCGGACTTTTAGAGGTGTTTTCAACGCCCTCAATGATTGCTCTTATGGAAAGTGCGGCATCAAGCTCTGTTCAAAAATACCTCGAGCCCGGCAAGACAACCGTCGGTATTTCGATTAACGCAAAGCACCTGTCTGCCACGCCTCTCGGAATGACTGTTGAATGTGAGAGCGAGCTTGTTGAGGTTGACGGCAGACGCCTTGTGTTCAAGATAACTGCCATTGACAAGGCGGGAGTTATAGGTACTGCAACACATGAGAGAATGATAATCAGCTCAAAGCCTTTCATGGAAAAGGCTGCAGCTAAGAAGAGAAGCTGAAAATGAAAACAAAAACTGAAAAACAAAAAATCGCACCCAAAGATAAGTCAAAGGACAAGAAAATCCTCAAAAGAGCTTTTGGTATAATTCTTGTGATTCTTGCTTTGCTGTGTGCAGTAGCCGGTGTTTTCGGATTTATTTCGGAAAAACTGAAGCAGGAAAGAACAGAGAGGGTTATAGAATCTGAGGACGATTATCTGTACGGCTCTTTCCGCAATTACTATGATGAGGATTATGAAGCCGACATTTTCTCGGAAGAGGAGTATATGTCGCAAAACCGCGAGATAATGTTCAAGACCGCCGACGGACAGGCGATTTCGCTGTCGGCAATCGATGAGGATTTGCAGAGTATCGGTCAGAAATTTTTTGTGCGGTATTTTGATATTGTAACGCATGGAAGATATGAGGAGTATCCTGAGCTTTTCACAAAAGAATACAAGGAAAATCCCGTTGGCTTTGAAAAGTATGTTGAACGTCGTTTTCCGCAGCAGAGAGTTTATGATATAAAGGTGACTGCAGTTGCGGAAACTGCTGATATGTCGGGAGAATATACATACAACGGCATTTTGTGTTCGTACGGTATTTATGAAGTCAGCTTCAAAATACTTCACAACGACGGCACTTTCAGACGCGATTTGCCGGAAAACAGTGAAAGACCGGTTATCTTTGAGCTTGTGACTATGCTTTCGGGTGAAAACGCAGGAAAAACCATGATAAAAAACATGTATACCGTTCAGAGTCTTGAGACAAGTGAGGATAAATCGTAACAGTAAATCTATAGAGAGGAGAGAACAAAATGGGATTTGCATGGATACTTTCGGGACTTTGCTTTACCTTTGAGCCGAGCTTTCGCCTGCTTGACTTTTTCCCGGATTTTCTGGGAATGCTTCTTGTAATCAAGGGACTTTCAAAGCTCACGAAAATAGATGAAAATCTGCTTGATGCAAGGAAAAATGCAACTGTTCTCTTCTGGATTTCTCTTGTAAAGCTTGTATTTTGTATGTGGACGAACGCAGGTCACGAAGATTATCTTCTTCCGTTTACTTTTGTATTCTCGGTGCTTGAAATTATCTTTATGCTCTCGTTCTTCAAGAATTTATATGTGGGAATTGAGTATACGGCGCAGAGATGCGGCGGCGAAAAGCATTTGAATAAGGTGTCGCCTGCTTTTTCGATGGCGGCAATATTCACGGTTGTTACAAGAGTTTTGGCGTTTGCACCGCAGATAATACAGGTGCTTTCGCAGAACGATGAGCTTGATTTGACGTATAGGGCATCAAGACGGCTTCCGCTTTCCTTTATTGAACCGTATGTTGTGCTTGCATGCTTTATCCTTAGTCTGGTTCTGGGAATTGTGTTTTTGTGCATAACGTTCGGATTTTTCTCGGGTGTATCACGCGACAAGGTTTATGTTGGAAAACTCCGCGAAAAATATTCCGGCGAATATCTTGCCGACAGGGATAAAGTTGTTTCCGACACACTTAAAGGCGTGTATCCGCTTCTAGCGGCGGGAATTGTATTTTTCCTTGATTTTTCGGTGGACGCTGTAGGAGTTATCCCGAATCCCATAGGCTTTTGTCTGCTTTTTTGGGCGTGTGCAAGGCTGGGCAGAATATATGATATAAAAAGAGTATTATATACTGCTTTTTCTGTGGGATTTGGAATATCGGTTGTCAATTATATTTATATGACAAAAATTAATCTCGGTATAAACTATCTGTATTCTTCGGAGTCATTTTTTGCCGAGGAATTTGCGCAAATAAATACGGGCAAAGCATTAATTGTTGAAAGTGTGTTCTCGCTTGCGGAAGCAGTGCTGTTTGTAATAAGCATATTTGTTTTGTGCAGTGTGCTTACAAGGCTGTTTGAGGCAGAAAAACGGAGAAACGGACTTATAAATTTGTTTGTTGCAAGAATATTTGCAGTTGCTTCGGGCGTTTTGTTTGCCGCAAGAAATATTACACGCACCTATGCCGCAACGCTTGCTGCAAGGCATGAGGACGTAAGACTTTATATCGTAAACAAGGCATCAATCAACACGGAAAAGAAATTCCTTGAGGCAATGGAAAATCCGTATATACGTGCTTTTGAAAACATGGAGAGCTTGCAGTTTGCACTTGTGTTTGCTTCGGCAATTGCAGTTATTGTGTGTGCATACTGTTTTGTATCGGTGTCGGCAAGAACCGAGGGTACGGAAAAATAATTGTGCACGCTTTTTGAAAAAAGCTTGGCAAAAACTTTTAAACGGTGAAATTGATGTTTAAACAACATCAATTTCACAAAAGCATACTAACAGGTTTAAACTAAGTTTCAAACAATTCCAATTTCAGATTTGCTCCATTGTTACAGCTTTGCAATCTTACAAGTCATCGCCGCGGACTGCGTCCGTTTCTTGCTGAAATTGACATTTGAAAAACATCAATTTCAGATTTGCACCATTGTTGCTGCGTTGTAGTCTTACAAGTCATCGCCGTAAGCTATAAAAGCAGACTTATAAGACTAAAATACGTTGAAGAAAAGTGATAGGTTTTAGGAAAAAGTAAGACAGAAAGGCGTCGGCGATAAGGGAAAGATAACTAAGAGAACCGTAGGTGCTCTTAGTCGTGCTCTTTCGGTTACCTTTCTGCACGAGCAGAAAGAGTAACGCCTCCACGGCGAGTGGAAAATCATAAAACAAATAAGATTAAAACACAAAGTAGGTGATTGCCATACAAATAAAAGTATTTTCTGCAGGCGACGTGCTTGAAATGAAAAAGCCGCACGCATGCACATCAAAATCAAAACAGATGCTTGTGCTAATGGCAGGCAGTGATATAAAAGTAAGATGCTGCGGGTGCGGCAGAGAAATGATAATACCAAGAGTAAAGCTTGAAAAAAATATAAAAAGCATAACCCGAAAGGAAGAAACAGTCTGATGTTTGAAAATCTGAGAGAAGCAGAGAAGCATTTTGAAGAAATAAATGAGCTACTTATGGACATGGCGGTAATCAGCGACGCCGAAAGATATAAAAATCTAATGAAGGAGCATAAGAATTTATCTCCTATAATAGAGAAATACCGTGAGTATAAAACCGCGGAAGATAACCTTGCACAGGCAAAGGAATTGCTTTCAGCCGAGAGCGACCCTGATATGAAGGCAATGTGCGAAGAAGAAATAAACGCTTGTAAGGAAAGCATCGAGGTGCTGACAGAGGAGCTTAAAGTACTGCTGCTTCCCAAGGACGAAGACGACGACAAGAACGTAATCGTCGAAATCAGAGCAGGAACAGGCGGTGAGGAAGCGGCGCTGTTTGCACACAGCGTTTTCCGTATGTACTCAATGTATGCAGACCGCAAGGGCTTTAAAATAGAGGTTATGAACAACAACGAAACAGAGCTCGGCGGTATAAAGGAAATTGCCTTTACCGTTGAAGGAAATGGTGCTTTCTCAAGGTTTAAATTTGAGAGTGGCGTTCACAGAGTTCAGCGTGTTCCCGAGACTGAAACACAAGGACGTATTCACACGTCGGCTATAACCGTTGCCGTACTTCCGGAAGCTGAAGAAGTTGAAATTGAGATTAACCCCAATGACCTTGAGGTTGATACCTACCGAAGCGGCGGTGCGGGCGGTCAGCACGTAAATAAGACAGATTCCGCGATAAGAATTACGCATAAGCCTACAGGTCTTGTTGTTGAGTGTCAGGACGAAAGAAGCCAGTTCAAGAATCGCGATAAGGCGATGAAGATGCTCAGAACAAAGCTGTATGACATGGAAAGAACAAAGAAACAGCAGGAGAGAGCAGACGAGAGAAAGAGTCAAGTAGGCTCAGGCGACAGAAGCGAGAGAATAAGAACGTATAATTATCCGCAGAGCCGCCTTACCGACCACAGAATCGGTCTTACGCTTTACAGCCTTGAGGCAATTCTTGACGGTGACCTTGACAGCGTTATAGATGCTCTCATTACTGCTGACAGAGCAGAAAAATTGCAGAACAGCGAGTTTTAAGAAGATGATACTTGAAAAAACACAGGTGCTTTGTGTATCGCCGACGCTTTCGGAAAGCGGCGATATCGAAAAGCTGGAATTTGCCGCAGATGTTCTGAAAAAAGGCGGACTTGTCGCGTTTCCCACGGAAACCGTTTACGGACTCGGTGCAAACGCACTTGACGAAAATGCGGTTGCTTCGATTTTCAAAGCAAAGGGTAGACCGCAGGATAATCCGCTTATAGTTCATGTTGAAAGCGCAGAAAGAATAAATGAATACGCGTATGCCGAGGGCAACAGATTTTTTGAGGTGTTAAAGGATGAAATGCCGGCGCCTCTCACGGTTGTTTTGCCAAAGAGAGATATTGTTCCATCTGTTACTTCGGGAGGACTTTCGAGCGTTGGTATGAGAGTTCCGCTCTCAAAAGTGGCAAGAAAGCTGATTGAGCTTTCGGGTCTTCCTGTAGCTGCTCCCAGTGCTAATCTTTCGGGAAAGCCAAGTCCTACAAGAGCACAGCACGTAATTGACGATATGTACGGCAGAGCCGATGTTATAATTGATGCAGGAGCTTGCCGTGTCGGACTTGAGTCAACGGTAGTCAGCCTTACGGGAGATATTCCCGAAATACTCCGTCCCGGCGGATTTACAAAGGAAATGCTTGAAAGACTGCTTGGCAATGTGAAAGTTTCGGATGCTGTACTTGAAGCTCTTAAAGAAGGGCAAAAGGCTTCGTCTCCGGGTATGAAATATAAGCACTATGCACCCGAAAAGAAGGTTGTGCTTTTAAACGGAAGCGCACAGAGTGTAAGAAAACACATAGAAACTTTGCTACCGGATAAAAGCAACATAATCATCTGCTATGACGAGGATTGCGACGAAAGAAGCGGCAGAATAATTCTCATGGGCAGCCGCAACAACAGCGAGGAATACGCCGAAAGACTTTTTGATGCACTGAGAACAACAGATGCGATTGACGGTGGAGTATGCGTATACGCTTCTCTCCCCGAAAAGACGGCAGGTATTTCTCTTGCAATATATAACAGAATGCTAAGAGCCGCATCGTTTAATGTTGTTGATACGGAAAAGGGCGGGGAGGCAGATAAAAAATGCTGACGGTCGGACTTACGGGTAAAACGGGTGCAGGTAAGGGTGAGTTTTGCAAAGCGGCTGAAAAGTTTTCGGAGATAGCATATCTTGACACCGATGTTACGGCAAGAGAGGTTGCCCGAAAGGGAAGCGAATGCTTAAAAGAGCTTTGCGATTATTTCGGAACTGAAATTCTGAATGACGACGGCACACTTAACAGAAAGCGCCTTGCCACTCTTTCGTTTTCCAACGAAGAGAAACATGCAAAACTCAATCAAATTACTCACAAATACATAATGAAAAATGTAAAGGCATGGCGTTTACAGTGCGAAAAAGACGGAAAGCTCATTGCGATTATTGACGCCCCATTGCTTTTTGAAAGCGGTGCAGACAGTCTTTGCGACAGAATTGTAAGTGTTACGGCGAACGAGGATATAAGACGCGAGCGTATTATGCAGCGCGACAATATCGATGCCGACACTGCCGATATACGGCTTCACAGTCAGAAGGACGACAGCTTTTACATTGAAAAATCGGACTATGTGCTGTACAACAACGGCGAGCGTGACAGCTTTGCTTTAGAGTGTGAAAACATAATGAAAAAGCTTCTTTCGGAAGCAAAATTACACTGAAAGGATTGCTTGCAGGTTTTTCCTGTAGTATTTTGGTATAAATGAAGAGAACAATAGCTATAGTAATAATTCTAATAATTGCGGCACTTGTCGGTTTTCTCTACCTCGGAGTTGAGCAAAAGATTCTTGAAGTTACACATCCGACAGAGTACACTGAGTTTGTGGAAAAATATTCCGAAGCATATTCGGTGCCAAAAGAAATAATTTATGCAGTAATCAAAACGGAAAGCTCATTTAAGAGTGACGCTGTTTCAAGCAAGGGTGCTATCGGACTTATGCAGATAACTCCGGACACCTACGCCTGGCTTTGCACAAAGGAGAGCTTTGAGAGTGACAGCGCCGATATGCTGTATAACCCCGAAATCAATATAAGGGCGGGAACGCTGTTTCTGAGCCTTTTGTATACGGAGTTCGGAATCTGGGAAAACGCGTATGCTGCGTATAATGCAGGACGTTCACGCGTTGCAGGCTGGCTTGCAAGTCCTGAATACAATGACAACGGCAGGCTTGTAAACATACCCTATGCAGAAACTGCTTCGTATGTTGAAAAGGTGTCGGAAGCGGTGAAAATTTACTCAGAGCTTTATAACGGAAAATAAACTAAGCTTACGAAGGAGAATATAAATTATGGCAGAAAAGACAAAGGGCGAACAGCTCAAGGAAAAACTGTTTCTTTCACAGAAGAGCGCATACGAAACACAAAAGGATGCGCAGATAAAAAAGGCATACGAGTACTGTGAGGATTACAAAAAGTTTCTCGATACATGCAAAACTGAGAGGGAATCCGTTGATTATGCAGTAGAGTATCTTGAAAAGAATGGCTTTGTTCCGTTTGAGTACGGAAAGAAGTACAAGAGCGGTAACAAGGTTTACTTTAATAACAGAGGAAAATCAATCTATATTATAACAGTCGGAAAGAGACCTCTTGAAGACGGACTTCATGTTGCGGCAGCACATGTAGATAGTCCTCGAATAGATTTAAAGCAGCATCCGCTTTACGAGGATGGCGGTATGGCGTTCTTTAAGACACATTACTACGGCGGACTCAAGAAATTCCAGTGGGTAACAATTCCTCTTTCACTTCACGGTTCTGTTATAAAGGCAGACGGAGAAAAGATAGATATTTCAATCGGCGAGGACGAAAACGATCCTGTATTCTATATAACCGATGTTCTTCCTCATTTGGCACAGGATCAGGTTGCAAAGCCTATGTCCAAGGTGTTTAACGGAGAAATGCTTAATGTTCTGTGCGGCAGCCGTCCGTATGACGACGAAAAGGTCAGCGAAAAAATAAAGCTTAATGTGCTTTCGCTTCTTTACGACAAGTACGGAATAACAGAAGCTGACCTTCTCTCAAGCGAGCTTTGCCTTGTGCCGAGCCAGAAGGCAAGAGACGTCGGATTTGATAGAAGCATGATGCTTGCATACGGTCACGATGACAGAGTTTGCGCATATCCGATTCTTACCGCGGCAGTTGAATGCTCAAAGAAAGCTCCCGAGCATACAATCGTTACCATTTTTGCCGACAAAGAAGAAACGGGAAGTGACGGAAACACAGGAATGCAGTCTTATGCGTTTATCGATATTTTAACCGAGCTTTGCGAGAACATGGGCGCAAATCCGAGAAAGATGTTTGCTAATTCCAAGTGCCTGTCGGCAGATGTTAATGCGTGCTTTGACCCGAACTTTGCAGAGGTTTACGAGAGCAGAAACTCTACATTCATCAATAAGGGCGTGTGCGTTACAAAGTTTACCGGCTCCGGCGGAAAATACTCTACAAACGATGCACGTGCGGAGTTTGTGGGATATATAAGAAACCTGCTTGATAAAAACGGTGTTATATGGCAGACGGGTGAGCTTGGAAAGGTTGACCAGGGCGGCGGAGGTACGGTTGCAAAGTACCTGTCAAAGCTCAATATGGATGTTATTGATATCGGCGTTGCGGTACTTGCGATGCACGCTCCGTGCGAAGTTGTTTCCAAAACCGACGTATACTCGGCTTACTGTGCATTCTGTGCATTCTTTAAAGACTAAATAAAACTAAACTTCTTTGAAAGGGACGGTATAACAAAATGAATATCACAAAAATAAAATCTGCGATAGCAGAAGGCTGTTTTGACAAAGCGTTTCTTGAACTTTACGGCAAGGATGCAGACCTTGCAAAAATACACGAAAGATATCTTGCATGCGCTAAAGGCTTTGAAGAAACCTACGGTGATGTGGCGGGTGACGCTGATATTCGCCTTTTCTCGGTTGCAGGCAGAAGCGAAATAAGCGGAAACCACACAGACCACAACCACGGCAGAGTTCTTGCGGCATCTATAAGCCTTGACATTATTTCGGTCGCCGCAAAGACAGAAAAAGCTGAAATTGCAATAAAGTCAGAGGGATTTCCCGAAGATGTTGTAAGCCTTTGCGATGTTGAAACAGTTTGTGAAGAAGAAAAGTATAAGGCAAGCGCAATTATCCGCGGAATGTGCGACGGCTTTAAGAAAAACGGTCTTGAGATAGGCGGATACTATGCATATACCACATCAAACGTTCTTAAAGGAAGCGGACTTTCTTCGTCTGCGGCATTCGAGGACATGGTTGGAAACATGCTCAATTATTTCTATAACGACGGAAAGATTGACAACGTTGAAATTGCAAAAATCGCACAGTATTCCGAAAACGTTCACTTCGGAAAGCCCTGCGGACTCATGGACCAGATTGCGTGTGCAGCAGGCGGTTTTGTTGCAATTGACTTTGCAGATACAAAGAACCCCATAGTTGAAAGACTTCCTTTTGACCTTGATAAATACGGCGTTGCGCTTTGTATTGTAAACACAGGCGGAAACCATGCCGACCTTAACGAGGACTATGCTTCAATTCCTGCCGACATGAAAAAGGTTGCAAATCTTTTCGGCAAGGATTTTCTAAGAGAAGTTGAAAAAAGCGATGTTATCGCAAGAGCTGCGGAAATACGCGAAAAGCTCGGCGATAAGTGTCTGCTTCGTGCACTTCACTTCCTTAATGAAAATGAGAGAGTTGCCGCACAGAGAAATGCACTCACATCCGATAACCTTGAGGGCTTCCTTTCGGGCGCAAGAAATTCGGGACTTTCTTCTGCGACAATGCTTCAGAACGTATATACCGTTAAGAACGTAAACGAACAGGGACTTTCAGTTGCACTTGCACTTTCGGGCGAGGTACTTAACGGCGTTCCTGGCTCTGCTTACAGAGTACACGGCGGCGGTTTTGCAGGCACTATTCAGGCGTTTGTTCCCAAGAACCTTGTCGATACCTACAGAGCGACTCTTGAGAGCGTATTCGGAGAGGGTAACGTTTATGTACTTTCCGTTCGTAAATACGGTGCTGTGTGCATTGACGCACTTATGTAAGAAATGAGAAAGAAGAATTTAAAATACTTCCTGCTGTTCCTTGTAAGTCTTACTGCTGTGGCAGCTGTGTATATGCTTGCAAACAGATTTATGTTTTATCCCATTATGGCAATTTATCAGATTGTTTCGATACTGACTGTTTGCATATACATATTCCTTTACATGAGCAACGAGAAAAAGACGGAAAAAGAGCAGTCAGAGCTTCCCGCGAATGAAGCACAGGTAAGGGCAGATAAACGAAAAAAAGTGATGAAAATTTTTGTTGCGCTGTTCCTGCCCTTTCTTGTAACCATACTGTGCGATTATACGTATCTTCTGCTTCTCTCGGAGCAGGAATGGTTTATAAGCCTTATAAATATATTTAGCTGACGGTGAAAAATGTTTAAAGCAATGCCTATGTTTTCCGGCTCATCCGGAAACTGTGTATACATAAAATACGGTGAGGACGAGGTGCTTATTGATGCGGGTGTGTCGTTCAAGAATATCCGCACGGCACTCATGAAGCTGGGAACGGATATAGCCAACATAAAGGCTGTGTTTGTAACTCACGAGCATTCCGACCACATAAAGGGGCTTGAGGTTATGTGTAAGCATTTCCCTGTTCCTGTATATATAAACAGCGCGTCTCTTTCGGGAATGAATCTTTCGCAGGACAGTGCGCTTGCAAGAAGTGTCCAAATTGCAAATGCGTCAGAGCACATAACGGTCGGCGAAATTGACGTTGATATTTTCCAAACGCCGCATGATTCAAACGGAAGTGTCGGTTACCGTTTTAACTTCTCCGACGGAAAAGCGTTCGGATATGCAACGGATATCGGACACATAACCGACGATATAAAACGAGGACTTTTCGGATGTGAAAGCGTTGTGTTTGAATCGAATCACGATGTCAATATGCTGAAAAACGGGCCGTATCCGTATATTCTGAAAAAAAGAATACTTTCGGAAAACGGGCATCTGTCAAACGACGCGTGTGCTCAGTTTTTGCCGCAGCTTATTGATAAGGGCACAAAAAAAGTTATTCTGGCACATTTGTCGGCTGAGAACAATACGCCTGAGCTTTGCTACAAAACATCTGCCCAGGCTTTGACGGCTTCAGGATATACACCGGATGATGTAAAGCTGACGGTTGCCATGCGTTCGATACTTTAAGAAAAACGAGGTTTTTATGAAAACAAGGATTATTGCAGTGCGCCATGCACAGAGCGAGGGAAATCTTCTTGCAGAGTTTCACGGTCATTACAATTCAGACATTACGGAAGTTGGAATCACGCAGGCAGAGTGTACGGCAAAGCTTTTAAAGGACATACATATTGATTCAGCGTTTGCAAGTGATATTGAACGAGCATACCATACAACCCGTATTATAGCCGAAAAACACGAGGGGCTTGAGGTCATTAAAAATGAAAGTTTTCGTGAAATAAAAGCAGGCAAATGGGAAAGAATGAAGTTTACGGATATAGAAAAAGAATACCCGCAGGATTATTATGCGTGGACACACGATCTTGCAAATTGCAGATGTTCCGGTGGAGAGAGTGTAAAGGAACTGAGTGTGCGTATAAATGCCGCTTTTGAAAAGGTTGCAAGAGAAAATGCAGGTAAGACAGTGCTTGTCGGCACGCATGCAACTCCTTTAAGGTGCATGGGCTGCATCTGGCAGAGAAAGCCTCTTGATGAGATTCTAAAACTTGAGTGGGTTCCGAATGCTTCTGTATCTGTTGTTGACTATGATTCGGAAACGCTTGAATTTGAGCTTTTAGCTTATGCTTACAGCGAGCACCTTGAAAAAGATGGACTTTTCACGTCACTTCCCAAGAATATATAAAATTTTAAAACATAGCAAGCATTATGCACCACAAAAGACAAAAGCTTTTGCAGGTGCATTTTTTATGTGAAAAGAGAGAATACAACAAAAAAAGCGGAACGCCCAATGGACGTTCCGCGAAATTTTGCTTTATATTAGTTGTAAAGCTCGCCGAGCTTGATAAGTCTTTCGTACTTTTCCTTGGACTTAGCTTCCGCCTGAGCAAAGAGCTGTTCTGCTCTTTCGGGGAATGCCTGAGCAAGACGGCTGTAACGTGTTTCGCTCTTGATGAAGTCAATGTAGGAAGCAGTAGGCTCCTTGCTGTCGAGAGTGAAGGGATTCTTGCCTTCAGCCTTGAGAGCAGGATTGTAACGGAACATCTGCCAGTAGCCTGCTTCAACTGCCTTCTTCATTTCAGCCTGGCAGTTGGTCATACCGCCCTTAACACCGTGCATTTCACAAGGTGCATAGCCGATGATGATGGAAGGACCGTTATATGCTTCAGCTTCTGCGAGAGCCTTGATTGTCTGGTTCATGTCAGCACCCATTGCTATCTGTGCAACGTATACATAGCCGTAGGACATAGCGATCTGAGCAAGATCCTTCTTACCGATTGCTTTACCTGCTGCTGCGAACTGTGCAACCTGACCGAGGTTGGATGCCTTGGAAGCCTGTCCGCCTGTGTTGGAGTAAACTTCTGTATCGAATACCATGATGTTTACGTCTTCGCCGGAAGCGATTACATGGTCAAGACCGCCAAAGCCGATATCTTATGCCCATCCGTCACCACCGAAGATCCATACGGACTTCTTGGATAGGTACTGCTTTTCAGCGAGTATTTCGGGCGCTACGGGACAGCCTTCTGCTGCTGCCTTTTCGAGTTCAATTACGAGTGCCTTTGTAGCAGCTTCGTTAGCCTTGCCGTTATTTGCAGTATCAAGATAGTTCTGAGCTGCAGCCTTGAAGGAATCAGATGCCTTGTCGGACTGTGCCATTTCAGCAACCTTATTCATGAGCTTTTCACGGATTGTCTTCTGACCGAGGTACATACCAAGACCGTGTTCAGCGTTGTCTTCAAAGAGGGAGTTAGCCCAAGCCGGACCTCTGAGAGAGTCACGGTTTACGGTGTAAGGTGTAGCAGGAGATGAACCACCCCAGATAGAAGAACAACCTGTAGCGTTGGAGATGTACATTCTTTCACCGAAGAGCTGGGTGATAAGTCTTGCGTAAGAGGTTTCAGCACAACCTGCGCAGGATCCGGAGAATTCGAGGAGAGGCTGGTTGAACTGGCTGCCCTTAACGGAAGTCTCTGCAAAAGGAGTTTCCTTCTTGGTAACAGTTGCAACAGCGTAATCGAATACTTCCTGCTGATCCATCTGACTAGCCTGAGGAACCATCTTAAGAGCTCTCTTTTCGGGCTTTGTGGGACATACGTCAACGCAGACGCCACAGCCCATACAGTCAAGAGGAGAAATAGCGATTGTGAACTTGTAGCTTTCGCAGCCCTTACCAATCATCTTAGCGGTGAACTTTGTGGCACCGGGAGCTGCCGCAGCTTCTTCTTCGCTCATAGCAAAAGGACGGAGTGTTGCATGAGGACATACATAAGCACAGTTGTTACACTGTACGCAGTTTTCGGGAATCCATTCGGGAACGAGAACTGCAACGCCTCTCTTTTCGTAAGCGGTAGAACCCTGAGGGAATGTACCGTCTACGTAATCCATGAACTTGGAAACAGGCAGGCTGTCACCGTCCATGAGGTTAACGGGAGTTACGATGTTGTTAACAAACTTAGCAAGATCTTCTCTCTTGTTTTCAACTGCTTCTGCAGCTGCTTCAATTTCAGCTGTCTTCCAAGCTTCGGGAACAGGAACCTTAACAATTGCGTCAACACCGGCATCGATCGCCTTGTAGTTCATTTCAACTACAGCTTCGCCCTTCTTGAGGTAGGACTTCTTAGCCATGTACTTCATGTAATCAACAGCTTCGCCTATGGGCATGATGTTTGCAAGTGCGAAGAATGCAGACTGAAGAATGGTGTTTGTACGCTTGCCCATACCAATCTCTGCAGCCTTGTCAATAGCGTTAACTGTGTAGAATTCGATGTTGTTGTTAGCGATGTAGTTCTTAACAGCACCGGGCAAATACTTTTCAACCTCTTCAAGTGTCCACTGACAGTTGAGAAGGAACTTACCGCCGGGTTTTACGTCGTTAACAATCTTATAACCCTTGAGAATGTAGGAGGGGTTATGGCAAGCAACGAAGTCTGCCTTTGTGATATAGTAGGAAGACTTGATGGGCTTGTCACCGAATCTCAGGTGAGAAATGGTAACACCGCCGGTCTTCTTGGAGTCATACTGGAAGTATGCCTGGATGAACTTGTCGGTGTGGTCACCGATGATCTTAATGGAGTTCTTGTTAGCACCAACAGTACCGTCGCCGCCGAGACCCCAGAACTTGCAGCTGATTGTGCCTTCGGGAGCTGTATCGGGAGCAGGCTTTTCATCGAGAGAAAGGCCGGTAACGTCATCAACGATGCTGAGAGTGAAGCTGTTCTTAGGCTCTGCACTCTTGAGGTTTTCAAAGGTTGCAAAGATGGAAGCGGGAGCTGTATCCTTGGAACCGAGACCGTATCTACCGCCTACAACCTTGATGCCTGTTCTGCCCATTGTAGCAAGAGCAGTAACAACGTCGAGGTAGAGAGGTTCACCCTGAGAGCCGGGTTCCTTTGTTCTGTCGAGAACAGCGATGCTCTTAACAGTTTCGGGAATAGCTTCAAGGAGCTTTGCGGGAACGAAAGGTCTGTAAAGGCGAACCTTGATAAGACCAACCTTTTCGCCGTTTGCATTCATGTAGACAATAACTTCTTCGCAAACGTCACAAACAGAACCCATAGCAATGATAACTCTGTCTCCATCGGGTGCACCGTAGTAGTTGAAGAGCTTGTAGTTAGTGCCGATCTTAGCATTAACCTTGTCCATGTATTCTTCAACGATTGCGGGAAGTGCATTGTAGTATGTGTTACAAGCTTCTCTGTTCTGGAAGAAGATGTCGCCGTTCTGAGCAGAACCTCTGAGAACAGGCTTTTCGGGGTTGAGAGAACGGTCGCGGAATGCTTTAACTGCATCCATATCAACCATTTCCTTAAGATCCTCTGTTTCCCAAACTTCGATCTTCTGAATTTCATGAGAAGTACGGAAGCCGTCGAAGAAGTTGAGGAAGGGAACTCTGCCCTTGATTGTAGAAAGGTGAGCTACTGCACCAAGGTCCATGATTTCCTGAACGTTGGATTCTGCGAGCATAGCGTAACCTGTCTGACGGCACGCATATACGTCGGAGTGGTCACCGAAAATGTTGAGTGCATGAGAAGCAACGCAACGAGCTGAAACGTGAATAACGTTAGGAAGAAGCTCGCCGGCAATCTTATACATGTTCGGGATCATAAGGAGAAGACCCTGAGATGCGGTATAAGTAGTAGTGAGAGCACCGGAAGCAAGAGAGCCGTGTACTGCACCTGCAGCACCTGCTTCTGATTCCATTTCAATCATCTTTACTCTTTCGCCGAAAATGTTTCTTGCGGGTTCGCCGAAGATGTTCTTATCTGTAGCGGACCATGTGTCTGTCACTTCAGCCATGGGGCTGGAAGGAGTGATGGGGTAGATGGCAGATACTTCTGTGAAGGCATACGATACGTGAGCCGCAGCGGTATTACCATCCATGGATATCTTTCTTCTGGACATTTTGATATTCCTCCTGAATTTTATAAGTATGCAAAATGATACGTATATATGATATCACATATATACGGAAATGTAAATACTTAATTGATACAAATTTTGAGTTTAATTTTTAACATTTTTATAAATATTGAGTATTTGAGGGGATTTGATGGGTGTAATTACAATAAAAACAAATCGCCGCCCTTTTCGGACGGCGATTTATGCTGTAAATCGGTATTAATCAAAGAGCTTTGAAACATCAAGTGTAATTTCTGTTGTAAGCACAGCAGGCTGTGTTCCGTCAACAGCTGTGATGATTTCATCGATGTAAGCCTTGTTTTCGGTGTAATCTGTTCCGTTTGCATTCTTGATTAACTTTGCAACGTCATAGATGCTTCTCTTTGTGATTTCACCGTAAAGAATAGTTTCGTTTTCACCGTCTGTTACGATGTAGTAAGGACGGGAAGCGATTGTGGCTGTGAGAGAAGCCTTGCTTGTGGGGATGTTCTTAAGAACGCTTGTGAAAATTGTGTAATCATCTTCGGTAATGCTGTAAATAACGTCGGTGCCGTCAGCCTTGTTGTAAGCAACACCGGTCTTTGCTTTACCTGCTGCAACGAGAGCCATATCAAGAGTATAGGCTGTATCCTTAAGACCTGTTGCTGTTGTTTCGGCAGTTACGATGAAGCCGTATTCTGCGATTTCGTATGCTGCACTTTCGTCGAAATCAAGAGCCTTTGCGTCGTTATTGAATGCAGAAGCAAAACGGATACCCTTAACGCCGCTTGTTCTGATACTTGCGTTGTCCATACCGAGAACTGCGTTATCAAGTGCGTCAACCTTGGTTGCAACGCCGTTTGCATCAACTGCGTATACAGCATGCGTTGTGTAACCTGTGTTCACATAAAGGAGACCTGCTGCTGCGGGAACTTCTACTTCTGTTTCAGCAGCGTAGGTTGTGCTTGTTCCGTCAACAAAGTATACTGTGGAACCTGCGGGGACTGTGATTTTGCTTGCGGTGACTTCTTCTTCGTCAAAGAATGCGTCAACGATGATTTCGCCGTTAACACCTTTATATTCAGTTCCATCTGTAACAGATGCATATATATGAACTGCAGAGTCTTTGTTGGATGTACCCTTTATATTTGTGAAAACAGTAGAAGTGTCTTCAAGAGCGAATTCTACATCATCGATGGTTTTGCCAGAAGCAAGGGTATAGTAGTAATCGAATACGTTTCCTGCTGTGTGAGCACTACGATTTGACGATGTTGAGAATACAGGATACACTGCTGTTCTGTTGTTTGCCGCATCAATTTCATAAAGTGTAGTATTAAGTGTAAGTTTTGTAGCAACTTCAAAGCAGATGGCATTGTCGTCTTTGTAGTATACATCATCGATGTATGAAGTGGTTTCATTTGTAGCTGTATCTGTTACGTCAAAACTTGTTTCAAATGCATAGTCGTAAGGGATTACAACATCGGAATTGTATGAAAAATGAATTGAGAAAACTTTGATGCCGGGATTAGCTTCTGCAGCTACACGAAAAGCATAAATGCCTGCATCTTCATCGATTACTTCGTTTGTAATTGTGATAGCGGGTTCGCCTTCTGCAAAAGCAACAGCGCTCATCATAAGAATGCATGCAATTGCAAGAGCGAAAAATTTAATAAAGTTTTTCATTATGAATATCCTCCTGAAATTAGTCTACTACAGTTGAAGCCAATCCAAAGCTCTTAATTACAGATGTTAAATCGTCTATACCGATACTTCCGCTGTTATCAATGTCGCAAGAATTATCGAATCCTGTTGACTGACCGAAATAATTTATTATAACAGTTATATCGTCAACACCGATCGCACCGCTCGCGTCAGCATCACCTGCGGTAAGCTCAACATCAGCATAAGCAACATCGCCTTCAACCTCTACGCTGTTATCTGTGTAGGAAAGGTGAGCAGTCTTTGTAATTTCCATCTTATATGTTCCAAGAGGAAGAGTGATGGAGTATGCGCCTGTTTCTGTTGTGATTTCATATGTTGCAGTCGCGTCTGTTGTATTTGTCATAACAACCTTTGTAGCCCATGTGGAGTCTGCAGAGCTTGTTACTGTTCCCGAAACCGTAGCTGTTTCTTCTTCACCTGTCTTAAGGTAACCGAAGAGAACTGCTCCGTCTTCGAGGTTGGAGTCAGAACCGCCGATATAAACAGTACCGTTTACAAGCGGATCTTTGGGAATAAATTTCGAGAACACTGCTTTACCGTCTGCTCCTGCAGTTTCCTGGGAAATGTAGGTAATGGTGTCTTCGGAAATTACGGGTGTCTGGTCTTCTGTGTAAGTTCCCTCTACTATGAGGATTGCGTAGTATTCGCCTGCAACGCCTTGGTAAGTTGCCGAGAACTTTCCTTCGTCATCGGGAAGGAGAGTAACCTTTTCTGCACTTGCTGCCATGCAGAGTGCCATTACGCAGAGTACGCATGCGAGAAGGATTTTGAATGAATTCTTTTTCATGACTTTGCTCCTTTGTGGTGATGTATATTTTTTGTTTTACCCAAATATTTTTACAAATGGTGAGGTCACAAGCATCATTGCCGAGAGAGCTTCCTTTTCGGCGTCTCTGTCGCTTTGCCATTCTTCACCGGTTGTCAGCACCGCAGCTTTAGAACTGTTGTCATACCAAAGCTTTGCCCCGATAATTTCAGCCACAGTACTTACGGGAATCATTATTCTGTTTTCGGATATGTAAGCATTTTCGCTTGTGCTTATTTGCACCTCGTCCATTGTAACAGTGCCTTTGTCTGGAGATATTTCAAACACGCTTTCACCGTTTGCAATCTTTGAAACACGTTTTTCTTCGTCCCACGTCACTTCAAGTCCAAATGTCTCGCACACAAATCTCAGCGGCACAAGCATTTCGGTTTTGCCCGAAAGCGGTGTTACCGATTTGTTGTCGCGTTCGATTACGGTGAGTGTTCCGTCGACTGCCGAGGCATAGTTTCCGATTTGCAGATACAGCGTATTTTTAAGCCGTCTTGCCTTTGTCATAACGGGAGGCGGTGTGTATTTTACGGAGTCAAACGGAATTTCCGTTTTTTCATTCGCTTTTTCAAATACTACTCTACCGGTTTGAGTTCCGTCAAAGCAGTTTACCGAAGCCCCCTGTGGAAAAAAGTCGTAATGCACACCGTTTCCGTCGCCGAAAGCAATTTCAAACCCGGGGTCTGCGTCTTGCGAAAGAAGTCTGAACGTAAACGTGTAAAGACCGAAGTTTTCGCCCGTTATCGCTTCCTGTCCCACTTTCTCCGCACCCTCAACATTCGTTCCGGGCATCATGTAACCCGTGAAGGTAAACATGCCTTTCTCGGAGTCAAGCATTTCGCCGATCATGTTAAGCCCCTTATGAGGAACATTTTCGGAAAACAGGGCAAATTCCGAAGCCTTTGCTTTTGAGCTTGCATCGTATGGCTCGACTGCATCCGTGTCGTATCTCACGGCAAACTGAAACGTCAGAAATCTCATTCGGTCAAAGCTTGCACTGAGAGTAAACACTCCGTTTTCGTCAGGCTCCGACTGCACAAAATTAATTGTCATGCCATCGTTGTCTTGTGCAAAACACGTGCCCATGCATATTAAAAGCACTGTAATCAGGACAATACATAGTCTACGTAAGCTCATAATTCACCTCACATGTATAACTATTTCATCTTACCTAATTATAGTACCGTAATGATAACACATATATATAAAAATGTCAATGATTTTCAAGAAAATATTTTTATTTTACAGATATTTGTTTTTGTGTTTCCTGTGTATTCCGACAAGACGGTATTTCTCAGTATATTTTGCGGCAACATAGAAAATTTTCCCGAAAAGGTATTGTTTTTACTTTGCGGATATGGTAATATATTTCATATATACCATATAGGCAAAGAAAGAGGTGTGCGTATGGGAGAATATTCGTTTTTTGCACTTGCATTCAGAATGAAATATATAAACCGCTGGGGGCTTATGAGAAATCTTCGCAGCGAGAATCTTACCGAGCACAGTGCAGAGTGCGCAATGCTTGCCCATGTACTGAGCGAAATAGGAAACACATATTTTGGAAAACACTACAATCCCGACAGAGCCGCAGTATGCGCTCTTTATCACGATATGAGCGAGATTTTCACAGGAGACTTGCCAACGCCTGTTAAATATTTCAATGACACCATACGCGACAGCTACAAGCAGATTGAAAAGGATGCCGTTGAAAAGGCAATCGGAAAACTGCCGGAGGAGCTTTCGGGAAAATACAAAAGCATACTGGAGTTTGAAGAAGACGAAAATCTCAGACGTATAGTAAAGGCGGCGGACAAGCTGAGCGCATATTTGAAATGCGTTGAGGAATACAGAAACGGAAACAACGAGTTCAAGGCGGCTCTTGTATCGACCGAAAAGGCACTTGAAAAACTATCGGAGGAATGTGAGGAACTCAAATGGTTTCTTGATAATTTCGCAAAGGCGTTTGAAAAATCGCTTGACGAACTGTAAAAACGAAAAGAGGATATATAAATGTATAAATCGGTCATGTTTGACCTTGACGGAACGCTGCTTGACACAATAGGCGACATAACGGAAAACATAAACCGCACAATGAGCGAGTTCGGGTATCCGCTTCACACAAGAGATGAGGCGCGTTCTTACATAAACGACGGAGCATTAAAGCTTATACAGAGAGCTCTTCCCGAGGGCGAAAACAGCGAGGAAAACGCAAAACGCGTCCTTTCAAGGTATCTTGAAATATACGACGAACACGTTAATGAAGAAACAGTCCCGTACGATGGGGTAAAAGAGCTTGTAGCAAGGCTGAAAAAAGAAGGATACTGTTTGTCGGTGGTTTCAAACAAACCCGACAGGCACGTAAAGCTGCTTGCCGAGCACCATTTCGGCAAAGGTACATTCTCTTACATATCGGGTTCGGGGCTTGACCTTCCCAAAAAGCCCGACCGCGAATGTGTTGACAGAGCCGTAAAGGCAATGGGAATACCGTATGAAGGACTTTTGTATGTGGGTGATTCTCATGTTGACGTGTCTACGGCATATAACGCAAATCTCCCTTGTGCAGGCGTTACCTGGGGATTTCACGGAAAACACGGCTTTCTTGATAAAACGCCTGACTATTATATTGATACACCCGAACAGTTGTATACGCTTATAACAAAAGGAACATGTTGATTATTACGGAGGAGAAAAAATATGTTTGCAAAGGAATACACACACGGCAGTATGAGCCTTAAATTCATAAAGTTGAACGACAGATATAAGATGTACCGTCTTGAAGGAAAGAGCTGTGATTCTTCGGGGTATGACAAAACTGCGCTTGCACCCTATGCTCTCAGAACCGCTTCAATGAATCATGAGCCTATGGAGGGCTGCGCATGCCTTGTTACAGATTCGGGAAACAAGTGCATATCGGCAGAGAAAAAAGGCGATACTCTGACACTTGTCTATCTCGAGGACGAAAGCCTTGAGGTTACGGTAAAGCTTCAGTTTATTGAGGGTGCTGACGTTATAAGACAGGTAAACTCCGTTAAAAATATCGGAAAAGAGCCTGTTACGCTTACGCATTTCAGCTCGGCACTCGTAACAGGCGTTGGTCTTTCGGGAATTCTTCCGTGGTATGACAAGAGAAAAATAAAGGTTCATTATTGCTTGTCACATTGGCAGGGAGAGTTCCAGTGGAGAACTGACACCTTAGAGCATCTCGGCGTTCGTCCTCATACGGCACACGCATGGGATTGCACCTCTTGCCGTTTTACCTCTGTGGGAAGCTGGAGTACGGGAAAATACTATCCTATGGTTATGCTTGAAGACACAGAAACAGGGAAAGTGTGGTATATTGAGCATGAAGGCGCTTACAACTGGACAATAGAAATAGGAAATAAAAACGGCAGTAACGGAGGAACACTGTTTCTTGAAGCAAACAGCGCCGATGAGCAGTCCGGAGGATTTGTGCATGAGCTCAGTCCCGGAGAAACCTACACCGCTTCGCCCTGTGTTTACGGCTGTACTGACGGAACCTTTGAGGACGGCGTAAGACAGCTTACAAAATACAAAAGAAAGACAACATTCGGTCATTGGGATACGCCTTATGCACCGGCATGCTTTAATGACTACATGAACTGCGTATGGGGACAGCCGACACGCGAAAAGCTCGTGCCTATTGTTGATGATGCGGCGAAGGCAGGCTGTGAGCTGTTTTGCATGGATGCGGGCTGGTATTCAAAAGGAAACGGAACCTGGAGCGAAAACGATGCTCTTTACGGTGAGGGCGGACTTCGCGGAATGATACAGTACATTGCATCAAAAGGCATGATTCCTGGAATATGGCTTGAGGTTGAAAACGCATTCAAGGATACAGAGCTTTACAAGGACGAATGTGTTCTCAAAAGAAACGGAAGCTATGTAAATCCCGACAGGGCAAGCATCAATTTTGAAAATAAAAAAGCACGTGAATATATCATAGGCGTGTTTGATAAGCTTTATGACATGGGCATACGCTTTGTCAAGAACGACTACAACATTTCAACTCTTATCGGTGCCGATACAGACGGCTGTTGCAATGCAACGGGTCTTAAACGCGCAACCGACGCATTTTACAGCCTTATTGATGAAATAAAGGCAAAGCACCCCGATCTCAAGATAGAAAACTGCGGAAGCGGAGCTATGAGATGCGATAACGGCACACTTTCTCACTTTGAGCTTCAGAGCACGTCGGATCAGGAATTTTATAATGTTAACACATCTATTATTTCAGGCTCACTTGCCGCAATTCCTCCCGAAAAGGCAGGAATATGGGCTTATCCTTATCCGATATCCTACTACGAAAACCAAAGCAAAACAGAAGTGTGGAAGAACAAAGAGTATATTGCAAAAATGGCTGACGGCGAGCAGACTGTTTACAATATGATAAATGCTTTGTGCGGCACTCTTTATCTTTCGGGCAGAATTGAGCACATGGACAGAAAGAATTTTGCACTTGTCAAAGAGGGCGTGAAGGCGTTCAAAAAGTATCGCGCGCATAATGCAAAGGGATATCCGGTATGGCCCTGCGGTCATTTTGAAATGGGTGACAGAAGCTATACTGCACACGGAATACTCAGCGAAAACAAAAAGAAGCTGACTCTTGCCGTGTTCAGACGTGACATCGGTGAAGATACGGTGATGATTGACCTTTCAAGGTATACGGGAAAGAATACAAAAGTAAAGCTTGCTTATCCGTCAGACCCGATGGGTGCTGAATTTTCATTCTCACCATCAAACGGAGTGCTTTGCGTAAAGCTTCCAAAAGCAAACAGTGCGCGCTTCTTTGAAATAAACATTTAATTTGTGCGGAGAAATAAAATGGTTCTTACAGAAATACTGAAAAATGCAAAAAAGGCGTCATTTGATATCGCGTCTGCAGGTACAGAGGTTAAAAACAGCGTTTTGAGGAGCATACCCGAAAAGCTGAAAGAAAACCTTGACGGCATTTTAAGTGCAAACAATACGGATATTGAAAACGCCAAAGCAAGCGGAATGAGCGCGTCAATGCTCGACAGACTTACGCTTACAAAGGAAAGAATTGACGCAATATGCGCATCCGTTATGAAGGTGGTGGCGCTTTCCGACCCGATTGGAAATGGCGAAGTTTCAACACGTCCGAACGGTCTTGAGATTCATAAGGTGAGCGTACCTCTCGGCGTTTGCGCGATAATATATGAAGCAAGACCTAATGTTACGGTTGATGCTGCGGTGTTATGCATAAAAAGCGGAAACGCGGTGGTTCTCCGAGGCGGCAAAGAGGCAGTAAACACGAATATCGCACTCGGTGGCTGCATAAGAGAAGCACTTTGTGACAACGGACTTTGCGAAAACTGTGTGACGGTGCTTTCCGATACTTCAAGAGAAACAGCAAACGCCCTTATGCGTGCAAACGGACACATTGACGTGCTTATCCCGAGAGGCGGCAAAGGGCTGATAAATGCGGTTGTGGAGAACGCAAGCGTCCCTGTTATCGAAACAGGTGCAGGCAACTGCCATGTTTATGTTGACGAATTTGCGGATATTGAAAAGGCGGTTGAAATTTCCTTTAACGCAAGAGCTCAGAGACCGTCCGTTTGCAATTCCGCTGAAAACCTGCTTGTGCATGAGAAAATTGCAAAAGAGTTTTTGCCGTTAATGCAAAAGAAAATGCAGGAGAAAAACGTAGAGCTTCGCGGCTGCGATAAGACACTGGAGATACTTTCCGGAATAAACAAAGCAACAGAAGAAGATTATTATACCGAATACAACGATTATATTCTTGCAGTCAAGGTTGTAAAAGACGTAAAAGAGGCAGTTTTGCACATAAACGAACACGGCACAAAGCACAGCGAGGCGATTATCACCGAAAGCATGGAAAACAGCGCGTATTTCATGCAAAACGTTGATGCGGCGGCAGTGTATGTGAACGCATCAACTCGCTTTACTGACGGCGAGGAGTTCGGACTTGGTGCGGAAATCGGCATTTCAACCCAGAAGCTTCATGCAAGAGGCCCGATGGGACTTGAGGCTCTTACCACGACTAAGTATAAAGTGTACGGTAACGGACAAGTGAGATGCTAATTAGAAATGAGGAATGAGGAATTATGGAACATTCACAGAATAGAATTGTAATAAAAGTTGGAACGTCAACGCTGACGCACGAAAATGGAAGCATTGATATAAGAACAACGGAAAAGCTTTGCAAGGTGCTTGCGGATTTGAGAAATCAAGGGTATGAGGTTATCCTTGTTTCGTCGGGAGCAATTTCGGTGGGAGTCAACAAAATGAGACTTCCGGAAAGACCTAAGGAGCTGAGAATGAAGCAGGCAGCTGCGGCTGTTGGTCAGTGCGAGCTTATGCACATGTATGACAAGGAACTTTCCGAGTATGGCAACATGGCAGCGCAGATACTTCTTACAAGCGAGGACTTTGAGGTTGTGGAAAAGAAGAAAAATTTGCGTAATACCTTCTCTGCCTTACTTGAAAACGGAATAATTCCGATAGTAAACGAACACGACTCGGTAAGCCATGCGGAAATCGAGTCATCAAAGAAGGTTTTCGGTGATAATGATACGCTTTCGGCGATTGTTGCGGTTATGTGCGGTGCGGCAAAGCTTATTATCCTTTCGGATATAGAGGGACTTTACGATGACAACCCGAGAACAAACCCGAACGCAAAGCTGATACACAAAGTGCCGGTTATTGATGATAGCATAACTGCGCTTGCAAACGGTACCGGAACCAACCGCGGCACAGGCGGTATGGCAACAAAGCTTGAGGCTGCAAAATTTGTAACCGAAAACGGAATAGATATGTATATAACCATAGGTAACGACCCGTCGAAGATTTATGACATTCTTGATGGCAAGGAAGTTGGAACTTACTTTCTTAAAAGAAAGTAAACACGTACTTTTTTGTAAAAAAGTACGCAAAAAACTTTTCTTTGGTCAAATCGATATTCGAAGAACACCGATTTGACAATTCGCCTTATTGTTGTTTGATTTTAAACTTGAATATCATCGAATCGAGGTTTAAACAACCTCGATTTAACATTTGCTCTCATTATTGCCTTATATGAAATTTAAGCAAGATAAATTTCGCGATACTTCCCAACAAATTAAACCTTATATAACCTCAAATTAGAAATGGCTCAAATGAAGAGGCTTTGTAATCTTGCAAGTCATCGCCGTAAGCTATAGAAGCTGAAAGTCCATACCAAATAAGATAGAGTGAGTTTATGTTCTTTTGAAAGTTGCGAAGAAGAGGGGCGTCGGCGACAAGGAAGGGTGACCGAGGGAAACGTAGTTTCCATGGGCGGACTTTGTAGTACTTTCCTCCGGTGGAAAGTACGAAAAAATGAAACTTCAGTTTCAAATTTATATCCCTAGTCGACATGGCAACAAAATTCCCCTTTAACCTTACCAAACATATAGTAACTAAAAAGCTGCAGCAAATATTTAGCTGCAGCTTATTTTCTTATATATTTACTTGTATATTCATTACTGTTTCGGCTTAAAGCTGTCCTTAAGCGTTACAATTCTGTTTATAACCTTGTCGTTGTGAACGTCAACGCAGAAGTAGCCGTTTCTTACGAACTGGAACTTTTCGCCGGGCTGTGAGCCTTCAAAGCTCTCTTCAACCTTGGCGTTCTTCATAACCTTGAGTGAATCGGGATTGAGGTATTCCTTGAAGTTTTCCATGTCGATAACGCCTGTGTCCTCGCAGGTGAACATTGAGTCATAAAGTCTTACCTCGTAATCCTTTGCAAACTCCTTGCTTACCCAGTGAATAGTACCCTTTATCTTTCTGCCGTCAGACGGGTTTTTGCCTGCCGTGTCGGGGTCAACTGTACAGAGCAGTTTCTGAACGTTTCCGTCTTCGTCATATATAACCTCGTTGCACTTTACAACGTAGGCACTCATGAAACGAACCTCGCAGTCCTTTTTGAGTCGCTGATACTTTGGCGGAGGATTGTCCGAAAAGTCTTCACGTTCAATGTAAAGGTGCTTTGTAAAGGGAACCTTTCTTGTACCTGCATTTTCATCGGTAGGATTGTTGGAAACTTCAAAGTATTCAACCTTGCCGTCTTCAAAGTTTGTAATTTCAACTTCAATCGGGTCAAGAACCGCCATTTTGCGAAGTGCCGTAGTGTTGAGTTCTTCTCTCATGCAGTGTTCAAGTAGTCCGTAGTCGCAAAGCGAGGTTGCCTTGGATATACCCGACATCTGTACAAAATTGAAGATTGCACTGGGAGTATAACCGCGGCGTCTGAGAGCGCAGAGTGTAGGAAGACGCGGGTCGTCCCAGCCGTCTGCAATGCCCTGCTCAATAAGAGCCTTTGAATAACGCTTGCCTATCTTTGTATAGGTTATATTGAGCTTTGCAAATTCCCTCTGTTTGGGTGCGGGATCAAATATTCCGATGTTATCAATAACCCACTCATATAGAGGTCTGTGGTTTTCAAAATCTATGTCGCAGAGAGAATGTGTAATTCCCTCGAGTGCGTCCTGAATGGGATGAGCATAGTCGTAGAGCGGATATATGCACCACTTGTCGCCGGTTCTGTGGTGGTGAGCCCTTAAAATGCGGTATATGGCAGGGTCACGCATGTTGATGTTGGGAGAGGACATGTCAATCTTCGCTCTGAGCGTCTTTGAACCGTCGGGAAACTCTCCGTTTTTCATGCGTTCAAACAGGTTAAGGTTTTCTTCAACCGAGCGGTCTCTGTAGGGACTGTTTTTGCCGGGTGTTGTGAGTGTTCCGCGGTACTCACGCATCTCTTCTGCGGTTAGGTCGCAGACGAAAGCTTTTCCGTCCTTTATAAGCTTTACTGCAAATTCGTAGCACTTGTCAAAGTAGTCTGAGCCAAAGCAGATGTTGTCAGGGTGTACACCGAGCCAGGCAAGATCGTTCTGTATAGCTTGAACGAACTCGTCGCCCTCTTTTGAAGGGTTTGTATCGTCAAAACGAAGGTTAAACAGACCGTCGTATTTTTTTGCGGTGGAATAACCTATCCAGATAGCCTTTGTATGACCGATATGAAGATATCCGTTTGGTTCGGGCGGAAAACGTGTGTGTATACGTGCCTTTAAACCGTTTTCGATATCCTCGTCAATTATCGCGTGGATAAAATTAGTACTTTTGTTTTCGTTGTTATCCATTTGTTTTACCTCATTATTTTTAGCAAGCAGATTTTATTCTCGAGATAACTCTGTCTTTTCCAAGCACCTTCATAACGGTGCAAAGATCGGGAGAATTGTTTCTTCCTGTTACGGCAACTCTTATAACATTGCTGACGTCTGTAATGCTTCCCTTGAATGCATCGGGATTTTCCTTGTATGCCTTCATGTCACTTGCATAGCCGTATTTATCGCTGAGAGCCTTGATTTTTTCAAACCATGCATTGTTGTCGTCGTTTTCGTCATACAGTTTTGCATAGTCGCAAAGCATGGCTTTCTTTTCATCCTGAGAAACGTTTTCGGGATATTCTTCCTCTATCTTGAAAAGCTCATCATAGTAATAGGAAACAAAGTCTTTTACTTCGCTCCAGCAAGCAAAGTCTTTTCTCGGCTTTTTACCGCCTCTGCCTATTGCAAAGAACGCCTTTGCATAGTTTTCGTCAGAGGTGAGGATTTTATAAAATTCCTCGTCGTTTTCTTTCGCCCATGCAGATACGCCGTCATAAACCTTGTCTGCAGTCATTGTGGAAATGATATTTTTAGAAACGTCATTGAACTTCGCAAGGTCAAACATCGCACCGGAATTGCCCATGTTGGTTGCTTTGAACGGAAATTCCTTGTAGGAGGCGTCCTTGTTCGCCATTCTCCACTGCTCGTAGTTTGAGTTGAGAAGCGTCATAAGGTATTCAATAACGCTCTTTGCGGGATATCCCTTTTCAAAGTAGAAGCCGAGAGTACATTCGGGGTCTTTTCTTTTTGACATTTTTCTCTTTGTGCCTGTTTCTTCGTCGAGCTTCATAACCTGTGCTGTGTGGCAGAAACGGGGAGTTTTGAAACCGCAGGCGCGCCATAATTCAAGATGCCAGGGAAGCGTTGACAGCCATTCTTCGCCTCTTACAACATCTGTTGTTCTCATGAAATGGTCGTCAACAACATGCGCAAAGTGATATGTGGGTATTCCGTCGGATTTCAAAAGCACGAAATCCTGGTCGTTTTCGGGGAATGAGTGCTTACCTTTTATCTGGTCCTTGAATTCAACCTTCTTTGACGGGTCACCCATTGAACGGAAACGAAGAACAAAGCTTTCGCCGTTTTTAATCTTTTCGATAGCCTCATCAATCGGCATATCTCTGTGCTTTGCCCACTTGCCGTAGTAGCCGAAGTTTTCTTTAGCTGCTTCCTGTGCATCGTGTGCCTCTTTAAGCTCGTCCTCACTGCAGAAGCAAGGGTATGCTCTGCCTTCAAGAAGAAGCTTTTTTGCAACTATATGGTAATATTTTGCTCTTTGTCTTTGTCTGTAGGGACCGTATGCTCCGACGTCTCCTTCTGCACTTGCACCCTCGTCAAACTCAATACCGAAAGCACCGAGATATTTTATGATTTTTTCAACAGCACCCGGCACTTCTCTCTTGTCGTCGGTGTCCTCGATTCTGAGATAGAAAACACCGTCGTCGGTTGCGGTGTGTGCGATTCTTTCGTCTGCAAGAGCACCGTAGAGATTGCCTATATGCATCGAGCCTGTGGGACTTGGTGCAATTCTTGTAACCTTTGCACCCTCTTTAAGTCCTCTGTCCGGGAAAAGCTCCTCAAGACTTTCAACCGTATCATTGTCTGAAACATCGGGAAAAATAAGCTGTGAAAGCTCTAAAAGTTTGTTGTCCATTATCTATATGTCCTTTCGTGACTTTTTATCTGATTTTGCACTTAAATAAAGTACGCAAGTTCTATCATAACCTCGTCCTCGGCAATGTCATCATCCGAATAGAAGTAAAGATTTGTTCCCGCAAACACAAAGCCCTGTGAAAAATAGAAGTCGATAGCAGGAGTGTTTCTCGACTGCGTTTCAAGAATAATCATGCGGTAGTCGCGCTCTTTTGCAATATCTTTTGCAAAATCCATGAGCATTTTGCCGTATCCGTTCCTGCGAAGACTTTCGTCGACAAGAAGCTGGGTGATTCTCACTCTGCTGTTCCAGTCTTCAAAGTCAAGCTCAAGAAAACCGATAAGTTTTCCGTTGTCGTTATCAAGACCGTACGCTTCCGGATACTTCCAGTAGTCCTGAAAGAGCGTGTCCTCGTTTTCGACGGTTATCGGGTTTTCGTAGTCACACCGCTCAAAGCTTACTCCAAACGCGTTTTTATCTGTGCTTTGCGTTACAACATAGTGAGAGGAGGTTGTGTATTTGTAGTGCAGCACGTAATAATCGTACTGCTCTCTGTCAAGCGGAATTATCTTCATTCTGCTGCCTCCGAGAGTATTTTACAATTTAATATCTTATTGTATCACACATTAACTCATTTTGCAAGACAAACAGGCAAGATTTTTTAAGGATTGCAAATTTGTTTGAGTTTGATGAAAAAAGAAAGCTTGTCCGAGGTTGTCATGTGTTCTTTTTCGGTCATAAACTACCATGAAGGGCAAACCCTTCGGAAAGGAACTTTTAACATATGGATAATTCTATGCGTGCCGATAATGCATTTAACGGCACAATGACAGGTCAGAACCTAATGACTGCCTTTGACGAAGAAGCAAGGGCGTATACCAAATACAAAATATACGGTCTTGAAGCGGGAGATGAAGGTTATCCCGTTATACGCCGTCTTTTTGACCAGAACGCAGAAAACGAGAGAGAGCATGCCGAGGTATGGCTTAGATACCTTGGTGAAGTTGGAAATACCGAGCAGAACCTCAGAAATGCTGCAGAAGGCGAAGCAAGCGACAGAGACAACATGTATCCCGAAATGGCACGTGTTGCCGAGGATGAGGGCTTTAACGAGCTTGCAGAAAAATTCCGTCTTACCGCGACAATAGAAAACCGTCACAGAGAAGAATTTGAAGAAGCTCTTGAAGGACTTGTTACAGGCGATTACTACAGAGGTGATGCGAACACACTCTGGCAGTGTCTCAACTGTGGTCTTGAGGTTCGCGGCAACACGCCTCCCGAAAGATGTCCGCTTTGCTCATATCCGAGAGACTATTTCATGAGAGCTTGCTTTGAAATGAACATGGACGACTAACCTACTTTCTTGAAAGAAAGTAGGCAAAGAACTTTTGAACGGTGAAATTGAAGTCTGAACAACTTCAATTTCACAGAAGTGCATATTGGTGCAGAATCTGAAAACGAGGTTGTTTAAAGATCGTTTTCAGCGAGAAACACACGCAGTGTGCGCTTTTAATCGGTGAAATCGAAGTCTAAACAACTTCGATTTCACATTTTGTCTTATTATTGTTTCATATGAAATTCGAACAACTTCGATTTCACATTTCACCTCATTGTGATTTTACATGAAATCTGAACAACTTCAATGTCACAGAATTGCATATTTTGGCGGAATTAAACGATCTCATTTTCAGCAAGAAACACACGAAGTGTGCTGTAGCTTTATAGGAGAAATAATGTTTCCAAACCAAACACCAACGGCACTCGAGAACCGCGAGCGTGTGCGTAAGCGCACCTATAGCTTTATTGGTGAACAAGAGCCTCCGTAGGTTCTTTTGAGAGCACTCTTTTGGTTCGTTTTCTGGGCGAGCAGACGTGGTGCTCTTTAGAGTAAAATGAACGCCAACGGCAGTGAAAAAGCCGCAAATTCGGTTTATGTTATCCTGCCGACAGGCACCACGTAGCCCCAATCAATGCAAAAACCTTTATTTCAGCAAATGCGACGCCAGCACCGCTCCGAGTGCCGAAAATACAAGTGTTATAATCATCGAAAAATTCGCTCCCGTAAGGAGTATAATAATCAGAAAAACAAGACTCAGAATGCCGTAGGAAACATTGGAAACCACTTTGCATATACGGCTTGCCCGTTCTTCGTCAATATGCATGCAAAGAAGCACATATAAAACTCTGCCGCCGTCAAGCCCTTTTATCGGAATAAGATTTGTAATTCCGAAAAAAGCATTGCAGAAAGCAGTGAAAAGCAGCTCTCGCGAATATGCAAAAACACATATTGTAAACGAAATGACACATATAATAAGGTTCACGGCAGCACCCGAAAGCATAACAAAAAGCTCTTTTTCGTATGAAAGACGGGAAACATCGCATTTCATGTCAACTCCAAAAGGGTAAATGCATATTTTCTTAGGCTTTGTTTTGCACATATGAAGTGCAAATATGTGTCCTGCTTCATGGACAAGCACTCCCGAGAGGAATATGAGTGTGTAAACCGAGGTGTCCGACATTATGACAAAAAATGCCGACACAAAAGTAAAAAAGCTGATGTAAACCCCCGTATTTCCCATGCGGATAAGTCCGTTTTGAAGTATCATTGTTTTCCTCATTTGCCCAAAGCCGCCTTTTCAAGTGATTTTGCAAGGTCGGAAAACGTCAGGTTTCCATCGACTTCTTCGTAACCGAAAGCACCCGCAGATACAGCTGCCTCCTCTTTTTTCATATGTATGAAAACGCATGACATAACGAGAATAAGGCACATGAGAATCTGAAAGAATATTATAATTGAATGGTCTTTTTTTCTATATTTCAAACTAAACACTCCTCTTTGCAGTGTATTTTATTCTATGACGGAAAAGTGTGAAAAATTCGTGTGTTTTTGTTGCAATAAATAAAGTGATGTGGTATAATCATTATAATATTTGAAAGGACTAAAAAAATGAAAATATACATAATCCGCCACGGCGACCCTGATTATTCAATAGACTCACTTACCGAAAAAGGCTGGAGAGAAGCAAAATTGCTTTCTGACAGAATGGCAAAGCTGCCTATAGACGATTTTTACTGCTCGCCTCTCGGCAGAGCACAGGATACGTCAAAGCCTACTCTTGAGAAGGTCGGAAAGACAGCAGAAACTCTTTTCTGGCTTTGTGAGTTCAGAGGGCAGATAACATCCCCCTTTACGGACAAAAAGCGCTGTTCCTGGGATTTGCCGCCTAGTATGTGGTGTAAAGAAGAAAGATATTACGATATAAATAGTTGGGCTCAGCCTGAACTTATGGCACAAGGCAGTGCTGCACAGATTTACAAGGAAACCACAGACGGAATAGACGCGCTTCTTGAAAAATACGGCTGGAAACGCGACGGAAGAATGTACATAGCGGGAGAAGATAAGAACATAGCACTGTTCTGCCATTTTGCAATGGGCATAACGGTTATGGCGCATATTCTCGGAATTTCTCCCGTTGTTGCACAGAACGGCTTTTATCTTTCGCCGACATCGGTTACCGAGCTTGTAAGTGAAACCGATGCAAGCGGAGGCTCTCATTTCAGAGCGACAATGGTAGGAGATATTTCTCATTTGTATGCTGCGGAGGAACCTATGTCCGAATCGGGACTGTATCCGCATTTTGAAAAATAATTAAGCTGTTTGAATAAGGTGAATGGCAATGACGAAAATTGTTATAACGGGCGGACCGTGTGCAGGAAAATCTACCTCGCTCTCGCGCCTTTCGGAATATCTTTCGGGAAATGGATTTAAGGTGCTTACTCTTTCCGAAACCTCTACCGAACTTATGAATGCAGGCATAACTCCGTGGGAGTGCAAAGCAAAGTCGGACTACCAGAGAGTGCTTTTTGCGCTTCAAAAGCAAAAGGAACGCTCTTTTGAAGAGGCGGCAAGGAGTATGTGTAAGGACAAAACCGTTATTCTTTGCGACAGAGGACTTCTTGACGGCAAGGCTTATATCACGGATGAAGAATACAAAAGCATACTTGACGGACAGAATACAGACGAGAAGACTATCCTTGCTTCATACGATGCGGTGTTTCACCTTGAGAGTGCGGCAAAGGGCGTTTCGGATTTTTACACCACAAGCAACAATTCAGCAAGAACGGAAAGCGCCGAAGAAGCCAAGGCTCTTGATGACAGGATAAGACAAATATGGTCGGGACACAAGAATTATACAAGGATTAAAAGTGCCCGTAATTTTGAGGAAAAGATAAAAGAGCTTGAAGAAGCTGTTTGTGCTTTTCTCGGAGGAATATATGGATCATTTTAAGCTTGTTTCAAAATTCAAACCCATGGGCGACCAGCCTGAGGCAATAAGAAAGCTTTCTCAGGGAGTCGACAACGGACTTGAAAATCAGGTGCTTGTAGGAGTTACGGGCAGCGGTAAAACTTTTACCATGGCGAATATAATCGCCGAGGTAAACAGACCTACGCTCATACTTGCCCATAACAAAACGCTTGCCGCACAGCTTTGTTCGGAATTCCGCGAGTTTTTTCCCGAAAATGCGGTTGAGTTTTTTGTATCCTATTACGACTACTATCAGCCCGAAGCGTATATTCCCGGAAAAGACACATATATCGAAAAGGACAGCTCGATAAATGACGATATCGACAAAATGCGCCACAGTGCGACAAGTGCGCTTTTGGAAAGACGAGATGTAATAATTGTCGCATCTGTTTCGTGTATTTATACGCTCGGTGACCCCGAAGAATACAAGAGTATGACGGTGTCCGCATCTCCCGGACTTACGATGTCAAGAGATGATTTTATCTCAGGGCTTGTTCGTATACAGTATGAGAGAAACGACCTTGTTATAGAGCGAAACAAGTTCAGAGTAAGAGGCGATACGGTTGAAGTGTTTCCTGCGGCATCTGAAAAGAGTGCGGTGAGGGTAGAGTTTTTCGGAGACGAGATTGATGCGGTGTCCGAAATCAATGTAGTAACGGGCGAAGTGATGCACAGGCTTTCGCGTGCGGTTATAACCCCTGCAACGCACTATGTTACAAGCGATATGAAGCGTCAGGAGGCAATTGACGAAATCCTGGAGGAAATGCAGGAAAGAGTAGAGTTTTTCAAGAGTCAGAACAGATTT
This sequence comes from Eubacteriales bacterium, assembly GCA_045540015.1. Lineage (GTDB taxonomy): Bacteria > Bacillota > Clostridia > Oscillospirales > CAG-382 > UMGS1387. Next base: position 76,227 of record JAZQGP010000053.1, read on the forward strand.
ATTGAGGCGCAGAGAATAGAGGAAAGAACAAGATACGATATGGAAATGCTCTCGGAGCTTGGATATTGTTCGGGCGTAGAAAACTACTCCAGAGTTCTTGCAAGACGTCCTGCGGGAAGTACTCCGTATACGCTTCTCGACTATTTTCCGAAAGATTTTCTTTTGTTTGTTGACGAGTCGCATGTTACGCTTCCGCAGGTAAGAGCAATGAGCGGCGGTGACAGAGCAAGAAAACAAAACCTTATAGAATACGGTTTTCGTCTGCCGTCGGCATTTGATAACAGACCTTTGAGATTTGACGAATTCAAGGAAAGACTTAATCAGACAATATTTGTAAGCGCAACGCCGGCTCAGTATGAAAAAGAGCTTGCAGAGCAAACGGTTGAGCAGGTTATCCGTCCGACGGGACTTCTTGACCCTGAGGTTGAGGTAAGACCTATAAAAGGGCAGATTGATGACCTTATTGGCGAAATAAGAATGAGAACCGAAAAGAACGAGCGAGTGCTTGTGACAACGCTTACAAAAAGCATGGCGGAGGATTTGACGGAATATCTGTCGGGACATGATGTAAGGTGTCGTTATATGCACCACTCGATTGAAACAATAGAAAGAATGGAACTATTGCGAGATTTGCGTCTCGGCAAATTTGACGTGCTTGTCGGAATAAATCTTTTGCGAGAAGGGCTTGATTTGCCGGAAGTTTCCCTTGTTGCGATACTTGATGCCGACAAGGAAGGTTTTCTCAGAAGCGAAACCTCTCTTATTCAGACAATAGGCAGAGCTGCACGAAATTCCGAGGGTAAAGTTATAATGTATGCCGACAAGATAACAGACTCCATGCAGAGAGCCATAACCGAAACCAACCGCCGCCGTGAAAAACAGCAGAAGTTTAACGAGGAAAACGGCATTGTTCCGACAACCGTAAGGAAAGAAATAAGAGATATTCTCGACATTGCAGTGAAGGACACGGAAAAGGACGCATCGGGAAAGCAAAAGAAGATGTCAAAAGCGCAGCTTGACAAGACTGTTGCTGAGCTTACCGAAAAGATGAAGCAGGCAGCAAAGGTACTTGACTTTGAGCTTGCCGCGGCGCTGCGTGATAAAATTCTTATGTTAAAGGGCTCAGATAAAAAATAGTGGTTGAAAACGGATAAAATGTGTGCTATAATAATACGGAATGCATAATTTAAAGGGGCGTAGGATATGAGAACCTTTATACTCGGAACAGACTGGGGCATGGACTGCGACGACGTAACGGCAGTAAGAATACTTGCACGTGCTCATAAAGCCGGAAAAATCAGAATAGCGGGAATCGGTATAAATCACTGCTTTAACACTTCTGTTGCCTCTCTTGACGGATTTCTTGCGACAGAGGGAGTTTTTGGCATTCAGATAGGAATTGACAGAGATATAACCGAAGACGGCGACGGCTCATATCAGAAAAGACTTGCAGAGAAAGCTGTGGGATACAAGAAAAATGACGAGGCTGAGGATGCAGTAAGACTTTACAGAAAAATCCTTGCAGAAGCATCGGAAAAGGTGGAAATTGCAGAGGTCGGATTTCATCAGGTTATAGCAAAGGTGCTTACGAGCGGATCCGATGACATCAGCGAAAAGACAGGTCTTGAGCTTTTCTCGGAAAAAGTATCGAAAGTATGGGTTATGGGAGGCAAATGGGACGTAGATGAAGGTGCTGAGTTTAATTTCAATTTCAAACCGATAACAAGAAAAGCATCCCACACTCTTTGCAATATTTGTCCCGTTCCGATAACCTTTCTCGGTTTTGAAATCGGATGTGATGTTGTAACGGGAAGCAAGCTTCCGAAAGATGACGTTCTTCGTGTTGCAATGGCAGACTATGGTTGGCCTGACGGAAGATTCTCGTGGGACCCCTTGACTGTTGCACTTGCAATAGATAATGATACAGAAGCATGGGAATATGATACAGTCAGAGGAAAAGCGTTTGTTGACGAGGAAACAGGGAAAAACCGTTTTGAAAAGAGTGAAAACGGTCTTCATGAATACCTTGTCAGAAGACGGGGCGTAGAATACTATGCAGACCGCATAGATGAGCTTATAAAGTAAAACAACTGAAAGGATTAAAAAAATGAAAGCAAGAATACCAAAGGGCATGGGCGGCGGCCCTGCAAATATGCAGTCGATGTTAAAGCAGGCTCAGAAGATGCAGGAGGATATGGAAAACCTGCAGACTGAGCTTAATGAAAGAGTACACGAAATAAGCGCAGGCGGCGGTGCAGTAAACGTCAAAATCAAGGGCGACAGACAGGTGCTTGAGATAAATATTGACCCCGATGTTGTTGATCCCGATGACGTTGAAACACTTCAGGATCTTCTTGTTGCGGCAATGAACGAAGCAATTAAGACGGTTGATGCAACTAATGCTGAGGAAATGGGAAAGGTTACCCAGGGGCTTAACATGCCCGGACTTTTCTAAATCTATTACATTTTAAGGATAGGAAAAAGAAATGATAAAGGTAGAACTTCTTGAACACACTCCGAACCCCGAGAGGGTTATTGCGGCAGCGGCAAAGCTTTGTTATTCCTCGGTTGGAGTTGACGATATACTTGAAAGAATGACTCCCGAAAAGAACGAGGAATTTATTCATATGCTAATGAACCTCGGACACGAAAGTCCTGTTGAGCATGTGACGTTTACTTTTGCGGTTGAGGGTGTTTCGCGCTCGCTTCTTGCACAGCTTACGCGTCACCGCATCGCTTCCTACAGCGTTCAGAGCCAGAGATATGTCGGAAAGGAAAACTTCACCTACATTATTCCTCCGGAAATTGAAAAGATTCCCGAGGCGAAGGCTCTTTTCATTGAGGCTATGGAAAGTGACCGAGAAACATACAAAAAGCTGAATGAAATCCTTGCAGAAAAGCATAAGGCTGATATGCTGGAGCTTGGCAGAGACGAAAAGACTGCGGAAAAGGACTCAAAAAAGAAGGCTCAGGAGGATGCAAGATACGTTCTCTCAAATGCGTGCGACACAAAGATTATACTGACAATGAATGTGCGCAGCCTTTATAATTTCTTTTCACTTCGCTGCTGTGAAAGAGCACAGTGGGAAATACGCGCACTTGCGGAAAAAATGCTGTTCCTTGTAAAGGCTGTTTCACCGGTGCTGTTTGAAAATGCAGGTCCTTCTTGTGTAAGAGGTGCTTGCAAAGAGGGCGCAATGTCCTGCGGAAAAGCACCGTCCGTAAGAGAAAAATACAAGAGAAACTGAGAGGAAAGCTCATTATGGGATACCTTGTGACAATAGAAGCTCCCGACGCTTCGGGTAAAGCAACTCAGACAAGAATGCTCTGTGAAAGGCTTGAAAAGGACGGATACAAGACGGCAAAGTTCTCGTTCCCGAATTACGGAAGCGATGCTTGCAAGCCCGTTGAACTGTACCTTTCGGGCGTGCTTGGCGACAAGCCTGAGGACACGGGTGCGTATGCTGCGTCCGTTATGTTTGCGGTTGACAGATTTTTTTCCTACCGTACTCAGTGGAAAGAGCTTCTTTCAGAGCCGAATACCGTTGTCGTGCTTGACAGATACACAACCTCAAATGCTGTTCACCAGATTTGTAAACTGCCCGAAAATGAATGGGACGGCTTTTTGAAATGGCTTTATGATTTTGAGTTTGTAAAGCTCGGTCTTCCTGTTCCCGATATTACGCTCTCGCTTGACGTTGTTCCCGAAACCTCTTACAGACTTCTGACAGAGCGTGCAAAGAACGAGGAGCACAACTCCGACATTCATGAAGCAGACAGAGCATACCTTCAAAAATGCTACAAGGCTAGCTGTTATGCAAGAGAAAAGTGGAACTGGAGCGTTATAAAGTGCTGCGATAATGAAAACAATATGCTTAGTCGCGAGGAAATTCACGAGGACATATATAAGAGAGTAATTGAAAATATGCCAAAGGAATTTAGAAAGTGAGATTATGGCAGAATATTTTTCGGTAAGAGAAATATCGGACGAGCTTTTGTCCGAATATACAAGCGCACTCTGCGAGTATGCACCGCAGAGCTGCGAATACGCGTATGCAAACCTTTATGCGTGGCAGGATGCATACGATACGAAAATGGCAAGGCTTCCCGACGGAAGCTTTTCTGTCGTATTTACAATTGATGCTTCTTACAGCTTTTTGCCGCCCGTGGGTAAAAATCCCGACATGGAGCTGTTTTTAACTGAAGTGACGGAGTTCTGCCGCGATAACGGAAAAGCCTTTTTTTGGCTTGGCGGTTTTCTTGAAAATGAGGTGGAAAATGCCGAAAGTATTCTTGGAAAACACGTTTTTGAGCCTGAACGCGGAAATTTTGACTATATTTATGAGGTTACTCCGCTTGAAACATTTTCCGGAAAAAAGCTTCATGCAAAGAGAAACCATTTAAACAGGTTTTTTAAGCTGTATGATGGAAGATATGAGATAAAAGTGCTGACAAGCGAGCTTTGCGAGGAATGCAAGGCATTTACAAAAGAGTGGAACGAAATAAACGCGGAGTATGCCGCAGACGGACTTGTGGAAGAAGAAAAGAGCGCGTATTGTTTGCTTGACAACCTTGACAGGCTTTCTCTTTCGGGTTTGTGCCTTTATGTAGACGGTAAAATGGCAGGATATACACTCGGAGAGGCGTCATACCCTGATTCCGATACGCTGGTTGTTCACATCGAAAAGGGCGTTTACGATATTCAGGGCGTTTATCCGATGTTGTTTTCATCATATCTCAAAAGTCTCGGCGGAAAATATAAATACGTTAACCGCGAGGACGATGTTGACGACGAGGGGCTGAGAAAATCAAAGCTCTCATATAATCCGTGCCGATTTGTCGAAAAGCATTGTGCAAAGGTGGAACTTTGACATGACTGTAAAGACAGACCTTGACAGAGAAAATATAATTTTGCTGTGGAAAGAAGCCTTCGGCGATGACGATTCTTATATAAACGGCTTTCTTGATGTTGTGCAGTATGAAGGGCGATTTTTCGGCTTGTACGGCGACAGTGATGAACTTGTGTGTATGCTTTTTTTGCTTGATATGCCCTTGAAAACACAAGAAGGCAGCTTGAAAAGCGCATATATGTATGCCTGCGCAACAAGAATTGACTGCAGAGGAAAAGGACTTTTCAAACAGCTTTACGCAAATGCAAAGCAAGCTCTCCGAAAAGAAGAATATGACTGCGTTTTTTGCGTTCCCGCAAATGAGGGACTTTTCGAGTTTTATAAAAAGCTGGGATTTGACAAGGCTTTTTGCAGACGAAAAATATATGCGGAAAATGACGGACAGGCATGTAAACTTGATTTCAAAAAAGAGAGCGAAGCATTTGGCGTTTATAAAAACAGCATCCCAAAAGATATATGCTGTCCGATAAAGAGCAAAAGAGTTTTTGATTTGTCGCTTGAAGCAGCAAAAGCCGAGCTTTATTCGTTTGACGGCGGATATTTTATATATGACGGCGAAAGCGTGTGCGAAATACTTTCGTTAGATAAAAATGAAGATGAGATTCTGAAGGAAGCAGTAAGGTTTTTCGGAAAAGAGCTTTTTGCATACACGCATCCTTTGGAAAATGACAGAGAAAAATATGCGGCGCTTTGCGTGCTGTCGGACATAAAAATTTCTGACAATGTATACGCAAATCTGCTGATGGATTAAAAAGAAAGGCGGAAGAAAAAATGGTATATTTATTTCTTGCAGACGGCTTTGAGGAAGTCGAGGCTCTCACGCAGGTTGACTATTTAAGACGTGCAGGTGTGGATGTTATAACCGTCGGAGTTACGGGAGAATATGTTACGGGTACAAGAAACGTTGTTGTAAAGGCTGATACGCTTATAGAAAACGTAGCTGACCTTGACAAAGCGCAAATGCTTGTGCTTCCGGGAGGTCTTGGCGGAACAAATGGCATGGAAAACTGTAAAAAGGTGACGGATGCGGTTGTTAAAGCATATGAAAACGGCGCATATATTGCAGCAATCTGCGCAGCTCCCACGATTTTTGCACATCTCGGTCTTTTAAAGGGCAAAAAGTGTGTCTGCTATCCCGATATGCAAGATGAGCTTACAAAACACGGTGGAATAGTTGAAAACATTCCCGTTGTGTGCGACGGAAATATAATTACTTCACGTGCTGCAGGCTCCGCCGAGGAATTTGCGTTTGCACTCATTGAAGCCCTTTGCGGTACAGACACAAAAGAAAAGATAAGAAAGAGCATTGTTGCAAGATGACAAGTGAAAAACTCAGAGAAATTAAGGCGCAGCAAAGAAAAAGCTTTGTTGAAAAGAGAAGCGCGTATTCCGAAGAAGAACGGGTACAAATGAGTAAAATCATCTGTGACAGGATAATTTCAAGCTATTCCTTTAAGTTCTCGGATACGGTTCTTATGTACAGTGCCGTGAGGAATGAAGCCGACCTTTCTGATGTATTTGAAGCTGCGATAAAAAACGGCAAAAAAGTCTATTTCCCCAAAACCTACGGTAAGGGCAAAATGGAATTTTTCAGAGTAAAAGCGCTGTCGGAGCTAAAAATCGGGAGGTTTTCCGTACCCGAACCCGACGAGGAAAGCGAGATGTTTTCCGAAGAAGCCGCCATGCGTATTCTTTGCCTTGTTCCCGGTGCGGCGTTTGACAAAAGGGGATACCGCATCGGTTACGGCGGCGGTTATTATGACAGATTTATAAAAAAAGGCGAAACCATTTTTGCAGGTGTTACCTTTGACGGTCTGCTATGCGACGAGGTTGTTTTCGACAAGAGGCACGATAAGAAGGTTGATATGATTTTTACGGAAAAGAGGGTGTATGTAGTTGGCAAAGAAAAAGAACAGATTTGATAAAATAGAAGTAAACGAGAATTACATAGCTCCTGAAAATCAAGGCAGGACTGAGGTGCTTGATGCCGTAGAAAAACAGCCGGAAGAAGCTACAGAAACTCCTGCACAGCAGTACCACGACAGAAAGGTATCAAAAACAGGCTCGGGTTCGTTTTCGTTCAGAAAGGCAAAACCCGAAAAAGAGCAATACAAAGTGAGCCGGAGCATACCGAAAGGCGTTATAGCACCGCATGTACTCATGCTTTGCGTTCTTGTGCTTTGTGTGCTTGGCATGTTGGTCTCGGGCAGTTCGTTTTACGACGGCTTTTCAGGTGCATCGCTTTATGCTGCATATGCGGCAACCAATGCGCTTATATACCTTGTACCGTGTATTATTTATGCAATCTTCATGAAAAAAAAGCCTACCCAGATGCATGTAAAGGGATTTGAAGCGTCGCATATATCTTTTGTGTTTGTCAGCCTTGCACTGCTTTTGTGCCTGACTTCTCTCATAAAATATTATATTGCGTATACGTTTTCCTACCGCACTATCGAGAGTGTTCCTTCACAGATGAGTACACTTGGAGCCGTTGTTGTAACGGCGCTTATCCCTGCGGTGTTTGAGGAGATTTTTGTACACGGTGTGCTTCAGTCCGAGTATTCAAGGTATGGTGGAGGCGTTTCGGGAATTGCTGTAAGCGCTCTTGTTTTTGCGCTTATCCATTTCGATTTGCAGTATTTTGTCATATACCTTGCCGCAGGACTTGTGCTGGGTGTTGTTACGCATATAACGGGCTCTGTGTTCCCTGCGATAGTGCTTCATGCGTTAAACAATATTCTGGCAGTTTTTTTCTCGGACAACATGACATTTATTGCAAGCGAGCGTATCGGCGGTGCTTTTCTTATGATAGTGCTGACGGTTTTTGTGCTTGTTCTTATGATTATTCAGCTTCAGATGATGGAGCGTATCTGCCGTGCAAGAGCCGTAAAGCTTTCATCGGACGGCAATGAAGAAGACAGCGACATGTCGAAAAGATACACGCTGTTTGTAAGCTCCGACGGTTCTACCGGCAAAAGATTTACAAGGCTTTTGTTTTCACCCGCACTTATCGCGGCAATTGTGATTTTTGCAGTCGTTGTATAATTTTTAAATTATGTATTGACAATTGGCACGAGTTGATATATAATATCACCGAACCGCATAATAATATCAGGGGTGCTGCAAAGATAAGTCTTGCGGCTGAGATGGGAGAAATCCCGAACCCTTTAACCTGATTCGGATAATACCGGCGTAGGGAGATTGGCTTTGGATTTAATAAGCTTTACCGCACCGATATTGAGTGCGGTATTTTTTATTAAAGGAGTGTTGTCGAATGAACACACAAACAAAACCAAACAAAACGGCAAAAACCGGTATTCTTGCCGAATGTGCAATTCTCATTGCGCTTTCGACAGTTCTGAGCTTTGTCAAAGTCTGGAACATGCCCTGGGGTGGAAGCATAACGCTTCTGTCAATGCTGCCTGTTGCGCTTATTTCCATAAGACACGGCATAAAGCAAGGTCTGTTTTCCTCATTTATTTATGCCTGCATTCAGCTTGCAATGGGAATGCTGCTTGACGGTCTGCTTGGTTGGGGACTGACAATCGGTATGCTGATTGCCTGCATTGCTCTTGACTATGTAATTGCTTTTACGGCAATAGGTATTGCAGGCATTTTCAGAAAACGCGGCTTTGCAGGTGTTATGGCAGGAACAGCTCTTAGCGTAGTTGTACGCTTTGTAAGCCACGTTTTGAGCGGCGTATATGTATTTGCTTCGGCAGGAAAGCTTTGGGACGGCTTTGAAACTCAGAATGTATGGCTGTACAGTACGGTATACAATGCTTGCTACATGCTTCCCGAACTTATTCTTACTCTTGTCGGTGCCGCAATAGTTTTCAAGGCACTCAGCGACAGAAAAATGATGTAAGGCGTTTGAATATTTTTCAAAGTGAGGCTGTCCGAAAGGGCAGCCTTTAGTCATAAATCTTCGCTTTTTGAAAAAAGCAATGTAGAAAATTTCTATCGTATTTTGTGCACAATGACAAAGTTTGAACGCGGTTTGTCGATATTTAGACTCGTTTGTAATTAAAAATTGACAAATACAGTCGAAAATATGGTAAAAATCTACTAATTTACGATATTTATACTGGTCAAAATTGACGTTATTGTTATTTTCTTTCAAAAATGTATTGACAAGTTTAAAATTTTGTGTATAATTAGTATGTACGTATATTATGTGTACCAGTATTTTTAAGGATGCGGTGTATGAGCGAGAAAGTCGAAAAGGGCAGTGTGCAAAGCAAGACGGAAAAGGAAAAGCAGCTTGCAGAGGCTGTTAAGAACAACGACACGCTTGCATTTGTAGAGCTTCTCGGCGTATACTCCCGCATTATTTCATTAATGGCATTATCCTTCAATCTTCCGAGAGACGAGTTCGATGACTTGTGCCAGGAGGGTAGGATTGCTCTTTACAGGGCATGTATCGGATATGACACAAACGGCGGAGCTTTTTCAACTTATGCCGGTGCCTGTATAAGAAACGCTATGACGGATTTTGCATCAAGGTACGGAAAACAGAAAAGTGCACAGAGTGCGGTTTCGCTTGACGATATATCGCAGGACAAGGTGTCAGGCGGGAATGTTGATGATGAGGTTGCGGCATCCGTATTTCTTTCAAGTGTTCTGACTTCCAAAGAAGCGGGACTTTCCGTAAAGGAACGTCTGATACTCGGAAAAAGAATATCAGGAGAAACGGTTGCTGAAATTTCCAAAAGCACCGGTGACAGTCAAAAATCTGTGCAGAATACGCTTTTTCGAGCAAGAACAAAGCTCAAGCGCTTTTTAAAATAACAAGCTATATGTCTTTTCGCAGAAAGCGACACCTGAAAAGGTGCGGCGGCTCAATACCACCGGAGGGCAAAAATATTTTTTACTCAAAGCGAGGGAAAGAACATGTACGAGAACAAGACACTGGTCTGCAAGGATTGCGGAGAAGAATTTATCTTCACAGCAGGTGAGCAGGAATTCTACGCAGAAAAGGGTTTCCAGAACGAACCCCAAAGATGCAAGGAATGCCGTGACAAGAGAAAGAATGCTGCGAAGCCCCAGAGAGAATACTTCACCACAACTTGTGCAAACTGCGGCAAGGAAGCAAAGGTTCCTTTCCAGCCCACAAGTGACAGACCTGTATATTGCAGCGATTGCTTCGCAGCAATGAAGGAACAGCAGGAATAATAACATAGCCAAGACAAACTTATAATTATGGGTTTATTATATTTGTCCGGTAGTGTTCTTTCCGTCAGGAAATTGAACTCACGGGATGGTTATTAACACATGCGTGAGTTTGATTGACATTAGTGTTTATTAATGCTACACAAGGCATCCGGGAAGGGTGCCTTTTTCCTTTGTCAAAAAATGCATATTGTTTAGCTGTTTCGGGAAAGATAAGTAAAAACATTCCCGGAGGAAAGCGCATGAATAACGGTGAAAAAAAGACGTCGGAAACTGAATTTGATTACGGCAGAAAGCAAGAAAGTCAAGAGCTTGAAGAAAAACGTGAGCGAACAAGAAGTATTGACCTTGAGAATATTAATGACAGCGGTTCGGTGCAGACGCACAACGGCTGCGGCATACACACGCTTGTCATTGCGGGGCAGATAGAAGGACATTATGCACTTTCGGGACAGGCAAAAAGCACCAAATACGAGCATGTTCTTCCACAGCTTGTCGAGGTGGAGGAAAAAAAGGATTTAGACGGACTTCTTGTCATACTGAACACTGTCGGCGGAGATGTTGAGGCAGGACTTGCAATAGCCGAGATGATTGCAGGCATGTCAAAGCCTACGGTTTCGCTTGTTCTTGGAGGCGGACACTCGATAGGAGTTCCGCTTGCGGTGAGTACGAAACGCTCTTTTATTGTGCCGTCTGCTACCATGACTATTCATCCCGTAAGGACAAACGGGCTTGTTATAGGCGTTCCTCAGACGTTCACCTACTTTATGAGAATGCAGGAGAGAATACTTGATTTTATCATCCGTCACTCGCAAATCGAAGAAAAAAAGCTACGCTCTCTTATGCTGGAGACTGACGAGCTTGCTGCGGATATAGGAAGTGTTATTGACGGTAGAGAAGCAGTAAAGGTTGGACTTATTGACGAGGTTGGCGGTCTTTGTGATGCACTCAGGTGCTTGAGGGAAATGATAAAAATGGAAATTGAAAGTTCAAAATGAAAAATCAATAGATGGGAAAGTCTGTGTTTGTCGTTTTTTGGAAAGGCAAATACAGACATTTTTTAACGAAAAGTATTGCACTCATAAATATAATATGATATAATATATTGATTTACTGTATGCATCTGTGGATTTTTGCTCATAATGCAGAATCCCGCATGAATTGTTTCTTTGTGGAGGTTTTCACAGAAATGTCTGATATGAAAAATACCGTGGTTATTTCAAATGATACCGCAATTTTAAATAAAAAGAAAATACTCATGGTTGGAAACACGGAAATGAGTGTTTTCGGTGCACGCGAAGAGGTTGTAAAGGCGCTTGTTGACAATGGGCATGATGTTACGGTTGCGTTTTCCACAGGAGTCTTCGGAGACGGTGTGTCATCATCCGCACGTGTCGGCTGCAAATTTGTCGAGACAAAAATGGAGGGACACGGAACAAATCCGATTGCCGAGCTTAAATTACTTTGTACATATTACAGGCTTCTCGGAAAAATAAAACCCGATGCGGTTCTTACATATACCATAAAACCGAATATTTATATGGGACTTGCCTGCAGTGCAAGAAAAATACCTTATTACGTTAACATCACAGGTCTTGGAACAGCTCTTGAAGGCAAGGGAGCTTTGCAGTCCGTAAATCTTGTGCTGTACAAGCTTGCAATGAGAAAGGTAGGGTGCATTTTCTTTCAGAATACCGCAAACAGACAGTTTTTCCTTGATAATAAGATCGTAAGAGAAGAAAAAACAGTATTGCTTCCGGGGTCGGGTGTAAACCTTGAAAAGTTTGTTGTGCAGGATTATCCTTCGGAAGGAAACACAAAATTCCTTTTTGCTTCACGTATCATGAAGAAAAAGGGGATAGACGAATTTCTTGAGGCGGCAAGATACATAAAAGAAAAGTATCCCGAAACAGAATTTCATATTGTGGGAAACATCGAAGAAGAACAGTATAATGATGTGTTTGCAAAAGCACAAAAAGAAGGACTCGCTCTGTATCACGGTCACTCAAACGATATGCGCCCGTTTTACGGGATGTGCTCGTGTACTGTTTTGCCATCGTATTATCCCGAAGGCATGAGCAACGTGCTTCTTGAAAGTTCAGCCTCGGCAAGACCGTGTATTACAACCGACAGAAGCGGCTGCAAAGAGGTGGTTGACGACGGCGTTACGGGTTATATATGTAAACAAAAGGACGTGCAGTCGCTGAAAGAATGTATGGAAAAGTTCATGCTTCTCTCGCATGAAGAAAGAAAGAATATGGGACTTCGTGCCAGACAAAAGATGGAAAAAGAATTTGACAGACAGATTGTTGTAGATAATTATATTTCACAGATAAACAAGCTGTGACAGAGAGGAAGATTGGATTTGGTTCCGGAAAGAGTATTGCAGGTCATTGGCGGGCTTGATAACGGCGGCTCGCAGGCAATGATACTGAATATATACAGAAAAATTGACAGAGAAAAAATACAGTTTGATTTTATTGTTGACCATCCGGATGAGCTGTACTTTGCAGACGAGGTGATAGCTCTCGGCGGAAAAATACACATTATGCCTACTTTTACCGGCTTTAATTTGCCGGAAATTTTAAGAGCATGGAATAATTTCTTTATCTCTAACCCCGAATATAAAATAATACATGCTCATGTCAGAAGCTATGCCTCTATTTTTCTTTCTATTGCAAAGAAGCATGGGCTTGTAACCATCTCACACAGTCACAACACGTCATCAGGAAAAGGCTTTAAGGCGGCAGTTAAAAATTTTCTTCAGATAAGACTGAGATACGTTGCCGACTATATGATGTCTTGTTCATATCAGGCAGGTGTATGGCTATTTGGAAAGAGAGCTGCAGACTCGAAAAGACATTTTGTTGTAAATAACGCGGTGGATGTATCGAAATACGTATACAGCAAAGCTCGTTCCGATGAGCAGAGAGAAAAATGGAGAATACCGATGGACGCTTTTGTTGTCGGTCATGTAGGACGTTTTTCAGAAGTTAAAAACCACTCGTTTATAATTGATGTATTTGCGGAGGTTTTAAAGAAAGAGCCGAATGCATTTCTTTTGCTTGTGGGTGACGGTGAAACGCTTGAGCAGACAAAGCAAAAGGCAAGCGAGCTTTGTGTGATAGACAAGGTTGTGTTTACAGGTCAGAGTAAGGATGTGGCGGAACTTTTGAGTGCAATGGATGTTCTCGTATTTCCGTCGCTATATGAGGGACTTCCCGTAACACTAATTGAAGCACAGGGGACGGATTTGCCGTGCGTTGTGTCGGATGCAGTAGACGAAAAGAGTAACATAGGCGGGGATTTTGTAAGATTGTCGCTTGAGGACAGTGCCGAAAAATGGGCAATTGCTGTCATAAACGCAAAGAAAGAGCAAAGATGTGATAAAACTGAGCTGATTGTTAAAAACGGCTATGATATATCACAAACCTCCGAGTGGATAGAGGAGTTTTATCTCAGTCACATTTAGAGGTGTTTTCGGGAAAGGAGAAAACGGGTAATGACAATTCTGTTTTATATAAGCAACATTCTCGGCGGCGGAGCTGCAAGGGTTATGACAAATCTTGCAAACACTCTTTCGCAGGATGCAAAATGCAGAATTATACTTGTTACTAATTTCTCGGTGTGCAAAGGTAAGAGCGAATATCCCCTTTCAGATAAGGTTTTGAGAAAGAGTATTGAGCAAGAAGAAAATAAGAGTTGCGGATTTAAAAAGAATTATGCCCGAATAATTTCTCTGAGAAAAATTGTAAAAGAAGAAAAGCCTGATGTGGTTGTGTCTTTTATGGCAGAAAACTGCATAAGGGCACTTATGGCTACTGCATTTCTGGGCGTTAAAAACGTGATTTCAATAAGAAATGTTCCCGAAATTGAAGTCGGACGCGGTGTTAAAGGTAGAATTCTAAGGGCAATACTCAGTACGGTTGACGGTTTTGTTTTCCAGACGGAAGAAGCAAAATCATGGTTTTCAAAGTCCGTACAGAATAAAAGCCGCGTTATTCCAAACCATGTTGCGGATAAATTCTTTGAAATAGAAAGAAGTGAAAATCAGGAAGGCATGGCAGCCGTCGGAAGACTTACAAAGCAGAAGAATTACCCGATGCTGCTCAAAGCTTTTGCAAGTGTAAGCGAAAAGTTTTCGGACAAGCTTTATATATACGGTGATGGAGAACTTAAAGACGAGCTATGTCTGCTTTGCAAAGAGCTTGATATAAGCGAGAGAGTTGTGTTTGAGGGTAATGTTTCGGACATAGAAAACAGATTGTCACATCATCGTGCATTTATTATGACATCCGACTATGAGGGAATGCCGAATGCGCTTATGGAGGCTCTTTGTGCGGGCTGTGCGTGTATTTCAACCGACTGTCCGTGTGGAGGACCGAAATATCTTATTGAAGACGGCATAAACGGACTGCTTGTGCCTGTAGGAGATGTAGAAAAAACGGCAGAAGCAATAAAGCGTGTTATGACGGAAGAAGAACTGTGCAGGGCTCTTTCGGAAAACGCAAGAAATAGGGCAGAAATGTTTAAATCCGAAAGAGTTTTCGGTTTGTGGAGAGAGTATATTTCTCATGTTGCAAATAAAAAATAATTTTGAAGAAAAAGGATAACAAATGACATTATTGTTTTTTTTGTATTGCTTTGCAACAGCGGTTTTTCTGCTGCTTGAAGCAATGTTCATATTAAGAGACAAAAGAATAATGATGATAGACTTCTGCAGGATAATTTTCCTGATAATAGAGGGTGTTGTTCCTGCGTTTTTTCACGGTTACTATGTATATAAAGGAACAGCTTATGATGCGAAACTTGATTACAGTGATTACAGTATAACCCTGTATTACTATATTTTTGTTTTCTTCATTATCGGATATGCCTTTATAAACCTTGGATACCGCATTTTTGAAAAAAAAGGCAACAAGCTTTCCGAAAATTTTAAAGAGAATACATATCAGCATGATCCAGAAACGGCACTAATTCACGCAAACGCATATTCAAAGCTTCGCATAACGACGCTTGTTTGTCTTTTGATAGGTGCTGTAAGCCTTGTTTTGTGGACAGATGCTTTTGGAGGAATATGGGAATTTATTTTGCGTGCAGGTGAAATTCGCTCGGGAAGAGCAGATATCGTAAACCCGCTTGCGTTTTTCAAGCACCCTGCCGGAGTTATTCTTATCGCATCATACGCAGCATTTGTTCTGTTGCTCAAAGGCTCGGCAGTTACAAAGCTCTATGACTTTGTTGTGTGGGTAGCGTCTTTTTCAGTTTCGATACTTTATCTGCTGGCCGGAGACGGACGAATGGTAATGGGCATGTATCTGATAACCCATTTTTTTGTCATTGTTTATGTAAACCTTGTAAAGAATAAAAAAATGTCTTTAAAATCATTCATGCTTCTGGCTGTGTTTATGGTAACAGGTATTGTTTTTATGGTAAACATGGATACCTTTACAAGATATCTGAAATACGGCAATGATATTGTGGTTACAACCTCAGACGGTTCGACTATGGATGAAATTATTAAGGAGCTTATGTTTGTTATTCGCGGTATGCATGTAGCTCTTAAAACAAGGCTCACATCCGGACTTGAATATTTAATTGCAGACGATGTTGTAATGGGGATTTTCGCATGGCTTCCGTCAAGTATTACACCTGATGGCGTTGTTGATATATGGGATGTAAACACAGAGCTTCTTGGAGAAGTGTCGGGACAGTATCCGTTTGGACTTCTTGCCCAGGGGTATTATGACCTAGGAATAATCGGCGTAGTAATTATTGCGTTTGTTTATGGCGGACTTGTCAGAAAGATTGATGATTATTTTAACAAGAAATCTAATAACAATCCGTTTGCAGTTGTTATGTTTGTCTCTTTGATTTTTACGTTTATAAGACTTGTTGCGTATGGTTCGCTTTACAATGTTGTTCTCAGTTCTTTCAAAATTGTTGTTTTTGCAGTGGTATATCTTGTGTTTTCCGCAATATTTGATTTTGCAGCGAACAAAAAGCAAGATAATGCTGAGGAATATCACGGAATGAATAAAAGGGTATATTATAAAAAGAGCGGGTGGCGAAAATGATAAAGTATGTAAAAAAATGTCTTAAAGACAGAAGAATGATTGCCAAATACTTCCTCAAATCCCCGCTCAGCAATTTTCTTTCCGACAAGGCTTTCCTTTCGCTTGCGTACAGAGCAAACCTTGGCAAGAAATTAAACCTTGAAAACCCCGTAACATTTAATGAAAAGCTACAGTGGTTAAAGGTTTATGATAAGAATCCCGAATACCATAAGCTTGTTGACAAATACGAGGTCAGAAAATACATAGAAGAAAAGCTTGGCTCGGAGTACCTTATTCCTCTGCTCGGAGTATATGACAGCTTTGAAGAAATTGACTTTGATGCACTCCCGAATGAATTTGTCTTAAAGCCAACGCATACCTCGGGTAATGTCTTTATCTGTCACAACAAAGCGGATATAGATATGCAAAAGCTCGAGAGAGAGGTAGACGGCTGGCTAAAACGTGACTACTACAGTCAGAACAGAGAGTGGACATATAAAGGAATTAAACCGAGAATTATTGCGGAAAAATTTATGAGTGACGGAACTAAAGATGGTCTTACCGATTATAAATTTTACTGCTTTAACGGAAGCCCTGAATTTTTATACGTTTCTCAGGGATTGTCCGATCATGCAACAGCACAAATCAGCTTTTATGATTTTGATTTTAACAGGCTTTTGTTTGGAAGAGCGGATTTTAGACGTATTGAGGATGAGATAAAAAAGCCGGAAAACTTTGATGTTATGCTTGAAATTGCAACCAAGCTTTCACAGGGTTATGCTTTTTTGAGAGTGGATTTGTATACAGTAGAAAAAAATGTATATTTCAGTGAGCTTACATTTTATCCGTGTTCAGGATATATGCCGTTTGAACCCGAGGAATGGGATAAAAGAATCGGAGATATGCTCACACTTCCAGAAAAATATAACGCCAAGGAGGCGTGAATATTGAGTAAAGAACAGGAACTTCAAACAAATGTTGCAAGGGCGGCAAAGTGGTCGACCATAACGGAGTTTGCCTTAAAGCTTGTTTTGCCTGTGACAAACATGGTGCTTGCAAGGCTTTTAACGCCTGCAGCATTTGGAATTGTTGCAACGGTTATGATTGTAGTGTCCTTTGCCGACATTTTCACGGATGCAGGCTTTCAGAAATACCTTGTGCAACACGAGTTCTGTGACGAAAAAGACAGAGAAGAAAGCTCAAACACGGCATTCTGGACAAATCTTGTTTTTTCGCTTTTTGTATGGCTTATAATTGCGGTGTTCAGGGATAATATAGCTTCTCTTGTGGGAAGCGGCGGCTACGGACACGTAATTGCGGTATCGGGCGTACTTGTTGTGCTGATATCCGTGTCCGGAATTTTGTCAGCCTTGTTAAGACGTGATTTTGACTTTAAAACTCTTTTTTATGTTCGAATAGCAGGTGCATTTGTGCCGTTTGTTGTCACAATTCCGCTTGCGTTTTTCACAAAAAGCTTCTGGGCACTCATTGTTGGAAATATTGTAACAAACGCCATAACGCTTGTGCTTCTTATATGTAGAGGAAACTTTAAACCAAAGCTGAGCTTTAAGCTGTCAAAGCTTCGTGAAATGTTTTCTTTCAGTGTGTGGACAATGTTTGAGGCGGTGTCAATATGGATGACCTCTTACATAGGGACTTTTATTGTCGGAAGAACATTGAGTGAGCACCATACAGGAGTATATAAAACTTCTGTTTCAACCGTAAACTCATATATGTCGCTCATCACTGCATCTACAACGCCTGTTTTGTTTTCGGCATTGTCAAGATTGCAGAATGATAACGAAAGTTTTGAGAAAACATATCTTGATTTCCAAAGGATTGTTGCGCTGTTTGTGCTTCCTATGGGAGCGGGGATTTATCTGTATCGCGAGCTTGTAACAAGCATTCTTCTCGGAGAGCAGTGGGCAGACGCTGCACATTTTATCGGTCTTTGGGGACTTACGAGCGCTTTTACGATAGTCTATTCAAATTATAACAGCGAAGTTTTCAGAAGCAAGGGTAAGCCAAAGCTTTCGCTTCTTGTACAGATACTTCACCTTGTAGTTCTTGTGCCGGCGCTTGTTGTTGCATCTGAATACGGCTTTGAAACGTTGTATGTTACACGCTCTCTTGTGAGGTTTCAGATGATTGCCGTAAGCCTTGTGGTTTTAAGAGCGTGTTTTGGCATAAGAATTTCAAAGATAATTGTAAACACCGCCCCCTTGCTTTGTGCCACAGCGGTGATGAGTATTGTTTCGGTTGTCATAAACGGTATTTTTAACGGAATTGCTTGGCAGTTTGTTTGCATTGTAATATGTATAGTTGTATATTTTGCAATGGTCATGCTGTTCCCGAAACCGAGAAAAGAGATTTTTGGTTTGATCAATAAATATGCTTTAAGGAGACAAAGATAATGGTTTGTATTATTCTCGCGGCAGGTTATGCCACAAGACTTTATCCTTTGACGGAGAACTTCCCGAAGCCCCTTCTTGAAATAAAAGGAAAGAGTATTCTTGACCATCTGTTGGATGATCTTGACACAAGTGGAAAAATATCAAAATATGTGGTTGTGTCAAATCACAGATATTTTGAGCATTTTGAAAATTGGAGAAAAAACAAGACTCTCAAAGGTGACATTTGTGTTCTCGACGACGGCTCGGTGAGCAATGAAACAAGACTCGGAGCCGTAAAGGACGTTATGTTCGCAATTGAGAAGGAAAGCATAAATGACGATGTTGTAGTAATTGCAGGCGACAATGTTCTGGATTTTTCGCTCTGTTCTTTTCTTGATTACTTTGAAGAAAAACAGGCAAGCTGTGTTATGCGCTATTTTGAGGGCAATACCGAAAAATTGAAAAAGTGCGGGGTAGTGGAGCTTGCAGACGACGAAAAAATTCTCGATATGGAGGAAAAACCCGCAAATCCCAAAAGCAACTGGTGTGTACCTCCTTTCTATGTTTATGCAAAGTGTGATGTGGGTATGGTTAAAAAGGGAATAGACGAGGGATGCGGTACAGATGCACCTGGAAGCTTTATAGCTTGGCTTTGCAAAGAAACAACGGTTTATGCCATGCAAATGCCGGGATCAAGATTTGATATAGGAAATCTTGAGAGCTATGAAAATGCACAGAAAACATATACCGGAATTGTAAAATAAAAAGTAACAAAAACCTTGACAGCGTTTTTGGGAGGAAAATAAAGGCATTGGAAAAGAGATTGCAAAAGGAAAGTGAGCTTTTGACACAGCTTGTTGTTTCGTGTCTTACGGGACGTAAAGTGTCGCAGGAAAGCCTTGGCGGCGTTAATATAAAAATGCTGTATAAGCTTGCAAAGTTTCACGAGCTACACAATTTAACAGGCTATGCGATAAGACAAAACGGTCTTGAAATTTCCGAGGAATACTATACTCTTTTTGAAAATGCAAAAGAAGCCGGTATGTGCTGTACTGCCAGCCAGATGGCAGCGGCCGAAATTGTAAAAGAAGCTCTAATCAAAAACCGCGTACACCATATTTTGCTTAAAGGCATTGTTATACGCGCACTGTATCCGAGTGAGGATATGAGAACAAGCGGAGATGTCGACATTCTTTACAACGAAAATGATATTGACGAAAATGCACTTGAGCTTGTTATGAAGGAACTCGGTTTTGAGAAAACAAAAGGCTCGGACACAGTGGATACTTTCTCGAGCGGTTTGAGCGTATTTGAAATGCATAGAAAGCTTAGTCCAAAAGAAAACGACGGATTTATTCCGCAGCATATGCTGCATCTGTTTGATGGCGCCACGGATGAACAATACGAAATGAAGCTGAGTGGCGAGGATTTTTATGTATATCATATATCGCACATGGCAAAGCATTTCTGCGCTCACGGATGCGGAATACGTCCGCTTGCAGATATGTATTTGTGGCTTAAAAAGTATGGCGGCGAGCTTGACAGAAAAGTGGTTGATGAGCATTTGGCAGAGACAGGACTTTGTGAGTTTGAAAGGAATGCGAGAGAGCTCGTTGACGGCATTTTCAACGGCACAGAGCTTAGCGATGTTCAAAAAGAAATGTATAATACGATGATGTTCAGCGGCATATACGGAAACCTGAGCCGTTCGGCTGCAAATGAAAGAGTAAAAAGCAAAAACGGTGAGGGAGGAAAGCTCAAAAGCCTTGCAAAGACTGCACTTTTGCCTCTTGCAAATATGAAGGTGAGATACCCGATACTGAAAAAAGCACCTGTACTTTTACCTGTTATGTGGGGTGTAAGGGTGTTTGACGTTTTCATTCATAAGTCGGACAAAATAAAAGACACCGTTGCAAGGTACAACGGTGTTGATGAGGATGAGATTAACAGGACGATTGAATTGTACAAAAGCTTGGGATTAAGTAAATGAAGAGGCAGGAATCAGGAATTGTGGATGAAAACCTACGGTTTTCTTCATTGATAAAAAATCAATAAACGTTTAAGGGCGACCCACAGTGTCGCCCTTAATATTATGCTCTGATATGTATTTCGTGAAATTGAAGTTGTTTAAATTTGAGTTTCAATTTGATAAGAAGTATCGTGAAATTGATGTTGTTTAAACATCAATTTCACCGTGGAAAAGTTTTTGCTTACTTTTTTTAAAAAAGTAAGAGGCTAACGTTCTTCGCGGAAGTAGGCAAGCCCTAAACTTGCAGGAGGCTGGTTTTCGCGCTTGTTGCGTACGCTTGTTACAATAAGAACAATAATAGTTACCACATACGGCAAA
Source organism: Eubacteriales bacterium (assembly GCA_045540015.1). GTDB lineage: Bacteria > Bacillota > Clostridia > Oscillospirales > CAG-382 > UMGS1387. The sequence goes on from JAZQGP010000053.1 coordinate 97,105, forward strand.
AGCTGAAGCAGAGGTGTTGTACTCATGTCAAACTGGATTCCGAGAAGCGTGGGAAGATGCGAGCCTGCAAGATAGAGCGCACCGAACACAACCGATCCGAGAATACTGATGTGAGGTCTCCAGAGAGTGAATATAACAAGCGCTACGGAGAGCCAACCGAGAGCTTCTATGCTCTTGTACGCTTCGTATGAGCCGGAGTAGTCCATGATGTAGAAAATACCGCCCAGAGCCGCAATGCCGCTTCCTATACAGGTTGCTGCATACTTGTATTTGGTTACGTTGATGCCTACGGCATCCGCTGTTGCTGGGTTTTCGCCGACTGCACGAAGATGAAGACCAACGCGTGTTTTTGAAAGCACAAATGATGCCAAAAGCGCAATAACTATTGCAAGATACACCATGATTCCGCATAGTTTCAAGGATGTTGTGCTGTGGGAAAATGGGAAACGGAAGTAGTCACGTGCGTAAAGATACTTCATGCCGCCGCCTGCTGCAAGGCCTGACATTATAAACTTTGTTGTACCAACACCAAAGGTTGTCATTGCAAGACCTGTTACGTTCTGGTTTGATTTGAGCGTAACTGTCAGGAAACAGTATATAGCACCCATAATCATACCGCCTGCAAAGGCAGCAAGAATTGCGAGGATAACAATTAAAAATGCGGGAAGTCCGGAGTCTTTGAGAAAGCTTAAAGCAAGACTGCCGGTAGCACCGCCTATGCACATAATGCCCGGGATACCGAGGTTCAGATGTCCTGCTTTTTCTGTTAAAATTTCACCTGTACAGCCGTAAAGGAAGGTCATACCAAGAGGTATTGCAGTAAGAAGATAATCGAGAAATACGTTCATTTACTTTACCTCCTTTTTGTGAGCAAAGTGGAATTTGAGCTTGTAGTTAATAAAGAATTCGCAACCGATTATGAAGAATAAAACTATACCAACCATCATATCCGGGAACGATGAGTCGATATTAAAGGTTGTTGATATTTGCGATGCACCTTGGTCAAGGAAGGTTACAAATGCCGCAGTTAAAATCATTACAATCGGATTGAATTTTGCAAGCCAGGAAACCATGATTGCGGTAAAGCCTCGTCCGCCGACGGTGGTTTCGGTAATTGAGTGGTCAAGCCCTGCAACAATCAGAAAACCTGCAATACCGCAGATAGCACCTGATACAAGCATTGTGCGGATAATAACCTTTTTTACGTTTATACCTATGTAACGAGCCGTGTTTTCGCTTTCGCCGACTACCGATATTTCATAGCCGTGCTTTGTAAAGCTCTGATAGATGAATACAAGAACGGTGATAACGAGAACTGCGAGAATTATAAGCAAATAGGGATGCATAATTTGAGGTAAATGTCCTACCTTGAGTTCACCAAGCACGCTCGAGCCGCTTGGAGTCCACTTTACAAGGAAGTACGCAACTATTCCCGACGCCGCATAGTTCATCATAAGAGTAAACAGTGTTTCGTTTGTACCCCATTTGGCTTTGAATATTGCGGGTATTCCTCCCCAGATTGCACCGACAACAACTGCCGATATAAACATAAATACTAAAAGTGCCCAGTTTGGCATACTGTTTCCTTTGTAAAAAGCAACAGCAACTGCAGCAAGTGCACCTATAAGCACCTGCCCTTCAGCACCGATATTCCAGAATCTCATGCGGAACGCAGGCGTAATTGCAAGTGCGATACAAAGAAGCACTGCCGCATCTTTAGCGAATTTCCACTGACGTCTTTCCGAACCAAATGTAGCATCTACAAGTGCTTTTAAGAAGTCAATGGGGTTTGCTTTGATAAGAAGCATTGAAAGAAGTGCACACAGCAAAAGTCCCGCAGCAACTGCTATAACTCTTATCAGCATTGACTTCCATAACGGAATTGTGTCACGCTTTACAATGTGAAACAGCGGCTCGTGTGTATGTGTCTTGTTATTCTTCATCGCCGTTTCCTCCTTGTGCGTTGTTATAAGAAGTGTCTGATTTTGTCATAAGAAGCCCGACTTCTTCTTTTGTGGTGCTTCTGCCGTCTACAATGCCTGTAACACGACCTGAGCATATGACCATGATTCTGTCGCAAAGCTCGCAAAGTACGTCAAGGTCTTCGCCGACAAAGATTACCGCAACGCCCTCTTCCTTTTGCTTTGTAAGCAGATTGTATATGGTGTAGGAGGAGTTGATGTCAAGTCCTCGTACCGGATATGCCGCCATTAAAACTGTAGGAGATGCCGCAATTTCGCGCCCTACAAGCACCTTTTGTACATTACCGCCGGAAAGTCGTCTTACGGGAGTGTGCGTTCCGGGTGTTGAAACTTCAAGCTCTTTTATAATCTTTTCGGCAAGGTCACGGGGTTTCTTTCTGTCAACAAACACAGATTTTCCCTTGTTGTAGCTTCTGAGCATCATGTTGTCAACAAGGTCCATGTTGCCGACAAGTCCCATGCCGAGTCTGTCTTCGGGAACGAAGGACAGCCGAACGCCGAGTTCTCTTATCTGAATCGGGTTCTTATCTCTGAGGTTTTCCGTTGCGCCTGTTTTGGGATTGTTGTAAAGTATTTCGCCCTCGGCAGGATGACAAAGCCCTGCAATTGATTCAAGCAGTTCTCTCTGACCGCTGCCGGCAATACCTGCAATACCGAGAATTTCTCCCGAACGTGCAGTAAAGGAAACGTTGTCGAGAACCCTTAGGCCTTCTGAATCCGTAAGATTAAGATTGTTTACAACCAGTCTGTCGGAAACATTCTTGGGTTCCGGTCTTGCAATGTTTAGCTCAACCTTCTTTCCTACCATCATTTCGGTAAGCTCTACAGTTGTCGTGCTTGCAGTATTGACGGTTGCTATATGCTCGCCTTTTCTGAGAACCGCAACACGGTCGGAAATAGCCATAACCTCGTGAAGCTTGTGTGTGATAATAAGAATGGACTTGCCGTCGTCTCTCATTCTTTTAAGTACCGCAAACAGCTTGTCCGTTTCTTGCGGAGTAAGTACCGCGGAAGGCTCGTCCAGGATAAGGATGTCGGCTCCTCTGTACAAAACCTTTAATATTTCAACTGTCTGTTTTTCGGAAACAGACATTTCGTGTATTTTCTTTTCAGGGTCAATTACAAAGCCGTATTTGTCAGCGATTTCCTTGACCTTTGCATTTACGTCGTTTATGTTGTATTTTTTGCCGTCTTTGATGCCGAGGATTATGTTCTGTGCGGCAGTGAAAACATCAACAAGCTTGAAATGCTGATGTATCATACCTATGCCTTTTGCAAAAGCATCCTTTGGAGAGCGGATTATAACTTCCTCGCCGTCGACATAGATATTGCCTTCATCGGGGAAATATATTCCGGCAATCATGTTCATAAGCGTTGTCTTGCCGCAGCCGTTTTCTCCGAGAACCGAAAGAATTTCTCCGCGGTATACGGTAAGGTCAACGTTTTTGTTTGCCGCAAGGCTTCCAAAATATTTGGAGACACCTTTCATCTCCAGTGCAACTCTTTTTTCCACGAAATTACCTCCAATAGAGATTTTGTTACAATTCAAAAAGAAAATGTCCGTAATGCAGGCACTTTGTTTCGGAATTGTCTAAACTACAGATAAGCGGAGCGTAAGCCCCGCTTATCCTTGATTTTAAGTTTTAATTAGAACTTAGAGTTGAGAAGTGTGATACCGTCAATGTTTACATTGAAGTAAGGAGCAGAGCGGTATTCGGATTCATGGAAGTAACCGTCGGAAACTGCTTCTGTATCACCTGCAAATGCTTCGTCTGTATCAACGTCAGCAAGGTATGTTTCAAGAGGAGCGCCATCAACTGTGATGAAGCCTTCTGTTGCTGTATCAAATACCTTAATTTCGCCGGAAACGAGCTTAGCCTTAACTTCTTCAATCTTTTCAGCAGTGCCTGCAGCAGGAGCCTTTTCACCAAGATCTGTCAATACAACAGAACCTGTTTCGATAGTACCTGTCCAGTCTGTATCAATCTTCTCGCCCTTCTGAACGCACTCGATCATGTACTTGAAGTAAGGAGTCCAGTCGATTCTTGAAGAAATGATAAAGGTGTTGGGGCAAGCAGCAGCGGTAGAACCGTTGTAAGATACGTTAGGAACACCTGCAGTTTCGCAAGCGGTAGGAGCACCCATAGAGCCAGCGTGCTGGCTGATAAGAACGCAACCGCCGCTGATAAGAGCCTGAGCAGCTTCCTTTTCTTTCTGCTCGTCATACCAAGAACCTGTAAACTTAACGTCCATAGTAACTGAAGGACATACAGATTTTGCACCAAGATAGAAAGAGGTGTAACCAGACATAACTTCA
>JAZQGP010000054.1:0-100513 GCA_045540015.1 Eubacteriales bacterium
CCTTGAAAGGCTTGTCATAGCCGTACAGGTGTACGCCCTCAAGAAAGTTTGCGTGGTCAAGGTGAGGATGGGTTATAAACCATGCCGCAACTCTTATTGTTTCTGTACCGCATATGCGCTGAAGCTCTTTTACAAATCCCGGATAAAGCACATCTCTGCCAAAAACCTTCATATCCTCCATACGCCAGCCGCCGTCGATAATTACAACGGAATTGTCCGAAAGTCTTATGAAGAATGTGCGATCGCTTATTGCACTTGCAAAAACTGCAGGCTCTGCGGTTTGTGCATTGTTTTCGCAGAACGTGTAATGTCTGTTCTTTTCCGCCATAACGCGAATGTGTTCGAAAACGGGACAGAAGTATGCATGAACAAAGTTTTCTTTGTTTTCAAAGCTTGCAAAGAGGTTGTCTCCGATTTGATTTTCCAAAACGGTGCTGTATCCGTTTGCTTTGAGAAGCTCTTTGTAATTCTCAAAATCCTGCTTTGTAACGCTGTCAACTCTCACCCTGTAGGACTCGTCAGAGCTGTCGGAAATTTCGGCGGTTGTTCCGCCTTTAACGGCAGGAACGTTGTCCGGAAACGGAAAAATGTCGCTTGTGATTTTGTAAACGTCGTCACGGATTTCGCAAAAGTTTTCGTATTTCATAATGGTTTTCACCTCGTGTATTTGTTATATTGTGATTATAATACCACTGAAATATTGGAAAAACCATTGCAAAATGTGAGATTTATATGTTATAATGTGAGCAGACTCCTGTAATGAGGTGATAAAATGCGCAGACAAGGTACGATAAACACGGATTTTCTCGACTCTCTTCGTCCGCTTTTTGCGGGACAGAGAAAATGTGATCCGGAGCACTTCTTTGGTCCGGCGGTGAGAGATTATTGGATTTTGCATTATATTGTTTCCGGTAAAGGCGTTTACAAAACACAGCAGAACACATATGAAGTGACAAGCGGCAAGGCGTTTATAATAAAGCCGGGTGAGGTTACTGTTTATACTGCTGACAAACATGAGCCGTGGCATTATGTGTGGCTTGCTTTTAAGGCGGAGGAGGAAAACTTCGATTTACCGTATGTAATAGAGAATAAAAGCCTTGGAACAGTAATGGAAAGACTGTCGCGGGAGGACAGGTTTGAAGAGGGAGCACACTACTATTTTGTGTCTGCTTTCTTTGAAATCATGGACTGTCTTGTAGGAAATTCTTCGTCAGCACGTCAAAGCCATGTTGAAAATGCGGTGAATATAATAAAACAGCAGTATATGACCGATATTTCCGTTTTGGAAATATCAAAGAGGCTCGGACTTGAGAGGAGCTATTTTTCAAATCTGTTCAAGGCCGAAACGGGAAAAAGCCCGATGCAGTATCTTGCCGATTACAGAATGAAGATTGCTCTTTCAATGCTTCGCCGGGAAAAGTATACCGTATCTGTTGTTGCCTCATCTGTCGGGTATGGCGACGTTTTCGGGTTTTCGCGTTATTTTAAGAAGTATTACGGAGTAAGTCCGAGCCGCTACAAGCAAATAAGGTAATGTGGAATATATGTTTTGTTCAAGTTGCTTATTGACTTGATTTGCCGTATCGTGTATAATGATAGGGAAATAAATATTATTGAAACGGGGTTGTTATTTTGGCAAGCGAAAATCAGATATGGGAAATGGCGAGAGAGCGCCTTGCGGCGAATCTTCCCGACTTTTCTTCCGTGTCAATGGACCTGTGGTTCGGAAGCATGGAGCTTAAGGTTCTGACAGAAAGTACAGCTTATTTTCAGATAGAAAGCGATTTTAAACAGAATATAATACGCACAAGATACCTTGACGACATAAAGAAAGCCATGGCGGAGATTCTCGGATTTGAGGTTGAGATTGTACCGATTTCGATTGAAAAGGACACCTTTGAAAACCGCCTTGCAGAGTTGCTTACCAAGAACAGCGAAAACGAAATGGCGCCCGCAGCTCCGAGTCCCGAAGAAAGATTTGTGCGAATGAACAACAGCTATCTTACAAGAGAAATCAAGGCGGACGAAGAGGTTCAGTCGGGACAGGTACTAGTATCAAAATCGCTTCCAGATTATCTTCCCGAATACACCTTTGACAATTTTGTTGTCGGTGGCTCGAATAAAATGGCATACAGCTTTGCAAGAACTGTTGCCGAGCATCCTGCAGACAAATCCATAAATCCCCTGTTCATATACGGAAACCCCGGTCTTGGAAAAACACACCTGCTTTATGCAATCACTCATGAGGTTACAACAAGATTCCCCGACTATAATATTATCTACGTAAAGGGCGAGGACTTCATGAACGAGTTGATTGAAGCAATAGCACTCAAAGCACCCGTCCAGTTTCGTGAAAAATATAGAAAAGCGGACATGCTTATTGTTGATGATATTCAGTTTATTGCAGGCAAGGTTGCAGCACAGGAAGAATTCTTCCACACCTTTGATGCTCTGTACGAATCCGGCAAGCAGATTGTTGTTTCGTCCGACCTTCCTCCGAACCGTATGACAACTCTTGAGCAAAGACTGCGTTCGCGCTTTGAGCAGGGTGCAATTGCGGATATTCAGGCTCCCGACCTTGAGCTGAGAGTTGCAATTTTCAAGAGAAAAGCTCAGGGCATGGGAATAAACGTGCCGAATGATGTACTTATGTATCTTGGAACCAACATAACCGAAAACATACGTCAGATTGAGGGTGCACTCAAAAAGATGAGAGCACTGTCGTTTATCCAGGGCGAGGATATAAGCCTTGATCATGCGGTAGAGGTTGTAAAGGTACTTAAAGCAAAGAGTGCAGAAGCTGTAACGCCCGAGCGCATTATTGCATATGTGTCGCAGAAATACAAAATTCCTGCCGAGGATATTACAAGCCGCAAAAAGCAGAAGAATATTGCATGGGCAAGACATATTGCGGTGTTCCTTATGCATGATATGCTTGATATGTCGTATGTTGCAATCGGAAAATACCTTAACCGCGACCACACAACAATTATGTCGTCTGTTGAAAATATAGACAACGAAATCCAGAGATCTCCCGAGTTCGGTCATACAATAGACGAAATCAAAAAGGATATAAGGAACGGCTGAAGAATATGAATTATTTGCCGACACTTGGCACCAAAGCACTTCCGATGTCACGTGAGGAGTTAGGTGCAGGGCAGACAGTTGATTTTGTATATGTAACGGGTGATGCGTATGTCGATCACCCGAGCTTTGGTACGGCAATTATTTCCCGTGTTCTTGAGGACTGCGGATATACAGTAGGCATTATTGCCCAGCCGGAATATAAAACAGGTTTTCGCGACGGAAGCGGAAAAGGCGTGTGCGTTTTCGGACGTCCGCGCCTTGGTTTTCTTGTAAGCTCGGGAAATATTGATTCGATGGTTGCTCATTATACGGCATCAAAAAAACGTAGAAGCGAGGATTATTATTCTCCCGAAAAGAAGGCGGGACGCAGACCCGACAGAGCCGTTATTGTTTACTGCAACCGCATAAGAGAAGCATACGGAGATATTCCGATAATTATAGGAGGGCTTGAAGCCTCACTCAGACGCTTTGCACATTATGACTATTGGGACGATAAGGTGAGAAGAAGCATACTTATTGACTCAACAGCAGATATTTTAAGCTATGGTATGGGAGAAAAGAGCATTCCCGAAATAGCAAAGCTTCTTGACAAGGGAGTTCCCGTAAAGAAAATACGCGATGTCAGAGGAACGGTTGTGTGTACGCCGCTTGATTACGAACCCAAATATCCGTTTTCCGACACGTATTCTTATGATGAGCTGAAAACGGACAAGGAAAAATATGCAAAAGCCTTTGCCGTTCAGTATAAAAATACTGACCCCGTTGACGGAAAAGCTGTGACAGAGTATTATGACAATAAAAAAATAGTTCAGAATCCTCCGCAGTTTTTGCCCACACGTGACGAGCTTGATAAAATTTATTCTCTTCCGTATACAAGAACCTGGCATCCGTATTACGACAAATTCGGCGGAATTGCAGCACTTAGTGAGGTTGAATTTTCAATCACTCATAACAGAGGCTGCTTTGGAGGCTGTGCATTTTGCTCAATTGCATTTCATCAGGGAAGAAACGTTGTTTCACGAAGCATAGAATCTGTTGAAGCAGAAGCAAAGCTCCTCACAACGCTTCCCGGCTTTAAGGGATATATTCACGATGTCGGCGGACCTACGGCTAATTTCAGATACGGTCCGTGCAAGGCTGTAAGAGAGGGCAAAAAAGGCGTTTGTAAGAACAGGCGCTGTCTTGCTCCCGAGCCATGTAAAAATCTTGTGGTAGATCATTCCGAGTATGTTGAACTGCTTGACAGAGTATCTGCCGTCAAGGGCGTGAAAAAGGTTTTTGTCAGAAGCGGCGTCAGATTTGACTATGCAGTATACGATAAGGATGACACGTTTCTTACAAGACTTGTAACAAAGCATGTAAGCGGACAGCTAAAGGTTGCTCCCGAACATATTTCCGACAAAGTGCTTGTGCATATGGGAAAACCGTCGGTTAAGGTTTATGAACGGTTTTGCGATAAGTATTTTGACCTTTGTAAAAAGGCAAAGCTTGAGCAATATCTTGTGCCGTATCTTATGTCGTCACATCCGGGAAGCACGCTTTCTGAGGCAGTAGACCTTGCCTTGTATCTCAAGAAAAAGGGTATACGCCCCGAACAGGTTCAGGATTTTTATCCGACTCCGGGAACTGCATCTACAACAACGTATTATACGGGGCTTGACCCGTTTACGCTAAAGCCTGTTTATGTGCCGAGAGCATATGAAGAAAAGCTTATGCAAAGAGCACTTCTTCAGGCAACACGACCGGAAAACCGCGAGCTTGTTACAAAAGCCATCAGAATGTCGGGACGAAAAGAGGCAATGTCGCTTTTGCCGTATTCGCAGAAAACCGCAGCTTTCGATAAAGGCAGAAAGCAGACGACTTCAAAAATAGATCCAAAAAGCGAAAGAGTGAAAAAGAACTCGGCAAAGAAAAATGACAAGAGCAGTTTTTCAAAGTCAAAAGGCAAAACAGCGACATCGGGTGTTAGAAAAAGCAAAAGCACAAAAGGGAAAACGCATAGATAACGTTTTCCCCTTAAAAGCCATACCTATAGAACTTTGCATTGGTTTTAGCGCATATCTTCTCCGTCTGTGATAACGCTTCGTTCTCTGAAGAACAGAGAAATGCACCAAAGACCTGCAAGACCGACTGCAACATAGATGATACGGCTTATGATGTTATCCTGTCCGCCGAACAGCCATGCAACTGTGTCAAACTGAAAGAGACCTATGCCTCCCCAGTTGAGAGCGCCTATAACCGTAAGGGCAAGAGCTATTCTGTCAAGCATTATATTTTCACTCCTGAATTTAATTTTTTGCTGCAAAAAATTACTTTTCTGCTGTTCATATTATGCTGCGAAATAAAAATATTATACATCCGAAAGGAATTTTTTTAAAATGAGAATGAGAAAAAAGAAGAACGCCGAAGCGAGAATGCAGGCGTGTTCGGAAATACAAGTGCAATCACCTGAGCAATATAAAGGCAAATGGGATGAGTGCTTTGCAAAGGGAAGAACGCTTTGTCTTGAAATCGGATGCGGAAAAGGAACGTTTGTTGTTGAAAGCGCAAAAAGAAATCCCGACAAGTTCTTTGTTGCTGTTGAGGTTATTCCTGACGTTATTCTTCTTGCCATGGAAAAGGCAAAGAGAGAGGAAATAACAAATGTTGTTTTCGTGTGCTTTGATGCATCGAATATCTTAGATGTTTTTGAAGAAAATGAGCTTAGTGAGCTGTATCTCAATTTTTCTGATCCGTGGCCGAAAAAGAGACATGCAAAACGCAGACTTACTTTTATATCATTTCTCGAAAAGTATAAAATTATCATAAAGCCGAACGGAAAAATTTTCTTCAAGACCGATAACCGTCCGCTTTTCGATTTTTCTCTTGAGCAGTTTGAAGAAGCGAAAATTCCGCTTTCCGATGTTACAAACGACCTTCATAACTCGGAGTGGGAAAAGGACAATATTCACACCGAGTATGAGGATAATTTCTCGGCAAAAGGATTTACGATAAATCGCCTTGTCGGAACTGTTGTAAAATAAAAACAGGGTCAGCGCCTTTTGTGCTGACCTTATGCAATAATTTATGACTGTTTATTCAATGAGAGTATACTCAAACATTTCTTCATGAATGTGCGAGCCGATGTCTGCACCCGACGGAAGCAGTGCAAGGGCAATGAAAATTTCGTTTGAGCTTTCTGTGTCGCGAAGTGTTGCATAATCGCCTTCTATTTTTGTTACAATGTAGTCGTGCGGATTCATTTTTGTCTCCTTAAAAATAATTTTACTTTATACTTGATTTTGACGGCTGTAAATGGTAGAATATAAGAGTAATAATAAAGCTTTTGACGGAGGATATGTTATGTCAAATTATGTTATAACAATTGAAAGAGGCTTCGGAAGCGGAGGAAGAACAATAGGACAGGACATAGCGAAAAGGCTCGGAATAAAGTATTATGACGAGGAAATTCTCCAAATGGCATCAGATGAAAGCGGTATTGATGAAAAGCTTTTCCTTAAAAATGATGAAAAAGTGAAAATGCCGTTTTTTACAAGACGTGCTGTTTTTGAGGGAGACGTAATTCCGCCTGACCACAAGGAGTTTGCATCGGAGGAAAATCTTTTTAACTATCAGGCGAGAGTTTTGAGAAAGCATGCCGAGAACGAGTCCTTTGTTGCGATAGGCAGAGCGTCGAACTTTGTTCTTTCAGATATGCCGAATGTTTTCTCGTTTAACATCCAGGCACCGTTTGAGTACTGTGTTGAAGTTGTAATGGAGCGCTTCAGTCTGTCAAGAAGCGAAGCTGAAAAGCGAATTCGCAAAACCGACAAGGAAAGGTCAGGGTTTTACGGTTATTATACCGGAAAGCGCTGGAACAGTCCCGAGGATTATGACCTTTGCTTTAATTCTGAAAAAATCAGCTGGGACGAAATTGCAGATATGATTATTGAGTATGTGCAGAAGAAAAGTAAGTAAATAATGAAATTTATCGGGAGAGCTTGGCTCTCCCTTTTTTATTGCACCTTTGTACAAATATCGCGCATATTGCAGAATCTGCAGGCATCAACCGTTCCTTTTTTGTAGGGCGAAGCACTTTTTTCTCCACCGTACAGCTGCTTTGCAAGCAGTGATGCTGTCTTTGCTGCATCTTCAAGTAACGATGAAAACTCTTCAAGAGGCATAACGGGCTGTTTTTCATTCGCGATGCCGTCTTTGAGCTTTACGGGTATTAGCGAACCGTCTCCGCTTGGATCCATGGCTAAAAGAATGTCTGTGTCCGAAAGAAGCATTCCGCTGGTTTTGGTTTTTGTTTTGTCGGTATTCTTTGCCTCGGAGCTGTCGTATCCGAGCTTTTCGTTTTTGTCGGGCGAGGTTACCATTTCGTAAATGACGCCTGCGGGAATAAGATTTTTTCCGTATTTTTCTTTGCCGTTTTTGCAGATTGAATACAGGTATAGCAGCATTTGAAGATTAAGCCCGTCTTTGATTTCGTCGAGCTTGAATTCCTTTGAGCCTGTTTTGTAGTCGATTATACGGATGTAGGTGTTTCCGTCTTTTTCGTACTTGTCAACCCTGTCCACTTTTCCTATGATGTACAGCTTTCTTCCGTCTATGTCAATAGGTACGGGTTTTACCTCGGCATTGGGAGTTATTGGCAGCTCAAAGTCACACATTTCAAATTTGCTTACAGACATTTCGCGTATAATGCTCGCACCGATTGCAAGCAGCTGTTTTGAGAGCTTTTTATACAGATATCTGAAGCGTTTGGTGGCATTTTGTGCGTTGCCTGCGCTGAAGGCGTCAAAATATTCTTCCATGAGCGAGATAATAATATCTTTAGCTTGTTCTTGTGTCATGAGCTTTCCGCGTTTTTTTGATTCTGCCGCAAGCGGAACGAATTCCTCGAGGATTTTGTGCATAATGTTTCCGGCTTCCGCGGGCCCCATTTGAGCTTTGGGCTCTTTTCTGAGACGAAGTGTGTATTCGCAGAAGTAGGAAAAAGGGCAAAGACGGAATTTTTCAAGCCGCGAATAGCTTGTGCTGAGTGTACCCGCATAGAGAAAATCCGTTGTACTTTTTTCAAGTATGTCAGATTGCGCTTGCCCGCTCATAAGATTGTCAAGCCTTGATTTGTAGTCGGGCTTTTCAGAAAAGTATTCTGCAAGAGTTTGCTTTTCTCGAGTGTTCTCAAGTGTGCACAGTGTTTCAAAAAGCAGCTCGTTTCCTGCAAAGTTTTGCCTTGTGTCGGACATTCTGAACACCGTTTCCTTGCAACCTGTTATTCGTTTTGCACTTTCTGCAATAACCGAAGGATACAAAGCCTCTGAGTTTTCACCCTCATATGACCACAGCAGAAACGCCCCTTTTGATGCGTTGGTTATAAGACTGTACGCAAGAAACAGTTCGTCGTATACGTGCATTTGGGCACTTTCAAAAAGTGTGATGCCGTTCTGAGAGAGAATTTCCTTTTCGCTGTCCGAGAAGAGACCGCCTCTGTCTGCGCCTGACGGAAATTCTCCGTCGTTGACACCGAGAACAATCACATACGGAGTGTTTTCGTTTCTTACAAGGGGTGCACTTGAAAAGCTGACACAGTCAGCACTTTCAGGAATATTGCCGGTGTCGTAGTCTTCACAGCAAAGCTTAAAAATCCGTGTGAACAGGGCAGGGGTCATTGGCATGTCGCCGCCGAAGTCAACAAGGCTGTCAAGGCATTTGCAGAGAAGATCAAGATATATTCCGTCTTCTTTGTCGTCAAAGCTTTCGGTCCCGGCTTCTTTTGCTATGTCGCACAGCAAATCCCATACAGCTTTTGCGCAGTCTCGGAGATTTTTCGAGCTTTCAATGGCATCTTCAAAGCCGTCAAGACAGGCTTTTATCTTTATTCTAGCGTTGTTTACCGTCTCAAGAACAGCACTGTCGGGAGTTGACTCGACAAAACCGTCCGGATTCATAAGCCAGTCGTCTTCGCTTCTCATGAGTGCACCCGTTATATTCCATGTGCGCACATACATTTCAAATGCGTCGGCCTCGTTGTCTGTAAGTCCCGAAAGACCCGTTTTTATGTATCTGAGAACTGCGTCGCGCTTTCTCGTGAACGCACCCTCAAGAGCTGAAAGAATCAGCTCGCACAGAGCACTTTCCGAGAGCACACGAGGTTTGTCCGTGCCTATCGGAATACCGCCTTTTTTGAAGACTGCATTCAGTATGCCCTCATACGGAGTGAGAGATGACGCGCTTATACATATATCGGAATACTTTGCTCCGTTTCTTATAAGCCTGTGAACAAGCGACGCGGAACAAAGTGCCTGCTCGTAGGAAGTCTGGCATTTGTACACTTCAATACCGCAAAGCTCATTACCGCGTTTAAATTTCTTATTCAGATTTTCCGAAGAAAAGAGCCTTTCATATTCAAAAAGTCCCGATGTTTTATCATGACGCAGATTTTTTTCGAGAAGTATGTCGGTTGTTTCAATGTCGGCTTTTTTTGCCGTCTTTTCAAGGAAAAGGGAAGCGTCGCGGCTTCGCGAGAAAATCTCATCATCGCTTTTTCCGTCATAAGGAAGGCTTATGTAAACGTCATCTGCGTCGTAAGCGATTTGAGAAATGATTTTCTTTTCCTGTGCGGTAAAGCCGTAGAAGCCGTCAAAAAATACGGTTTTGCCTTCAAAAAACGCATTTTCCTCAAGAGCAGTCATAAGCTTTTCGTACATATCGCTCGTGTCTTCAAGGTCGTTTTCGAGAAGTGTTTTATATGCTTTGGCAATCAGGGAAACATCATCAAGCTTTGCTTTGAGTCTTGAGTATTCGGGAAGTGCCGAAAGAAGCGCAGAAGCATCAGAAAGGGATTTGTCGGAAACCGAGCAGACGGTAAACTCGTTAACCGCGGAAAGCGCCCTTTTGACAAATTCGTTGTTTTCGCAGGAAGCGGAGTATTCTTTAAGAAACGGAGCAACCTCAAGAAGCGTTTTTGCCATGAGCAGCTTTTTTGCACCCGCATCAATGTGGCGTGACGAAAGACCGCCTGTTTCTCTGAAAACGCGGTTGCACAGACGCTTAAAGTTTATAACCTCGATGTAGTTGTTTGAAATGTTTCCGAGCTTTTCCACAACCAGCTTTTCGGTTTTTACAGCACTTTGCTCGGGCACAATCAGAAAAGCGTGCTTTTCATGTTCAATACACTGTGCAAGCTTTTCAAATATAAAACTTGTTTTTCCGCTTCCGTTTCTTCCGAAGATTCTGTACAGCAAGGCAAATCCTCCAAGGTATTTTCTGATATTTATATCTTACCACGAATGCCGGATAATTTCAAGAGAAAACGCATGCTTTAAATAAGTTGCATTAATTTTTTCAAAAACCATTGTCAAGAGAGAAAAAAACATGTATAATAATATTGTATGACAATTTTTCCGTAAAGAAGGTTTTATTTTGCCGTATATTAATGAAAAGCTGTGTGAATACAGAAAATATTTAAAAGGAAAGCGTGCGGCGGTTATAGGTGTGGGCATAAGCAATATTCCGCTTATAGGCTTTCTGCTTGAGTGCGGAGCAAATGTTACTGCACGCGATGCAAAGGATTTTGAAACACTTTCAAAGAACCCGAGTCTTGATGTTGACGTACTTTGCAAGAAGGGTGTTAAGTTTGTGACGGGTAATGACTATTTGTCAGAGCTTTGCGAAGACATAATTTTCAAATCTCCCGGCATACGCTATGATGTGCCTGAAATTTTGCAGGCTGTAAAAAACGGTGCTGTGCTTACAAGTGAAATGGAGGCATTCCTTTTGCTTTGCCCGTCTAAAATCATTGCAATAACAGGCAGTGACGGAAAGACAACCACAACTACTCTTACAGCAAAAATCCTTGAAGAAGCGGGACACAAGGTTTTTCTCGGAGGAAACATCGGAAAGCCGTTGCTTTCGGAAATTGACAAAATAACACCAGACGATTTTACCGTGCTTGAGCTTTCAAGCTTCCAGCTTCATACAGTCAACAAATTTGAAAACAAACACCTTCCTTTTTCGCATATTACATTTCCCGACTGTGCAATTATTACAAACGTTTCACCAAATCATCTTAACTGGCACACTGATATGCAGGAATACATTGATGCAAAAAAGGCAGTTTTTATGAGCATGAAAAAGGGCGGAAGATTTGTTACAAATGCCTTGTGTGATATAACAGCAGAGGTTGCACTTGAAGCCGGGAAAATGGGACTTTGCACATATTCGTTCCGTTCTGACGGCGAGGATGCAGAGGTTTGCCTTAAAGACGGTGCGATATATTTTGAGGGAGAAAGGGTAATAGCTTCATCAGACATTCTTCTTCCCGGAAAGCACAACATAGAAAACTACATGGCTGCGATTGCCGCAGTTTATCCATATGTGACAAGTGCTGCGATAAAAGAGGTTGCAACAACCTTTGGCGGCGTTGAACACAGGCTTGAGCTTGTCAGAGAAAAAGACGGCGTAAAGTTTTATAACAGCTCGATTGATTCGTCGCCCGCGAGAACAAAGGCGGCACTCAGCTGCTTTGATGAGAGCATGAACGGCAAAATAGTGCTTATTCTCGGAGGCAAGGACAAAAACCTTGATTTTTCCGAGCTTGGAGATATTATCTGCCAAAAGGCAAAGCACGTGTTTATTTCGCACGACACGCCCGAGAACAAAATGCACGGCTGCATTGTGAAAAGTGAAAAGTACGGCGAGTACAAAACACCTGTTACGGTGTGCGAGGGCTTTAACGACGCTGTAAAACAGGCGTGTGAGTGTGCAAAAGCAAACGATGTCGTTGTTCTTTCACCTGCTGCGACAAGCTTTGATGAGTTTTCAAACTTTGAGGAACGCGGCAGACGCTTTAAAGATATTGTAAACAGCCTTTAAAAGCTGAATAATTCCGTATTGGAGATTAGTGATGATATACGCTTTATCGGATACGCACCTGTCCTTTACCACCGACAAGCCCATGAATGTTTTCGGTGCGTTCTGGGACAACCATCATGAAAAAATAAAGGAGAACTGGACAAAGCTTGTAACAGAAAGCGACACGGTTGTGGTTGCGGGAGATTTGTCCTGGGGAATGTCGCTTGAAGAAGCAAAAGAGGATTTGCAGTTTCTTGACGCACTTCCCGGAAGAAAGATTATTCTTAAAGGGAATCACGATTACTGGTGGTCGACAAGAAACAAAATCGATAGGTTTTTTGAGGAAAACGGAATAAAAACGCTTGAAATACTCCACAACAACGCACTTCTTTGCGAGGACAGAATAATCTGCGGAACAAGGGGCTGGATTAACGAGTTTGGCGTCAAGAGCGAGGATGAGCGCCTTATAAAGCGAGAGGCACAGAGACTTGAGCTTTCGCTTGAAGCAGGCAAAAAGTTAAAAGAAGAGCACCCTGAATGTGAAATGACGGTGTTTATGCACTACCCTCCCGTTTTCGGCGGATTTATAAACTATGATATTGTCGACGTGCTTTACCGATATGGTATAAACGACGTATACTACGGACATCTTCACAACGTCAGAGAAAGTCAGCTTGATAAAGAATACATCGGAATAAATCTGCATCTTACGGCATGTGACTTCCTTGATTTTACGCCTTTTTTGCTTCCGAAGGTGCAAGTTTTATAACAATTGTGCGCAGATATTGATTTTTTTTGATTATTATGATACAATATTGCCGGATGAAACATTTTTTGTAAATAAACAGCTATAAGGAGACAGTTTAAAAATGGGAAAATATTTCGGAACAGACGGCTTCAGAGGCGAAGCTAATATTACTCTTACGGTTGAACACGCTTATAAAGTGGGAAGATACCTTGGATGGTACTATGGCAAGGAGCATAAATGCAGAATAGTGATAGGAAAGGATACAAGACGCTCAAGCTATATGTTTGAGTATTCGCTTGTTGCGGGTCTTACGGCATCGGGTGCTGATGCGTATCTTCTTCATGTAACAACAACTCCGAGTGTTGCGTATGTTGTGAGAACAGAGGAATTTGACTGCGGAATTATGATTTCTGCAAGCCACAATCCTTATTACGACAACGGAATAAAGGTTATAAACAGCAGAGGAGAAAAGCTTTCGGAGGCTGTTATTGCGGATATTGAAGCGTATATTGACGGAAAGATTGACGAGCTTCCCTTTGCAACAAGAGAGAATATCGGACGAACCGTTGACTATGCGGCAGGACGTAACCGCTATACCGGTTATCTTATCTCTCTTGCACTCAACTCCTATAAAGGAAAGCGTGTTGGTCTTGACTGCTCAAACGGTAGTGCATGGATGCTTGCAAAGAGCGTTTTTGATGCACTCGGCGCACATACATATGTGATAAACAATGAGCCTAACGGTACAAATATCAACACAGACTGCGGTTCGACACATATCGAAGGTCTTGTACAGCTTGTAAAGGACGAAAAGCTCGATATAGGCTTTGCCTTTGACGGAGATGCCGACAGATGTCTTGCTGTTGATGAAAACGGAAGTGTTCTTACGGGCGACCATATTCTCTATATGTGCGGAAAATATATGAAGGCACAGGGCAAGCTCACAAAGAACACGGTTGTTACAACAATTATGTCAAATTACGGTCTTTACAAGGCACTTGAAAATGAGAACATCGACTATGTAAAGACGGATGTAGGCGACAAATATGTATACGAGGCCATGCAGAAGGACGGATACAGACTCGGTGGCGAAGAATCGGGACATATAATTTTCAGCAAGTACGCTTCTACCGGCGACGGAATTATAACGGCAATCAAGATTATGGAAGTGCTTATTGAAAGCAAGCTTCCCGCTTCAAAGCTTTGTGAAGGCTTTGAAAGATTCCCTCAGCTTCTCAAGAATGTAAGAGTTAACAGCAAGCCTGCAGTTATTGCGGACGAAGACGTTATGTCGGCTGTAAAGGCAGCAGAGGAAAGCCTTGGAAACGATGGAAGAGTGCTTGTAAGACAGAGTGGCACTGAGCCTGTTATAAGAGTTATGGTTGAGGCAAGAGGTGAAGAAATCTGCAAGAAGCACGTAAATGACATTGTTAAGGTGATTGAGAAAAAGGGCCATATCGTCGGATAAAAATCCAAAATGTGTAGGGTGATGGTTTTGAGCATTCAAAAACACAGAAAAACTGCATTCATCGTATCCCTGTGCCTTGTTGCTTTATGGATGCTGTATATATTCTCGTTTTCTGCAGCACCTGCCGAGGTTTCCACAAAGGATAGCTCTAAGGTGACGGAAAAGGTTGTAAGAGTATATGAAAAGGACTATGACACTCTTCCCGAAGTCAAACAGAAAACCGTATTCGAAACAGTTCAGTCAAAGGTGAGAAAGGTTGCACATTTTGTACTGTATTGTGTGCTTGGTATGCTTGTATGCGTTTCGTGCTTTCTTTGCAGTGAAAGCGACAAGCTGAAATATGTAATAGGCTTTTGCATATGCGTACTTTACGGTGCAAGTGACGAAATTCATCAGTATTTTTCTCCCGGAAGGGCGGCGCTTGTCAAAGATGTGCTTATCGACAGCGCAGGCGCTGCTGTCGGAATGGCAATTGTACTTTTTGTGCTTTGGACTGTTATGAGAAAAAAGAAAACCAAATCGGAATAAAAACAAGGGATTGAATGCTGTTTTCAATCCCTTTTAATTTTTGAATTGTGCATAAATTCACGGTACTCTGTCGGCGTTGCAGCGTAAAAGCTCCTGAACTCGCGGCGGAAAGCCGAAACATCGCCAAAGCCTACGGCAGAAGATATTTCCTGTATTGAGGAATCGGTGTTTTCAAGCATAAACGCGGCAACAGAAAGACGTTTTTTCATTATAACGTTGTGCAGAGTTGTTCCGTAACATTTCTGCACAATCCGTGAAAGCTGGCGCTTGCTTAGGCACATGAGCTTTGCAACTTGGTCGGAAGTCATCTTTGTGTTATAATATGTTTCTATGATATACTCAAGCTTTGATGAGTGATTTATGTCTGTAGGAGTTGGTTTACGTTCAGCACAAAGTACAGATTCTGCCTTGTATGTATCGGCTATTTCAGCAAGGCAAAGGCACATTCTGAGTGCCGGAAGCGGCAGAAAGATATTCGGCATTTTCGAAAGATTTGAAACTGCCGTGCAAAGCTCTGGTCTGTTACGAAGTATAACCGCATCTTTTGACGAACACAGGTCGTTTATTGTTTTGAAAAAATCGGACTTTTCAACACTCGACCTTTTGTGAAGTGAAAATGCAATTGAACGCCATACTGCGTCCGATGGCAGACCGGATTTTGTATGTACCATGTGTGCGGGTATTATTACAGCATCATTTGCCGAAAGCTGAATATCCCCATGTTCGGTGTTTATTATAAGTGTTCCCGAGGTGCATATAAAAAGCTCTGTATACATATGTGTATGAAGCAATGAAAGCGGATGACGGTCTTCTTCAAGCATGTAACTCTCATCGGCTTCGTATACCATAACACGTACCAGCGCATCCTCTACGGTTACAGAGTATTCCTTGTTATAAGGAATCTTGTATTCATCTGACACATAAAACACCCCCGCAAATAGCCTACAGCAATTATACAGCAAAAAAATCGGGGTTGTCAAGTTAATGGGTGTAATATGCGACAAGTATTTGAAAAAATGTCCTTTTCGGGTGTTGAAAAAAACGTGTGATTTTGTTACAATTACCTGGTATTGGAGTGATTGTTTTGCAAAAGAATAAGTTGTCGGTTGTGATGCCGATGTTCATAACGGCAGTTCTGATTGCCACAACGGGAATTATATACAGACAACCCATTTTTACACTGATTCCTCTTTTTGTGTCGATTGTGGTAAACTTTCTGCAGTCTAAGGTGAACAGATACGCATATCTTCTCGGAGGACTTAATGCGTTGATTTATGCTGTGGTATACATCTTTTTCCTTAAGCTATATGCGTCGGCGGCATCTGCTGTGTTTGTTTCTTTTACAATTCAGATTGCAACATACATATTGTGGAAAAAGAAACCTGTCGGTAATGCAACGGTCTTCAGAAAGTTCACAAATCTTCAGAGAGCGGGGATTGCGGCAGTATTGGTTGTAGTATGGCTTGCTGTGTATTTTGTGATTTCAAACACCGATGCAAATAACAGTATTCTCGATGTCACAAGCACTGTTCTCGGTACGTTTGTTACAATCATTACGCTTTTTGCGTATATTGAATACGCCCCTCTTATGATTGTCAGCGCATTGATATCACTGACTCTTAACTGCAAAATAGCTTTTGCAGATCACGGATATATAACTTATATTATTTATTCTCTCTACTGCCTGTATTGTCAGATAAAGGCGTTTATGAGAGTAAATGCACTATGGAAAGAACAGAATAAAACAAAAAAAGAGGTGCAAGAGGTGTGAAAGTTACATACAAAACGCATTTCAAATCACAAAGAACTGACGGGAGATTTGTTTCTTCACTTGCTGGTTTTATGTAAAAACTCAGAAACTCAAAACCGCTTCTTGAGTTTGATGAAAATATTAATGCAGAAAACTTTGGGGAGTGGAAAAGCAGAGTAAAAGAAAAGTACAGAGAGCTTCTCTGTATTCCTGAGTTTTCTGACCAGCCGAAGCCCTGTAAAATCAGTAGTGCGAAGAGAGACGGCTATACTGTTGAAAAATGGGAATTCTATCCTGATGAATGTTTAGCGGTTCCGTTTCTTGTGCTTATCCCTGACGGTGCATCAAGAGAAAACAAGGTGCCGGGGGGTTATGTGTCTGCCTGGATCTGTCTGAAGCAAGGAGTATCTTGCGGGTGAAGGATTGCTGTCGCCTCCGAACTGCAGGTTCGAAAAGTTTCCCGAGAGAAACAAAATGGCTCTTTGCATGGTTAAAAACGGTATGGCGGCATTTGCGTTTGATAATGTCGGAATTGCCGAATGCGGACTTGCAAACTCCGAGGAGCATAAGGATTATTTTAATTCACACTCCCGTGTTCAAATGGTTCATGGATATTTGCAGTCGGGACTTTGTTATCCCGGAATGGCAACCTTTATCATGTTGAATTTTCTTAAAAATCTTGATTGCTTTGACTTTGTTGACAGAGAAAGGTTCGCTGTCAGCGGACACTCTCTCGGAACAGAGGCGGCGATGTCGCTTGGACTTCTGAGCGATGACATAAAGGCAGTGGTATTTAACGATTTGCTGTACGATAACAGAATCCGTTATGTGAGCGAAACAGAGTCAGAGGAAGGCAAAATGACGATTGATATCGGAAACCGGCACGTTATACCGGGACTTATGAAATACTTTTGCTATCCGGATTTGTGTTCCGCTATTGCCCCGAAACCTATTGCCTTCAACGAAGGCGGTGCAGAGGAATATCTTGACAAGGTAAGACGTGCATATAAGTGTCTTGGAGCAGAGGATAATCTGCAGATAACGCATTATCCGAAATATACCGATGAAAAAAGCAGGAAATACGGAAAAGTTCCGCGATACGGTCTTACGTCTGAGGAGTCTTTCGAGTGGATGAACTGCAACCCGCCCGACCACTCCTTCGGACAGGAGCCGTCTATAAGATTCCCAAAAAAGTGTTTTAATATGGAATAAATTAAACGGAGCCGAAGGGCTCCGTTTGCTGTTAATATCCAAGAGAAGCGTTAAGTGCTTCCGATAGGCTTTCCCAGTCCACGTAGAACAGAATCAGCAGCATTACAACAGTGACGTAGGTGCTTATTCTTGACAGCCTGAAAGAATTGTTTTTGAAAAATCTTATAGCAAGGCAGAAAAGAACAGCAAGCAAAAGCATGAACCAAAGAGTGCAGAAACGTTTTTGAGTAAATCCGTAGGCGCTGATATAGAAAACCATTTTTGATGCCGCAACGGCGATGATTGCAAGAGTGAAAAAGCAGAGTACTTTGCAAAGAGTGCGGAACATCTTGCCTTTTTCCTTTTCAATGCATGCTTTGTGTGCAACATAAAGCACACCGCCGTTTATGCAGGCAACCGCACACAGCTCAAAAAAGCCGCTTCTTGCGAATTGAGCGTAGGTTGTGTTTTCGGGAAGAGCACCGACTGCCATGCTTGTAAAGCCGTCGATTTGCGCAACTATAAAAAGCATATATATAGCAGAAAGACATATCATCACTGTATTTCCTATTATTGCCTGAAGTCCGCCGTCACTGCTTTTCGCTCCTGTGCTTTTTGCTGTATCCGCGCTGTAGAGTGCACCGAATAACATAAGGGCGACTATCATAACGATAAACACATCAAAAGGTGAGATGTATATATCTATTGTTATATTGCACAGCCATTCCGTAAGCCCTGCGGTATAGCTGTCAAAGAATGCGTCCGATAGCAAAAGCATGAAAACAGCGCTGACAAGCGGAAGTGACAGTGCTATGCCTGCAATTACAAGACCTATATTTCCTGAATTTTTCTTTCCCCATTTTTCGAGTTTTCCCGATTTCATATGAAGCAGTGCGGAAAACGAGCCGAAAAGTGAGAAGTATTTTGTGTACGGAGCACCTATTGCCCTGAATGTCCCTGAAACAATGTTGTCGAGAAGAGGCGTGTCTCTGTTTTCCGACGCGGAGAAAACAGTCAGAAGAGCAGATATGTGCATACAGAACATCGACAGAATGCAGATATAGTCGTATTCATTGCCCAAAAATACAAAGTGAAGTGAAAATGCAAGAGTGCATAGCATGAAAAACAACGTTTGCGTTGTTATAAACTTCTTTTGAAAGAAAAAGTATGCCCATACAAAAAAGCAGAATATTACTGCAAATATGCTGATTGTGTATTCGGGATATTCGCCCCAAAATGCTTTGAAAACAAAATTGTAGTAAAGCACGCCCATAACAATTGACAAAAGCGCAAAGAGTGTGTGCATGAGAGTGTAATTGCACTTTTTTACGTTTGCTTCGGCTTTGTCCGATGCGGCTGCGGAATTTGTTTGGGGAAGCTTTGTGTTATCCATTTCGAGGCTCCTTTCAGTTGTTTGTATATTCAAGAATGTCTCCCGGAGTACAGTCGAGAACCTCGCAAAGCGCTTCAAGTGTTGAAAATCTTATTGCTTTTGCTTTGCCTGTTTTTAGAATAGAGAGATTTGCCTGAGTAATTCCGACTTTTTCCGAAAGCTCAGTAAGCGAGATTTTACGCTTTGCCATCATGACATCGAGATTTACAATAATAGCCATTTATTCAGTCCCCCTATATTGTAAAGTCATTTTCTTCGCGTATTTCAACTGCCTTTTCAAAGACATTCTTTATAACTCGCAGTATCAAACCGAAGAAAAGTGCGGCAAACGAGCAAAGCACAAGCGAAACAAAGCCGTGGCCGAACATGAAATATTCTAGTCCGACAAATATGCAGCACCACGAGATTACTCTTAACAGCTTTACGTTTGCGGTCGTGAAAATTAGGCTTCTTTTTATATTTGTGAGCAGCATGAGAAGCGCAAGGTCACAAACAAGACCCGGAAGCGCCGAGGTGTACAGAGCAATATAGAAAAAAGTGTAGTCTCTGTCTGAGCCGATTCTGTCAACAACCGCAGGAAGTGCAAAGCACGCTGCAATTATCAGAAAGAAAAGCACAACTGTCATTACAAGAGATGCGAGTAAAGAGATTTTCTTAGACATGGTTTTGTCCTCCGTTGTTGTTTTTGGTAAAGGTAGTATAACACATGATTTTGTGTTTGTCAATACAAATTTATCGAAAAACAATAAAAACTTCACGAAAAACAAAAAGCACACATCCGGAAAGACGTGTGCCCGATATATGTAATAAATGTGTTGGGGAATGTTATGATTCAAAAGAGGGCTGTGCGGTATAGACAAATTCTCCGCTTTCGGTTACTTCTTTCATTACGTTTTTGAACCAGAGAACTTCTGTTATAATCATGTAAGGTGTTACAAAGAACAGTGAAAGCAGCTCCATGGTGAAGAGGGAAAGAATTGCCCAGCCGATAAAGCTCAGATGAATTACAAAAAGCGTTGCTTTTCTGCCGTCCATTATTTTCATTGAAAGCCTGAGTGCTTCCTTGGCAGGAATTTCGGGATATTTTGCTAGTATGTAGGGTGTCATTGCATAGGAGTAAGATTTTACAATTCCGGGAATTCCGAACAGAAGTGACCACAGGAAAATGAAAAGCTCCATCCATGCCATTCCGCCGACTCTTCTCAGATAATATGTTCCGTTAAAGCCCTCGGTAAACATTTCTCCTACAGAAGGAGTGTTTCCGTCCGAAAACGAGACTATCAGGCAAATCACGCCGTGATAAAGCGGGTAAAGAAAATATACTGCCGGCCCTACAATGCTTGCGGCTGATGAGGATATCAGTAAATACAGTACTGTAATACCTATAATACGCCAGTAATTGTTAGCAAGTATTTGCTTTGCCGAGGCTTTAAGCTGTTGTCTTGTCATAATAATATCTCCTGTCAAAAAAAGTTTTTGTTATGCTGTAATTATATTAACATATGTACGTTATAATTGTCAAGACTCAGAGAAAAGACAACGGAGGAAATATATATGAAGCGATTTGCAGTATATACACTTATCTTGACTGTGTTGTGCCTGGGCTTTACAGGATGTTCCGACTATTTCTATGAAGACGGTATCGATGCACTGAACGAAATTGAAACAGTTCAGGTTTCGTCCACGGTTGATACAGATTTAAAAGAATCGGATGACGGCACGGAAAAAGCGGCTGACGACGGCGATGAAGAAACCGACATTTATGCACTGTTTGACAATCTTTTTGAAGAAACCGAAAAGCCTGCAGACACTGAACCCGAAAAAACCAATACCGAAGAAGAATCGTCTGATACGCAGGAAATAGAGGACGAATCAACTCAGCAGAATATAGAAACAGACGAGGATAGTTCGACGAAAACAGAGCTTGAAACTCAGACGGAAGATGGGCCTCAAAGCAAACCTTCGGAACAATCTGAACAATCCGAACCTACCGAACAGACTGAACAGACAGAAACGACGGAAACCAAACCGACAAATGCTTCACAAGAGCTTGACATATCCGACATAGACCCCGTTAAAGAAAAAGAACAACCCGTGCCGCAAGAAGCGCCGACAGTAAATCAGGAACCTGTGCCTCAGGCCTCGCAGCAGAGCACAAGCACGGTATCAAACGGCGTATGGATACCTCAGTCAGGTAAAAAGTATCACAGTCATTCAGGCTGCAGTGGCATGAAGAACCCGAGCAATGTGACATTGGAAGAAGTGCAGAGAAGAGGATTTACTAAGTGCAAAAGATGTTATTGACGGTTTTGACGCCGATGATATTGCATATAGCGCAAAGCTGAAAAAATAATAAATAAAACTCTTGACAAAGTGAGAAAAGTATGCTATACTGTCTCTACCTCTGTTGGGAGCTTTTTTTGTTATGCGCATTTTTGCGTGTAGTGAAGCGCTTCGTTTTGAGGGAGGTAAAACATCTATATTTACCGGGAGGTGTACACAATGAGAGTGAAAATAACACTCGTTTGCTCCGAATGCAAACAAAGAAATTACGACACTACCAAGAACAAGAAGAACGATCCCGATCGTCTCGAATTCAAGAAGTATTGCCGTTTCTGCCGTAAACACACCCTTCACAGAGAATCTAAGTAAGGTTCACTATCGAAAGGAGGAAAGAAAATGGCAGAGGAAACAAGAAAGCAGTCCAAGGTTGGAAAGTTTTTCAGAGATTACAAGAGCGAATTCAAGAAAATCGTGTGGCCTACATGGAATGACACCCTTCGTCAGAGCGGAGTTGTAATTGTTGCGATTGCTGTTTGCAGCATTGCGGTTTTTGTGCTTGACACGGGTTTTGGCAGACTCTTTGATTTTCTTGCATCCATCATCAACATTTGATAAAGGAGAATTCTTATGTCAAATGAATCACAGGCACTCTGGTATGTCGTTCATACCTATTCCGGCTACGAAAACAAGGTTGCCGAGAATATCGGTCGTATGATAGACAACCACGGTTTCGGCGATCTCATTTTTGAGACCAGAATACCGACAGAGATTGTTGTTGACTCCCAGGAGGAGGCAGACGATTATCTCGAATCTCTGGAAGAAGATGATTTTGAAGAAGACGACTTTTTCGACGAGGATGACGAAGAAAACGCATCCAGAAAGAAAAAGGCGAAGGCTAAGGAAAAGAAGCCTACAGAGCATAAGCTTTTCCCGAGCTACGTACTTGTCAAAATGATCATGAACGACGAAAGCTGGCACGTTATCCGCAACATCAGAGGTGTTACGGGCTTCGTAGGACCCGGGTCAAGACCCGTTCCGCTTACAGAAGCAGAGGTTGCAGCGCTCGGCGTTGATACCGAGGTACGCGTGCGCAAGGCGGAGTATTCCGTTGGCGACAGCGTAATCGTAGTAGCCGGCTTCCTTGCAGGTTCAATTGCAACCGTTAAGGAAATCGACGAAGCGGCAGGAAGAATCAAGGTAACAGCACTTATCGGCGGCAAGGAAACAAATGTCGAAATGAACGCCGGCGAAGTTGAATCCTTGAAGAACTGACGCAAATTAAGGCAAAACCGAGACATTCGGATTAAGGCACATAAAACGACCTATGTGTAATTGCCGCACAGGGCTTTGTATTTGTGTGTCAGGCAAGGCAAAATGTCTTGTCAGTGGGAGGGACAAGTTCCCGAAAATCTTTTTTACCACATTTGGAGGTGTAAACAAAATGGCAAAGAAAATAACTGGTTATATTAAGCTTCAGATTCCCGCAGGAAAGGCTCTTCCTGCACCGCCTGTTGGTCCTGCACTCGGTCAGTACGGTGTAAACATCGCAGGCTTCTGTAAAGAATTCAACGAAAAGACTAAGAACGATATGGGTCTTATTATCCCCGTAATCATCACTGTTTACGCAGACCGTTCTTACACATTCGTTACAAAGACTCCTCCCGCAGCCGTTCTTATCAAGAAGGCTTGCGGTCTTGACAAGGCTTCCGGCGAACCTAACAAGAACAAGGTAGCTACAATTACCAAGGAACAGGTTCAGAAGATAGCTGAAACCAAGATGCCCGACCTCAATGCAGCTTCTCTTGAAGCAGCAATGAGCATGATTGCAGGTACTGCTCGTTCCATGGGCGTAACTGTTGCAGACTAAGGGAGGTAGACGAACATGAATAAGGGAAAGAAGTATCAGGAGAGCGCAAAGCTCATAGATAAATCAAAGCTGTATGAAACAGCTGAGGCTCTTGACATTGTTTGCAAGACCTCTAAGGCAAAGTTTGATGAAACTGTTGAAGTTCACATCAAGCTCGGTGTTGACTCCCGTCACGCTGACCAGCAGGTAAGAGGCGCAGTTGTTCTTCCTCACGGAACAGGTAAGACAGTTCGCGCACTCGTATTCGCAAAAGGCGACAAGGCAAAGGATGCAGAGGCAGCAGGTGCTGACTATGTAGGTGCTGAAGACCTCGTTGCTAAGATTACCGGTGAAAACTGGTTTGATTTCGACGTAGTTATCGCAACTCCCGATATGATGGGTGTTATCGGTAAGCTCGGTAAGGTTCTCGGTCCTAAGGGACTTATGCCTAACCCTAAGGCAGGCACCGTAACAATGGATGTTGCTAAGGCTGTTGAAGATGCAAAGGCTGGTAAGATTGAATACCGTCTTGACAAACAGAACATCATTCACTGTCCTGTCGGCAAGGCTTCCTTCGGTACTGAAAAGCTCACCGAAAACTTTGAAACACTCCTCGGAGCAGTTATCAAGGCAAAGCCTGCAGCTGCTAAGGGTCAGTATATTAAGACCTGCGCTGTTGCTTCCACAATGGGCCCCGGCGTAAAGGTTAACACAGCTAAATATCTTTAATTCTTGAAGATAATAGAATTGCCTGTCACGGTTGTGGCAGGCTTTTTGTTTTCAGCCCCTTGATTTTTTGCGTATGATGTGATAAACTTATCTATAAGTAAAAAACTGCAATTTGAGGTGCTGTTAATGAGAGAGCTGTTTCTGAAAAAAGCAGAAGAAAATTTCCCCGAAGTATTCGAGCGGACTATAGTTCCGGAGCTTGATGGCAAAATTATGACTGCAGGCGAGGAAATTGTCATAGACCTTGGAAACCATTATGTCGGATATTTTTCCTTTAAGCTGAATTACGTTGATGTGTATATCGATGCTCCCGTAAAGCTTTGCATAAGATTCTGCGAAGCTGAAAGAGAACTTTATGATGACTATACGGAATATAAGGGCGAGCTTTGCCCATCCTGGCTTCAGGAGGAGATTATAAATATTGATTTCCCGGGTGAATACAAAATGCCGAGAAGATATGCCGCAAGGTTTATAAAAATCAAGGTTGTTGCATCTCCTCAGAAAGTACTTTTGTCGGATTTTGCCTTTAAATCGGTGACAAGTGCCTGCGGGGAAAATGTAAAGCCGCTTTCCGCAAACGATGAAGAACTCAGAAGCATCGACAAGGTGGCAATGAATACGCTGAAAAGCTGTATGCAGCGCGTCTTTGAGGACGGTCCGAAGCGTGACCGCAGACTGTGGTCGGGCGATTTAAGGCTTGAGGCGCTGACGAACTATTATACTTTTAATAATCTTGAGCTTGTGCGCCGATGCATGTACTTGTTTGCGGCACTGCCCGTAAGTGACAATGGCTTTATTCCGTCGTATGTATATGAGAATCCGCATTTTGTACAGGGTGACTGGGGCTTTGAAGATTACGCGCTCTTATACGTTCAAACAATATGTGACTACTATAACCACACAGGTGACAGGAAGACATTTCTCGATTTGTACCCTGTGATAAAAGAGCAGATGGAAGCTGCTCATAAAACACTTGATAAAGACGGAATTGTGTCTGTTGTAGCCGGAAGCGGCGTGTTTATAGACTGGTGTCCGGGACTACGCAAGATAACTGCGTTTCACGGCGTGTATATGTACGTTTTAAGTAACCTTGCAGAAGCTCTTAGAAAACTTTCACATGAGGATGCAGGCATTTATGAGGACAGATATCAGAACGCAAAAGAATGTGCGTTCAGAGCACTTTATGACAAGGAAAAGAACGCATTTGTAAACGCAAAAGACGGTTTTCAGTACAGCGTTCATTCGTCAGTGTGGATGATACTCGGCGGTGCTGTTGAAGGAGAAGAGGCGCAGATAATACTTGACGATGTGCTGGCTTCTGATGTAAGCATAAAGCCGTTTACGCCGTATATGCACCATTATGTAACCGAAGCAATTGTTAAACTTGGCATGCTTGACAAAGCAAAGCAGTATATCAAGGATTACTGGGGTGACATGGTGAAACACGGTGCCGATACATTCTACGAAGTGTACGTGAAGAACGATGCTGATTTTTCTCCGTACAAGGACAGAATGATAAACAGTATGTGCCATGCGTGGAGCTGTACGCCGTCGTATTTTATAAGAAAATACTTTGAAGACAATGAAGGAAACCGGGCTTGACATGCACAAGGCATATGTGAAACATAGCAAGCAGGACTTGTAAAAACAAATATTTAACAAGAAGTAAAAACATGAAAAAGAGGGGTACGTTATGGAAAAGATGCTTGGCGTAATGCTTGACTGCTCAAGAAATGCAGTCATGAAACCGGAAATCGTAAAAGGTTTTGCACAGATTATAAGAAAAATGGGTTATAATACCCTTATGCTTTATACAGAGGAAACATATGAAATACCCTCTCAGCCGTTTTTTGGTCATCTTAGAGGAAGATACAGCATTGACGAGATACGTGATATTGACAGCTATTGCCAAAACATAGGCATAGAGCTTGTTCCGTGTGTACAGACACTTGCACATCTTGGTGCAATGTTTAGGTGGAGGTATGCTTATAACGACATCAATGACTGCGACGATATTTTGCTTTGCGGTGAAGAAAAGACGTATTGGCTTATTGAAGAAATGATAAAGACCCTGTCCATGAGTTTTTCCTCTAAAAAAATACATATCGGCATGGACGAAGCGTACAGAGTGGGAAAAGGAAAGTATCAGGACATACACGGAGTGCGTGACAAGTTTGATGTTATAAACGAACATTTGCACAGAGTTTGCGAAATTGCGGAAAAGTACGGCTTTGAGCCTATGATATGGAGCGATATGTTCTGTAAGCTTGCATCAGGTCTTGAAGGACATTCTGACAACTACGGAGAACTTGAGCGGGATGCCGAAAAAGTTCGTGAAAAAGCGGCACTTCCCGAGAATGTTTCGCTTGTGTACTGGGACTACTATAACACAAACGTAGATCATTACAGAACTATGATACAGCGTAACAGACTGTTTGACAGACCCGTATATTTTGCAGGCGGAGCTTGGACCTGGAGAGGCTTTGCTCCCGATAACGGTTACAGCATAAAAACAACAGAAGCGGCTCTTGAAGCTTGCAAGAGCGACAAGGTTGACGGAATGTTTTTTACGGTTTGGGGAGATGACGGCGGTGAGTGCTCGAGATTTGCAATACTTCCCTCGCTTATGTATACGGCCGAAAAACTGCGAGGCAATGATGATATGGAGTCGATAAAGGCAAAATTCCGTGAAATTGTAGGTGTGGACTTTGACAGCTTCACGCTTCTTGACGGATTTGATTATCCGCAGGGAAGATTCTTGGGTTCTGCATGTAAGATGTTCCTTTATAACGATGCGTTTTTGGGAATGCGTGATTTTCTGTGCCGTGAGGGTGACGGAGAATTTTACGAAAAGCTTGCAGATGATATAAAGAAAATTGAAAACAGGGAAGGCTTTGAGGTGTTCTTTGACTCGTATGAAAAGCTTGCAAGAGTGCTTGCACTCAAGACCGAACTTGGAACAAGAACAAGAAAAGCATACCTTGCAGGCGACAGAAAGGCTGTAGGTGCTTTAGCCGGAGAATACGGAAAAACTGTAGACAGATTGAGAGAGTTTCACAAGACGTATCAGGCAATGTGGCTTAATGAAAGCAAGCCCCACGGCTTTGATGTGCAGGACATAAGACTTGGCGGATTAATCCAGAGACTTATCAGCTGCAAGGAACGTCTTGAATTGTACGCAGACGGAAGAATATCCGAAATTCCCGAGCTTTCCGAGCCTGTTTTGCAGCAGGATAACGGCTATGTTAGCTGGTCAAAAAGTGTCAGCGCAAATAATATTTAACTTACGTTGGAGTATTTAATGAGCACATCTTATAAGACAGTTCTCAGTGACTACGCTGAGGACAGCTTTATTGAAAAAAAGAGCGAATTTATTTCGTATGTTGCACGAATTGAGAGCGAAGACGAGGCTAAAGCGTTTATAGAGAAAATCAAGGCAAAGCACAGCGATGCAACGCACAACTGCTACGCGTATATTCTAAAAGGTACGGAAATTGCACGGTTTTCGGACGACGGGGAACCGTCGGGAACGGCAGGTATGCCTATACTTGAAGTCATAAAGCGTGAAGGGCTTGTAGGAGTGTGCATTGTTGTCACACGTTACTTTGGTGGCATACTTCTTGGTGCCGGCGGACTTGTCAGAGCTTACGCAAAGGGTGCAAAAATCGGCATAGACAAGGCGGGAATTGCAGAGTTTGTTCAGCATGTGACGTTTGACATATCGGTTTCCTACGGCGATTATGACAAGGTTATGAAAGACCTTGAAAGAAATAAAGTGTTGTGCAGAAATACGGAGTTTGCGGATGTAGTGAAACTCAGTCTTTCGTGTGAGCAGCAGAATTTGCAGGCGTTTGAAAACTATATTGCTGATCTTACAAACGGCAAGGGCAAATGTGAGATTACGGGAAATGTGTATGCACCCTTACTTTTTTGAAAAAAAGTAAGCAAAAAACTTTTGATTTGTGACATTGAAGTCTGAACAACTTCAATGTCACTTTTTTGCTGCACAATTAAAAAAGTCTGTATCAAAATTCGCAAATTGTACAAAAAAACGGAACGCCACACAGGGCGTTCCCTACAAATGATTGTTGCTTTTGAATAAATTCAAGGCTATTTCAATTCGTTTTGATACAGCCTCAACTTTATATATTTGCTTATTCCACAAATCCAGCATTTGTTACGTTTTCGATAAACTTTGCAACGTCCTTTTTTGCAGTTGCTTCGTCAACGTCGTATTCTGCAAGAAGTGCCTTTTCAAGTCCCTCTGCGTCTGCACCCTCTGCAAGCTTTTCCCAGAGGAAGCCGCCTGTTTCGTTGAGCGTTACCATGCCTTTAAATTCCTTTGCCGCTTCACCTACAGCTACTACAACATAGGTGTCGGAAATTTTGCGAAGTATGAATCCCTCTTTGATTTTCATGTTTTCAAAAATCCTTTCGTAATTATTTTCTGTCAAATATGCTGTTCCCGTTGCAGTCAATTCCGCAGATAACGGGAAAATTTTCAACTGTCAGTTCTTTTACCGATTCGCACCCAAGCTCTTCAAACGCGATAACCTTAAGTTCTTTTACCGCCATCGCACAAAGCGCACCTGCACCGCCTATGGCACAGAAGTAAACAGCCTTGTTTTTGATAATTGACTGTACAACCTCGGTGCTTCTCTGACCTTTTCCGATCATCGCACACAGCCCTTTGTCAAGCAGGAGCGGTGTGTATACGTCCATACGCGAGGAGGTTGTCGGACCGCAGGAGCCAATAGGGGTCCCCGGTCTTTCCGGAGTCGGACCTGCATAGTATATGCAGGCGCCGTCTATGTCAAACGGAAGCGGTTTTTCTTCGTCAATTAGTGTCTTTATGCGCTTGTGAGCTGCATCTCTTGCCGTATATACCTTGCCCGAGAGAAAAACCTCGTCACCGACTTTTATTTTGGATATGTATGTTCTTAAATCCTCAACATCAAGGTGAAAGACTGCCATTTGCTTATTTACCTTCTCCCTTGAAGCTGTCTGAAATTGCGCTGAAAAGTGAATCTACCTTTGCCTTGTGCTCGCGGAATATGTCTGCAAGCTCGTTCTTTCTCTTGTTGAGGTAGCGTACCTTTTCAAGATTTGTTTTTACAAGCTCGTTGCTTTCTTCCTTGGTTTTTTCGGCGTCCTTGTTTGCTTTTTCCTTCGCATCGGCAATGATTTTGTCGGCAGCATCTTTTGCACGCTGCACAAGAAGAGAAGCTTCCTCTCTTGCTTTTTCAAGAAGTTCGCGAATACCGTCTGCCGCATTTTCTTCTTCTTCGGATCTTTGTGCTTCAAGTGCAGACAGCTTTTCGGAAAGCTCGTTATTTTGTGTTTTAAGTGCTTGATTTTCATCGAGTGCCGCTAAAAGCTCAGCTTCTGTCTGTGAAAGCTTTTCACCTTGTGCAATAACCGAAGCTTCAAGAGCAGATTTTTCCTCGGTGAGACTTTCAACCTTTTCTGAAAGAGCCTGTGCGTCTTGCTTTGCTGTACGCAGTTCGGAAAGCTCAGCTTCGTTTGCCGAGAGTTTTTCCGAAAGAGTTGCATTTTGGCTCTCAAGCTCACGCAGCTTTCCTTCGAGTTCTTCTTTGGCAGTGGTAGCCGCAATGTCGATTTCCTCTATATATCTCTTTACATCGTCCTTGTTGTACCCACCGACACTGGAGCGGAAAAGTTTTTCTTTAGCCATTGTTTATCTCCTTTACAATGGATTTTTTGTATTTCTGTATTAAGTATAACACAGCTTTAAGCAAAAAGCAACATATTTTTATTGATCCTCTATGTAAGCCGATATTATTATGCCGTGTTTTACAAAATTATACATCAAATTACTTACACTGTCAATTGTAAAGCCCATGAAAAAGACCGAAGAAACAGTTCTCCGGTCTGAAATGCGTGTTTAAAAAGTAAGCTCCACGGTGTTTTCATCTGAAGGCGTTACGAATTTCGCCACGCCGAACATTTCTGAAAACTTCATTTTGTCATCTTACCATGTCAAAGATATTACTGAATATGACAGGGAGTCAAAACGATTGAACCTGCAAAGCTCTTTTCTTTGAAGGTGTATTCTTCAAACGGTGCAGGACCGCATGAGTTCGAACCTATTCCTGCCATTTTAAGATCGGCGTACACATAGGTTTCCTTGTCAAATTCTATTTCATAATCGTGCTTGTATGTTGCGAGCTTGAGTGCGGAAATATGCTGTGCATTGAACGTAAAGGTGTCGTCCTCTGTGCCTCTTGCGAGCATAAGTCCGTGGCCCTGAAGGTTTCCTACGAAAGCATTTCTGCATTCGGTATGAGAGGAGTTTTCCTGAGGTCTTACGTAATGCTCAAAGTTGTTTGTAACGGTGGATCTGAACTTTCCGACGTAGGAGGCGAGCTTCTTGTCGGAGTAGCTTTCCATCGGACCTCTTCCGAAGTATTCCATTCTTTCGTTGCCCTCCGGCATGCAAAGCTCAATACCGAAGCGTGGAAGACCGAGATAGTGGTCGTATGTCTTTGAAACATCAACGTCAAAATCAAATCTGACCTCGGCGTTTCTCGTTACGGTGATTGTCTGGTTAACTGTTATAAAGGGTCTCAGCGTCGGTGCTGCAAGGGAAATTATGCTCTTAATGCACACTTCATTTTCATCTGCGCTTTGAACGGAGCATTCAAAAGCATGGTTTTCAAGTTTATCAAACAGGCATTCGTTTGCCAGCCATTTGGTTTTGAAGTTTCTGTCGTTGTCAGTAGGAGCACGCCAGATATTGAGCTTCACGGGCTCTTTTAGCATTTCCTTGCCGTCGTGGTTGATTCTTGTAACCGTACCAAGAGTTTTGTCAACAGTGACAGCCATTTCACCTGCGTAAACACAGATGTGGCGGTCAGTTTCTGTATAGGATACGGGACTTGTTATAAGCTCGCAAATTCCGTTTGAGTCATCTTCGTCTTCAAGAATTTCGCAAAGC
Source organism: Eubacteriales bacterium (assembly GCA_045540015.1). Classification (GTDB taxonomy): domain Bacteria; phylum Bacillota; class Clostridia; order Oscillospirales; family CAG-382; genus UMGS1387. The sequence goes on from JAZQGP010000054.1 coordinate 30,823, forward strand.
TCAATCTGCTCAAAGCCTACTTCATAGCCTGCGTTGCAGAATGACTTATCCTCATTGTATACAAATCTGAGATTCAGGAAGTATTCGCCGCTTTTTTCGAATTCAAGAATATCGAAAAGCTGATACTTCTTCTTTTTCTGCGGCTTTATGTTAAGAGAGCCGACATTTCCCGATTTTACAATTTCGCCGTCGCACTCAATGCTCCAGGAAAGGTCAATGTCGGAAAGGTTTGTGAAATACTTGAGGTTTTTTATTTCAACCGTACCCTTTTCAATGTCACAAAGTACAGCTTCAAAGGGCTGGTAAGCCTTCTTTATTTCAAGAAATCCCGTGTGCACGCGTCTGTCCGGATAAACAAGTCCGTCAACGCAAAATTCTCCGTCATTCGGGAAATCGCCGAAATCTCCGCCATAGGTGTAGCCTTTCTTTCCGTTGGGCAGGGTTATTTCAACGCTGTGATCTGTCATTTCCCATACGCACGCACCGAAAAATCTGTCGTATTTTCTTATTAAGTCCAAGTATTCCTTAACTCCACCGGGACCGTTGCCCATAGCGTGAACGTATTCGCAGAGGAACAGCGGCTTTTTTGCATCATTGCGGCTAAGATTTATCAAACATCCTGAAGGCGAAGCGTACATATAGCTTTCAACATCCGTTACATTCCAGTACCACTTATCATTGTCACCCGCTCTGCATGAGCCTTCATAGTGAACAACAGCATCCTTGTCGCGGCTCTTTATATAGTCATACATAGCCTCGTGGTTTTTGCCGACACCCGATTCGTTTCCGAGTGACCACATTGTAACACAGACATGGTTTTTGTCGCGTTCAAACAGCTTTTTTGCACGGTTAACGTATGCGGCAGTCCAATCGGGAGATTCAGAGAGGTAGTTCCAGCTCATTTCTGCACTGTCGATTGACATACCGTGACACTCAAGGTCTGCCTCGTCTACAACAAGAAAGCCCATTTCATCGCAAAGTCCTACAAATCGCGGATCGTTCGGGTAGTGAGAGGTGCGGATTGTATTTACATTGTGACGCTTTAAGATAAGAAGGTCGTTTACCATATGGTCAAAGGGAGTTGTATGACCTAGCGTCGGGTGAGAATCATGGCGGTTGACGCCGAGTGCCTTGTATTTTTGTCCGTTGAGATAGACAACAGCATCCTTAATTTCAAGGCGCTTCATGCCGACCTTTAAAAGCACAACCTCTTTGTCGCATATAAGGAAAAGCTCGTAAAGAACGGGTGCTTCGGGAGACCAAAGCAGGGGACTGGATACTGAAATTTCAGTTTTGCCCTTGCTCTTTCCTTCTTCAATAATATCTCCGCTCGGAGAAACAAGCATATACGAAAAGCTCTTTGTTCCAACAAGAGAAGCGTCAATTGCAAGAGTAGTACTGTCAAGGCTTTCGGAAACGTTTGCTTTTACATACACGTCTTTTATGCGGTTCTTTGAACGGGAAAGAAGATATACTTCTCTGAAAATGCCGGAAAAACGCCACATATCCTGGTCTTCAAGATAACTCTGTGCACACCATTTTACAACAAGTACCTGTATCTTGTTTTCGCCCGCTTTTATGTGTTTTGTTACGTTTATTTCGCTTGATGAATGGCTGACGGTTGAGTATCCGCAAAACTGTCCGTTCACCCACACGTAAAAGCATGAGTCGACACCCTCGAAATTGAGGAACATGTCACCCTTTGCAAATTCTTCCGATACATAGAATGAACGCGAGTACAGTCCGCAGGGATTCCTTGAAGGAACATGCGGAGGATTCTTTGGGAAGGGATAGCGGACATTTGTGTATTGCGGAACATCGTAGCCTCTGTCAAGATACATCTGCCAGTTTGACGGAACAGTTATTTTTTCGTCGGCAAAGCCTGCGTCTGCTTCCTTTGTAAAATCGTCGTCTATGTCCTCGAAGCTCTCAAAATAGCGGAAGGACCAGTCTCCGCAGAGAGATTTGAAGTATGCTGATTTTGTTCTGTCGTTCTGCTTTGCGGCAGCGGCACTCTGATACGGAATAAAATATGCTCTCGGTTCTTCGCAGCCGATGTGCAGCACTTCAAGCTTCTTGTGGTGTGCTTCAAAAAAAGTCATGATTAACGTCTCCTTATGCGTGAATTTGCGGATTTTTTGAAAGTTTTGCTGTGTTTATTTTAGCATTAAACGTATGTATTGTCAATATTAAAATATTGAAAAAACGTGCTTTTAAGACTGTATGAAAAGCATGTAAAACAGTGGATTTTTCATAAATCTCGATTAAAAAAAGTAATAGTGTTATATTTTGTGAAATGACATGTGTAATAAAAACGAGGTCGTTTAAACCTCGTTTTCATCAAGAAATTATACTCAGGACGTTAAGCAAAAAGATGTTATTCAGACCTCGTTTTGACCAAGAACCTCACGCAGTGTGCGTTTTTTTAAGAGGTCATTTTTAATGTCCCAGAGCTTTTTGGATAGGTCAACGTAGTAGGCATGAGGGTTTTCAAAGCGTTTTACCTCATCCCAAAGCAAATCCACCTGCTCGTAGCAGTATTTGCGGATTTCGGGAAGCGTCGGACTTTTGTACACGCACTTGCCACCGAGAAACACGGGAACATGAATATTCTTTGCGGTGAAATTGGTAAGAGTTTTGGTTTTCCAGATTGCGTTTGGGTCGAAAATTGTGTGCTCGGATTTGTCGTCAATTGTTTCGTCGTAAACACACAGCTCGTCTGCGATGGCTTTGCCGCTCTCGTTGTCAAACAAACGGTATACCTTTTTGAAATGCGGATTTGTAATCTTTGCCGTGTTTTCACTGATTTTAATGCGCGGAATTATTGTTCCGTCCTCTTCTTCAACGGCACACAGCTTGTACACGCCGCCAAAGACAGGCTCACTCTTTGATGTGATAAGTCTTTCACCTACACCGAACATGTCAATGCAAGCGCCCTGCATTATAAGGTCGCGTATAAGATATTCGTCAAGCGCGTTTGATGCGACTATTCTGCACTCTTTAAGTCCTGCTTCGTCAAGCATTTTGCGTGCCTTTTTCGATAGATATGATATGTCACCCGAATCGAGCCGTATCGCTCCTTTTTTTATGCCAAGCTCCTTGAAAACTCTTATCACGTCGGGTACGCCCATTTTGAGTGTGTCGTATGTGTCTACAAGCAGTGTTGGATTGTCGGGGTAAATCTCGCAATAGGTACGAAAAGCCTCGTACTGTGAGTCAAACATCTGAACCCACGAGTGTGCCATTGTGCCGCCGGCAGGAACGCCGAACATTTCGTCGGAAAGCACACATGCCGTACCAGAGCATCCGCCGATAAACGCGGCTCTTGCACCGAGAATTGCAGCGTCCGCACCTTGTGCACGTCTTGAGCCGAACTCGGTGACCGTTCTTCCCGATGCTGCTCTTACTATCCTGTTTGCTTTTGTTGCAATAAGAGACTGATGGTTTATCGCGAGAAGCACATAGGTTTCGATAAGCTGTGCTTCGATTGCCGGTGCGCGTACTGTAAGAATAGGTTCGTTCGGGAATATGGGAGTTCCTTCAGGAACAGCATAAATATCACCTGTGAAGTGGAAATCCGAAAGATATTCGAGAAAGCCTTCATCAAAAATATTCTTTGAACGCAGAAAAGCTACGTCGTCTTTTGAGAAATGCAGATTTTTAATGTATTCAATCACCTGCTCAAGACCTGCGGCTATTGCAAAACCGCCCTTATCGGGAACAGAGCGGAAAAACATATCAAAATAAGTGTTTTTCTTGTAAAAGCCATTCTTGAAGTAACCGTTGCTCATTGTGAGTTCGTAAAAGTCGCAGAGCATGGAAAGGTTTCTTTCAGTCATATGTTTTTCTCCTTTACAGTGTAGTTTTCCTGTTACTGAGAATAAGTGCGCTTTCTGCAGGAACTTCAACTGTACCGCGGAACTTTTCTCCGGTCATGAGGTTATACAGTATTGTATCTGGATTGAAGTTTACATTTTCTGTACCTGTGTTTGCGGCAACAATGACAGTACCGTCTTTATTTGTACGTTTGAACACACAGAATCCGTCAGTTGTTTCGCAAAAATCAAGTTTGCCGTCGTGCAGTGGTGTACAGGTATACTTTATGCAGCAGAGCTTTTGGTAATGCTCGGTGAGTGCTTTGTCCGCGTTAGCCCAAGGGAAAGTCCGTCTGCAGAACGGGTCGCCGTAGCCTTCCATTCCTGCTTCGTCTCCGTAGAATACAGAGGGCATCCCCGGAAGCGTAAACTGCAGAATTGAAGCAAGAAGAAGTCGTTTTGATGCTGTCTCTCTCTGCTGTTTTGTCATTCGCACTTCTGATATCTCAGCGTTTGTCAATCCTTGAACGCTAACGCCCGACAGTACGGTAAGTATGCGTTCCGTATCGTGAGTGCCGAGTATGTTCATGAGAGTATTTGAAACAAACGGCGGGTAGCTTGAATATATGTCCGTTACTTCGTTGTAAAAGGCGCGTGCGTTGCCGCTCATAACAAAGTTGATTATTGCATTTTTAATAGGATAGTTCATAACGGAATCAAGCTGAGAGCCGAGAAAATATTTCCTTCGTTTGCCGTAGGAGATTTTGTCAGCGGCGTTTTCCCATACTTCTCCGATTATCATACTGTCAACTTTTTTATCCTTTGCGGCTTTCCTTAATGAATCAAGAAATTCATCGGGCAATTCGTCGGCAACATCAAGCCGCCAGCCGTCAACACCAAAGTCAAGCCACTTTCTTACAATTCCGTTTTCTCCCGTAAAATATTCCTGTATTTCCTTTTTGTCGGTTCTGAGCTTTGGAAGTATTTCAATACCCCACCAGCTTTTGTATTTATCCGGGTGTTCTTCAAAATCGTACCATGAATAATAGGGCGAGCTCTTAGACTGATACGCGCCGGCTTCGGGATACTTTCCGTAACGGTTGAAATATCTGCTGTCATCTCCCGTATGGTTGAAAACTCCGTCGAGAATAATTTTCATTCCAAGACTGTGAGCTTTGTCAATCAGTTTCGATAGGGCTTTGTTCCCGCCGAACATTTCGTCAACCTGTTCGTAGTCGCCTGTGTCGTATTTATGATTTGAGTATGCCTTGAAAACAGGACTTAAATACAGTATCGTAACGCCGAGCTCGTGAAGATAATCGAGCTTTTCTGCAACACCGTAAAGATTACCGCCAAAAAAGGTGTTGTTTGCCATAGGAGCGCCTGCGTATTCTGGAAACTCTATTTTTGAGACATCGTTCCAATCGTCAACAAGCACACAATCATCACGCTTTTTTGGTGTATATGAACCGCGGCTAAAGCGGTCGACAAATATGTGATACATGATTCCGCACTTTGCCCAGTCGGGTGTGTTAAACGCCTTGTCGTAAAACAGTATTCTGAAGGGATTTGCGTTTTGTATGTCATCAGTAAGCGTAAAATCGATGTTGTTTACGCTGTTTGTGTAAAAGCAGGTGTTGTCGTCGCATTTGAAGTGAAAACGGCAGAAGACAAGCCCTGTGCCGTTTTCAAAAAGCAAACGCGAAAAATCGGTTTTCAGCGTATAAATGTCGTTGCCGTTTTCGAATTTCTGCCAGCTGAACTCGTACCTTTCGGCTTTGCTTTCATCAAAGCCTGAGTAGGTATACAGGTATACACTTGTGCATCCGAGTCTTCTTGAAACTGTCAAGGTATATTCAAGAACGCTGCCGCTTTCAAAGGCGGCAGAATTGTCCGCGTTCTTTTTTCGGCAGCGTTTGGATATTGTTACATTTTTTTCTTTGTTGGGGTCAAATAAACGTATAAGCATTTATTTCTCCGAAGTGATTTTTTTTATGTTCCAGATGTTCTTTGCGTAATCTTCTATGCTTCTGTCGGCAGCAAATTTTCCGGAAGAAGCAATGTTCATAAGCGACATCCTATTCCACTTATCTCTGTCGTTGTAGGTCTTGATTGCCTTTTCGTGACAGAGCATGTAGGAATCAAAATCCGCTAGGCACATATAGGGGTCGGAAATGCCGTGTGCGCCGACAAGCAGATAGTCGTAGATGTTAGCAAAGCTTTCCCCTGCAAAGCCGATGTTAAGGCTGTCAATAACACGCTTTAATCTGTCGTTGTGGTGATAGAATGAGGCTGCGTTGTAGCCCTTGCTCCAGAGGTCGTTTACTTCTTCTGTAGTCATACCGAAGATGAAAATATTTTCGTCGCCGCATTCTTCTCTCATTTCAACGTTTGCACCGTCTAAGGTTCCGACGGTCAAAGCTCCGTTTATCATGAATTTCATATTGCCCGTACCGCTTGCTTCTTTACCTGCAAGGCTTATCTGCTCGGAGATTTCAGCCGCAGGCATAAGGCTTTCCGCAAGGCTTACGCAGTAGTTTTCAAGGAATACTACCTGCATTTTTTCGGCAATCTTCGGGTTTCTTTCAATGCCACGGCTGATAGCACAGATAAGCTTTATTATTTGCTTTGCCATGTCATAGCCGGGTGCGGCTTTTGCACCGAAAATGAAGGTTCTGGGAGTCACTTCAAGGTCGGGATTTTGTTTTAAGGCATTGTACATGTCGATAATGCGAAGAGCATTGAGAAGCTGACGCTTGTATTCGTGAAGTCGCTTTGCCTGAACGTCAAACACGGAGTTCGGGTTTATTTTAACACCTGTTTTTTCAAACACGAGATTAGAGAAAGAAACCTTATTTGAATGCTTAATCTGCTCAAGCGAGGAGAGTACGGTTTTATCGTCTGCAAATTTTTCAAGATTTCTGAGGAGTTTGGGCTCTTTTCTGTAGCCGTCGCCTATACATTCATCAATCAGTGAAGCGAGTGCGGGATTTGAGTAGCACAGCCATCTTCTGTGGGCTATTCCGTTTGTGACGTTTGTGAATTTGTCGGGGTACATCTTGTACAAATCCTTGAAGCAGGATTTTTTGAGTATATCCGAATGAAGCGCACTAACGCCGTTTACGGTATGAGAAGCTATAACGCTGAGATTCGCCATTCTTATCTGGTTGTAAGCGATAATTGCCATGCTACTGATTTTGTCCCAGCTGCCCGGGAACTTGTTCCATGCTTCTTCGCAGAAGCGGCGGTTGATTTCACATAGAATCATGTAAATTCTCGGAAGCCTGAGCTTAAAGAGGTCCTCGTTCCAGGTTTCAAGCGCTTCGGGCATTACAGTGTGGTTTGTGTAGCTGACAATTTTTGTTACCATATCCCACGCTTTTTCCCACGATAGGCAGTAGTCATCGACAAAAATACGCATAAGCTCAGGGATACAAAGAGCAGGGTGGGTGTCGTTTATATGAATAGCTGCCTTTTCGGGAAGCGTGTCAAGAGTACCGTAAACTGCCATGTGGTCACGGATGATGCTCTGACAGGAGGCGCTTGTAAGAAAATACTGCTGCGTAAGACGAAGCATTTTTCCCTCAAGGTGATTGTCGGAAGGGTAGAGAACCTTGTTAATAGCGTCTGCATTTGCGCTCTTTTCGACCGCTTTTATATACTGACCCTGAGTAAACAGGCTCATGTCAAAGCCGGAAATGTCACGTGCTTTCCACAGACGAAGAAGGCTGACAGCTTCGCTGCTTGCACCTGAAATCATCATGTCATTTGCACATGCTTCAACCTCTTCGGCATCCTCGTAAATAATTTCACATCTTCCGTCTTCTCGCCAGTTTTCCTTTACTCTGCCGCCAAAGCGAACTTTAAAGGTTCTGTCGGAACGCGGAACGAGCCAGACTTCGCCGCCCGGAAGCCAAACGTCGGGAAGCTCTACCTGGAGTCCGTCTACAAGCTTTTGTTTGAAAAGACCGTATTCATAAAGGATTGAAAAGCCTGTTGCGGGATAGTCAAGTGACGAGAGTGAGTCCATGAAGCAGGCTGCAAGTCTTCCAAGTCCGCCGTTTCCGAGACCTGCATCGGGTTCCTCCTCATAGAGGTCACAAAGGTTAAAGCCAAGACCTGAGAGAACATCGCTGTAAACCTTTTCAAGACCGAGATTGTGAAGATTTGTCTTCAAGGAACGACCAAGAAGAAATTCCATGCACATATAGTATACGCGCTTGCCGCCTTTTTTGTTGACAAGTGCTTTATAGTCATTGCGTTTTTGTGAGAGAATGTCCTTTACGGTCATGGCACACGCTTTGTACATTTGCTCGCGTGTTGCTTCCTTCGGGGACACTCCAAAATATCTTGAAAGCTTTATTTCAAGTTCATTCTTTACGAATGAATTTTCCGTATACTTGCTTTCGTGTGTGTTTTTGCTCATATATATATCCTCTCTTAGAAAAAATGCTTTAAATAAATCCCGGGTACAACATGCGTCACACCCGGAAGTTACATCAGTACATTATTATTTTAACATATGTCATTATATAATTCAATATACTTTTTAGCTGAAATATTCCAGCTGAAATCAATCTCCATTATCGTTTTGACGAATTTTGCCCATTTTGTGCTGTCCGAGTAAAGATTAAGTGATGCGCAGATGCGGTCTTTGAGCTCGGAGGACGAATAATTTGCGAAGGTAAATCCGTTGCCGTACATCTTTCCGTCCTGTTCGTAGTAGCCCTTGATTGAATCGTACAGTCCGCCTGTTTCGCGTGTTACGGGAACAGCTCCGTAGCGAGAGGCTATCATTTGTGCAAGTCCGCAGGGCTCGCTCTTTGAGGGCATAACAAATATATCGGCAGCAGCATATATGCGTTTTGACAAATCCCTGTCGTAAACCATGAGAGCACGGGCTTGTGTAGGATGCTTATTCTCAAGGAACATGAAGTATTTTTCGTGCTTTTCTTCACCCTTTCCGAGAATAACAATCTGAACGTCGTTTTCGGTTATAACGCTTTCCAGAATTTCGGACACAATGTCAATACCCTTATGGTCTGCAAGACGGCTTATAATTGCAATCATGGGAACGTCGGCTCTTTCGGGAAGACCTAACTCCTTCTGAAGTGCAAGCTTGTTTTCACACTTTTTGGAAACCGAGGCGTGCGAAAAACGTTTTGCGATTGACTTGTCGTAGAGAGGATTGTAATACTTGTAGTCTATTCCGTTGAGAATGCCCGAGAGCTTGTAATTGTTTTCGCGTAGGATATAGTGAAGCCCTTCTGAATGCTCGGGGTATCGGATTTCCTTTGCATAAGTGGGACTTACGGTTGTTACCCTGTCAGCGCACACTATTGCGCCCTTCATAAGGTTTATACAGCCGTCGTATGCAACTATCGACGCGTGACGGATATCAAGTCCGAAAACATCGCCTAAGATTGCCATGTCGTATTTTCCCTGATACGCAATGTTGTGTATGGTATAGATTGCTTTTATATTCTTGTAATCTGGATGCTCGCGGTAGAGTGTTTTGAGATATATTACCGAAAGCGCACTCTGCCAGTCGTGAGCATGAAGAATGTCGGGAAAGAAGCCTACAGTCGGCATAAGGTGCATGACCGCTGTGCAGAAAAATGCAAAGCGTTCGCCGTCATCGAAGCTTCCGTAAAGGTCAGGACGTTTGAAATAATACTCGTTATCAAGAAAATACAGCGTTACACCGTCTTTTTCAAGCTTATATATTCCGCAGTACTGCATTCTCCAGGAGAGCGGAACTGTAATTTCGCAGACGAGCTTCATTTTCTTTCTTACTTCGTCTTTTATACTTGCATAAAGAGGCATGACAAGACGTATATCGGCATCATCGCCGTATTCCGCCTTGATTGCCGCAGGAAGCGAGCCGAGAACGTCGCCAAGACCACCAGTTGCGGCATAAGGCATTACCTCTGTGCCTACCATTAATATTTTTTTCATTGTTTTCTCCTTCACACTTACTTTTTTGAAAAAAAGTAAGCAAAAAACTTTTGACAGGTGCAATTGAAGTTTAAACAACTTCAATTGCACATTTTACATCACTAACTGCCGTTTCACACTTTGCCTTTGTCACAGCTGCTTAGTTTCCAATTTTACATTTGCATTTTGAAAAAAAGTAAGCAAAAAACTTTTGACAGGTGCAATTGAAGTTTAAACAATTTCAATTGCACATTTTACATCACTAACTGCCGTTTCACACTTTGCCTTTGTCACAGCTGCCTAGTTTCCAATCTTACATTTGCGTTTTGAAAAAAAGTAAGTAAAAAACTTTTGACAGGTTCAATTGAAGTTTAAACAACTTCAATTTCACTTTTTGCATTACTAACTGCTGTTTCACATTTCGCCTTTGTTCACAGCTGTTTTGTTTTCAGCTTATGACATGAGGGTAGTAAGCCTCCGCGGCGAAGGAGGGAAATAAGCGCAGGTCAAGAATGTGGAATATTCTTTTGTGTACATCAGATTTTGACCTTACCAATGGTCAAAATCTGCGAAGTTTGACTTTTGTATAACCTTGACCGAGCCATCCCTCCTGTTGAGCGGCGGACTTTGCAGTACTTTCCTCCGGTGGAAAGTACGAAGAAAAGAACCTGTAGTTTCGAATTTTGATATCTCGGTCGGTAAGGCAAGAAATCCACTTTTAAACCCACCAAACACAAAGTTACTTTTACTAAATCACAGTCCCTTTACTCAGTGAAAACGGATGAGTTTCGTGTCCCGAAAGAGTTCTTCCGTTGCGGATAACCGTGTTCTTGTCCGCAATAACGCAGTTGAGCGAAACATCATCGCCAACGCTCGTGTTCTGCATGAGAATGGAATTCTTTATAATAGTACCTTTTCCTACATGAACACCGCGGAACAGAATGGAATTTTCAACTCTTCCTTCAATTACACAGCCGTCAGCAATAAGAGAGTTGGAAACGCTTCCTTCGCCGACATATCTTGCGGGAGGCGAGTTTTTAACCTTTGTGTAAACCGGACGCTGCTTTATTCCGAAGATGCGGTTGCGTACTTCGGGATTAAGCAAATCCATGTTGCTCTTGTAGTAGCCGTCAAGTGAGTTTATTGCAGAAAAATATCCGTCATACTCGTATTTCATGAATTTCATTGTGTCCTTGCCGCGGTAAATGATGTCGTGGGTAAAGCTCTTGTAACCGCGTGCGAGAGAGTCGATAACTATACCGCGAAGATACTCGGTCTTGAGAACGAATATGTTAAGACACATATCCATAAATCCCGATGAGAAGGTGGGGTTGTGAATGAGGTTTGTAACCCTTCCGTCTTCGCTTGTTTCGACAATTGTGCAGTGCTTTGCAGCTTCCGTGCTGAGGTACAGATTTTTGGTTACGATTGTAATGTCTGCACCTTTTTCAACGTGGAATTTTATAACGTCGCGAAGGTCGATGTTACATACTATGTCGCAGTCCGAAAGCACCATATAATCCTCTGTGCAGCGCGATATGAAGTTGTACGCTCCCATGAGAGCTTCAAGACGCGAGGAATATGGCTGGACAGAGCTTGTGGTGTTGTCGTATGCCGTTATAAACGGAGGAAGTATTTTAATACCGCCTGAGCTTCTTGCAAGGTCCCAGTCTTTACCTGTACCGAGGTGGTCCATGAGAGACTGATAGTTGTAATGTGTTATAATTCCGACTTTGCTGATATCGGCGTTTACCATGTTTGACAGCGTAAAGTCAACAAGTCTGTAACGTCCTCCAAAGGGAACGGATGCCATGGTTCGCTTTTGTGTAAGCTCGGGTACGTTTCTGTCGTGAATGTTTGAAAAAACAAGTCCTGCTGCGGTAATCATTTGTTTTCGCCTCCCTTGATGTCGTCACTTGTGAAGATTTTGCCTTCCTCGATGACTGTTCCCTCGGGGAGGACGAGATTAGCACCTGCAACCGACACGCCTTTTACTTTTTTCTTGTCGCCGCCGATTGTGCAGTTCTTTGATATTTCGGTATTTTCGTCGATTATTGAATAGCTGACCACACTGCCGCTTCTTACAACAGCTCCGCTCATGATAACGGAATCCTTTACGACAGCATCCTTTTCAACCTTTACGCCAGCCGAAAGAACCGAATTTATAACAGTTCCGTGAATTTCGCAGCCTTCGGTAATGATTGAGTTTTCTATAACAGCGTCCTCGCCGATATACTGCGGTGCAAGTGCGCTGGTGCGTGAACGGATGCGCCAGGAATCGTCGCCAAGGTCAAACACGGGATTCTCACCGAGCAAATCCATGTTTGCTTCCCACAGGCTCTTTATCGTTCCGACGTCCTTCCAGTAGCCTTCAAACTCGTAAGCATACAGCTTTTCGCCTGCCTCGAGCATTGACGGGATAATGTTTTTGCCGAAGTCCTTTGAAGATTCGGGATCTTTGTCGTCCTTTTCAAGATATTCAAAAAGCTGTTTTGTGTTGAAAATGTATATTCCCATGGAAGCCTTTGTGCTTGTGGGATTTTTCGGCTTTTCTTCAAATTTGAAAATTCTATTGTCCTCGTCTGCGGACAGTATACCGAAACGGCTTGCTTCGGACAGCGGAACGTCAAGCACGCTTATTGTGCAGGCAGCACCGGTTTTCTTGTGTGAAGCGAGCATTGCTGCATAGTCCATTTTGTAAATATGGTCGCCTGAAAGGATAAGAACATATTCCGGGTTGTAGCGTGCGATATATTTAAGGTTCTGGTATATCGCGTTTGCCGTTCCCTTGTACCAGTCGGCGCCCTTTTTACCCTGATAGGGCGGAAGCACCGTAACGCCGCCAAAGGAACGGTCAAGGTCCCATGGCTGACCGTTTCCGATGTACTCATTCAGGTACAGCGGCTGATACTGTGTGAGAACTCCGACGGTATCAATACCGGAGTTTATGCAGTTTGAGAGAGGAAAATCTATGATGCGGTATTTTGCACCGAAGGAAACGGCGGGCTTTGCCGTATTCTCGGTAAGTGCGTAAAGTCTGCTTCCTTGTCCGCCGGCAAGCAGCATAGCCACACATTGCTTTTTCTTAAACATTTGAAGTGTAAACCTCCCAAAGACATATTTTTGTCTTTATATTATTTATAAAACAGTCCTTAACTGTCCTTTTTCTTTTTCTGAGGTGTTTTTTTCTTTTTCAGAATAACCGCGCTGTGTCCTGCAAGATTGAGAGTGAGAATGTTTGAAAATTCCTTCCACTGCGACGGACGTGTTTTCATGGGTGAACTGTTTTCACAGCCGTATCCGCCGTACTCTGTTTTATCCGAGTTGAATATTTCAATATAAGTTCCATTGTCAGGCACTCCGAAGGTGAAATTCTCGCGATATATCGGAGTGAAGTTTAAAAGCACGATAAGCGCATCACCCTGCTTGTTGTATCTCATGTAGGACAAAACGCTTTCGTTTGCGTTGTCGGCGTCTATCCATCTGAAGCCGTCCCAGGAGTAGTCAACCTCCCATAGCTCGCTGTGCTTCAGGTACAGGTGGTTTAAGTCGCTCACATATTTTTGGAATTTTGCATGCATTTCGTAGTCAAGCAAAAACCATTCTATGCTGCCCTTGTAGTCCCATTCACGAAACTGTCCTATTTCGCAGCCCATGAACAGAAGCTTTTTCCCCGGATGTGTCATCATGTATGCAAGAAACGCTCTTGTTCCTGCAAATTTCTGCTCGTATTCTCCCGGCATTTTATCAAGCAGACTCTTTTTGCCGTGAACTACTTCATCGTGGGATATAGGCAGAATGTAATTTTCGGAAAACGCGTAGAACAGGGAAAAGGTGAGCTTGCTTTGCATATGCTTTCTGAAAAGCGGATCTGTTTCAAAATATTTCAGAACGTCGTTCATCCAGCCCATGTTCCATTTGTAGTTAAAGCCGAGACCGTCCCATTCAGCTTTCTTGGTTATATTCTGATAGGATGTTGATTCCTCCGCGATAAAGAGTGCATCGGGGAATTCTTCTCTTATTACGTGTCCGAGCTTTTTGAAGAATGCTGTTGCCTCAAGGCATTCGTTTGTGCCGTAGGCGTTTGGAAACCATTCACCGGGCTCCTTGTCGAAGTCTAAATAGAGCATTGCCGATACTGCATCACAGCGCAGTCCGTCTATGTGAAATTCTCTTAGCCAGTACATTGCGTTTGATATGAGGAACGACTGAACCTCGTTTCTTCCTACATCAAATTTTCTTGTACCCCAGCCGCGGCTTTCGTTTTTGTCGTTGCCCTGATACTCATAAAGCCGTGAACCGTCAAACTCATACAGTCCATGCTCGTCCTTTGGAAAGTGAGCAGGAACCCAGTCGAGAAGAACTCCGATGCCTGCTTTGTGCATATAATCAACGAAGTATTTGAAATCCGTCGGCTCGCCAAAACGCGAGGTAGGAGCATAATAACCGCAGACCTGATAGCCCCAGGAGCCGTCAAATGGAAACTCTGTTACCGGCATAAGCTCGATGTGTGTATAGCCCATTTGCTTCACATACGGGCAAAGCTCGTGTGCAAGCTCGCGGTAGTTTAGCAAATCTCCGTTTTCTTTTGTTTTCCAGGAAGCCGCATGAACCTCGTAAATGTTGAGCGGCATTTCATAAAGCGGTTCAACAACCTTTTTCTTTCGGTTTGTCAGCCATCTTTTGTCTGCCCATTTGTATTCGGGCGCATCAAAGAAAACAGATGCTGTTTGCGGAGGCTTTTCGCTGTAAAACGCATATGGGTCAGCCTTGTATACTGTTTTGCCGTTTGATTTTACAATAAACTTGTATTTTGACAAATGAGAGAATTTGTCAGACGGAACAAAACCAGACCATACCCCTTGTTCTGTATCGCGGTTCATCGGATATTCGTCTGTCCATGAGCAGAAGTCGCCTGTTATATATACAGCATCGGCGTTCGGAGCCCACGTTCTGAAAACATATCCTCCGTCACATTTGTGCACACCCATATATTTGTAGGAATGGAAATTTGTTCCTTCGTGAAACAGGTATGCGGCCATGTCTTGTTTTTTATTATGTTTCATTTGTTTGAGTTTCACGCCCTTAATTACGTATGGTTATAATATTACATTAATATTTTACCATATTTTTCCGATAATTTCAATAGTTTTGTTGTAGTATATTCAAAAAAAGTTGATATTTTTTGTGATAGAAATTTAATATTGCCTAAAATTCGACCAATTTTTTGTATATTATGTCTAAAAATGCGAATGAGCAAAAAAAACTTCCCCGATAGATTTTACATCGAGGAAGAATTTTAATGCACTGTTTAAACAGCTTTGCTTATGCAAGCTGCTTTTCAAGCCATATTGCTCCAAGCTCAAGAGCATCGAAGAGATTTTTTCTCTCGCCCTCTTTTACGATTTTGTCACCTGACATGGCAAGTGCGGGATCTGTGTTCTGAAGCTGAACAAGCACTCTTGAAGGCAGAACATTGTCTCCGAGAGGTTTGTTTTCAAGCACGGTTAGAACAATCATAAACGGTTTTGCGGGTTCTCCGAAGTAGAGCTTATTGTTGTCTCTTACAACGGGATAGCCCTTATAGGTCATAGCTGACAATTCAATCATTTCCTTTCGAGAGTTTACTCTCAGTCGTTTTTAAGATAAGTTGCAACGAGAATTTTTAAAAGCTCGTCTCTGTCTATCTTTCTAATAAGCGCTCGTGCGTTGTTGTAGCTTGTGATAAAGGTCGGGTCCTCGGACAGAATATAGCCGACAATCTGGTTTATTGGATTGTAGCCCTTTTCCACAAGCGCATCATATACCTGAGTAAGAGTGTGTCTTGTCTCAAGTTCTTTCAGCTGGGATATGGAAAAAGTGCGCGTTTTGTCATTTCTGTTTTCGGGCATTTGTATCACTCGCTTTCACAAATAGTTATTCGTAGTTTATATTATATTACATTTTCACTCAAATAGCAAGCGCAATTTATATAAATTAACAAATTTGCTACAATAGTGATTATTTCATGTTTTTGCTTGACTTTATGCAGAATCGCATATATAATGTGAGTATTAAAAATATGAGGCTGAAGTATTGGCAAATTTGGAGGTCATTATGAAAAATACAATTTTGAGTTTATTATTGGTACTGATATTTATATGTGTACCGCAAATGAGCGTGTATGCAACACCTGTGTCGATTGCGGTAGAAGAAGCAGCGGAGACTGTTTCGGAATTAAAGGACGAAGATCATGCGGAGCTTTCCGCAAGCCTTTCCAAGCTTCCTAAACCCACAGACCTCAGATGGAATGAGGATTGGGGAGAAGAAAATGGAGTAAAGGGCGGAAAATATAACGGCTTTATTTCATGGAAACCGGTCGCAAATTCCGAAGGCGATTATAAAATATACGTATATTGCGATGGTCAACAGGTTTTTCAAACCAACTGGGGTGGCTTGAATGACCGCAACGGCGACGGAAGAGTCGGAATTGAAATTGTAGGTCACGATGTTTTCAACAAAAGCGGAAAATACACGTTTAAGGTTATAGCAAAGGGTGACGGTCAAAAATACTCTGATAGTGATGCCGCAGAAAGCAAGAGCTATTCCTTTACGCTTCCTTCTGCAAAGCTTGGAACTCCTAAAAATGTCAGATTTGACAACAACGGAATTGTATATTTTACTTCTGTTAAAAATGCAACCAGCTATAAGGTTACAGTATATGACCAAAACAAGGAAGAAGTCGGACGCACCATGGGTTATAATAACAAACCTCTTGAGAATCAGCCTGATATAGTAGAGGATGATATTTCTGAGTTTGTTGAGGATATTATGTCCGATGATGAGTATGGATATATTACTGCTATGTATGTTACGGTATCGGCTTTAACATACGATATAGAAAAGTATCAAAGCGGCGATGAGAGTGCCTTCAGTAACGCATATCAAATAGGCGAAATCAAGCAGGATATTTCAACAAGCCTTGGCAGCACGCTTGATAAGGTTGAGTCCGGTGATATCGGAGCAGAGGAGGCACTTGACGATTTTCTCGGCTATATGGAGGAAAACGACAAATCAAACCTTGACCTTGCAGTATCAATGCTGACAGATGAGAATATCGAAGCAAACATCGACACTCTCGAAGGAATATACAGGGAGCAGACAGGTGTCGGCGTAACGGTTCAAAGCACGGCGGCCGACCAAAGCTACCTTTCCGACAGAGGAATTGATTTAAACGACATTACTGTAAAGGGTGCGGCACTGAATTCTGATAACGGTGCAAATGTAAGCCTTAATTTCTCCGAAGCAGACAGTAATATTTCCGCAGATGAGAATTATTATAAAAACAGCGTAGCAGTAAATATCGGAATGGACGGCGTTAAAAATGAGCAGAAGCTTGACATTCCTGTTATTATCGAAATGCCCGTACCTACGGGAGTTGTGCCGTACAGACTGTTTATTCTACACTATCATGCAGACGGAAGCTATGAGCAGATTCAGCCGAGTATAATATATAAGGGCGAAACGCCGTATGCAAGATTTATTCTCACAAGCTTTTCGGACTTTGTTTTCTGTAACGCACAGGACGACGTGATTATGGGAAATGTTTATACCGCTGATGAAGCGTCGCAGGAGCAAGCAAACCTTACAATAAAAGACCTTATAGCACTGTCACATTATGTAGCAGGAACAAGATCGCTTACAAACGAACAGCTCCTGGTTGCAAACGTTTATACAGATGACGACGTTGAAGGTGCGACTGTTGACGTGAATATCAACGAAAAAGACGTTGAAGCACTTGCAGCAATGCTTATATAAAATATAGTTTAATTTCCAAGAAGCAGGGGACGTGTTCTCCTGCTTTTTACATTGACAAACGTATGCGAATATGATAAAATTCTATTATAATGGCAGAGTGTTTTAAACAAACTCAGACACGTGTTTCCGAAAGGAGTTTTTTATGAAAAAGATACTTATTCTTGTGGATTTGCAGAACGATTTTATTGACGGTGCGTTGGGATCGGCAGAGGCAGTTGAAATTGTACCGAGGACTGTGGAAAAAATAAAAGCTCATGAGGGCGATATTTTTCTGACTCTTGATACTCATTATGAAAATTATATTGAAACGAGCGAAGGAGAAAATCTGCCTGTACCGCACTGCATAAAGGGAACAAACGGACACGCTCTCAATCAGCAAATAAAAGATGCGCTCTCGGGCAGAATATATACAACTGTTGAGAAAAACACCTTCGGTTCGATTGTTTTGCCGCAGATAATAGAGCAAAGGTATAAGGGCGAGCAGATTTGCTTTGAGCTTTGCGGGCTTTGCACGGATATATGCGTTGTGTCTAATGCGCTTATGCTAAAGGCAAATTTCCCTGAAATTCCGATAAGCGTTGATGCTTCATGCTGTGCGGGAGTAACTCCTGAAAAGCATAAAGCGGCGCTTGAAACAATGCGTTCGTGCCAGATTTATGTAAAAGAGTGAAACGGAGGAAAAGATATGTTTAATGCAGAAAAAATAAAAAACGACTGTGTAAACTGGATACGGGATTTTTTTGAAAAGAACGGAAAAGGCTGTAATGCTGTTGTGGGCATTTCGGGAGGAAAGGACAGCTCGGTTGCGGCAGCTTTGTGCGTCGAGGCACTCGGAAAAGAGCGTGTTATCGGCGTTCTTATGCCGAACGGCGTACAGCACGATATTGACTGCGCAGAAAAGCTCGTTTTGCACCTTGGTATAAAGAGCTATGTTGTAAACATAAAGGATGCGTATGAGGGTGTCATGGGTGCGATGCCAAAGGAACTTGAAATGAGCACTCAGGCAAAAACAAATCTTCCTCCGAGAATAAGAATGTCGGTTCTTTATGCTGTTTCACAGAGCGTTAACGGCAGAGTAGTAAACACCTGCAACCTGTCAGAGGACTGGGTTGGATATTCAACGCGCTACGGCGATGCGGCAGGTGATTTTTCACCGCTTTGCAACCTGACTGTACAAGAGGTGAAGGAAATAGGACGCGTTTGCGGACTGCCTTTAGACCTTGTTGAAAAAGTGCCGATTGACGGACTTTGCGGAAAGACGGACGAGGACAATCTAGGCTTTACCTATGCATGTCTTGACAGATATATCCGTGAGGGAATAATTGAGGATGAAGAAATAAAGAAAAAGATTGATTCAATGCACGAGAGAAATCTGTTTAAATTACAGCTTATGCCATCATTTAAGCCTGAAATGTGACGGAGGACAGGTACATGATAAGATTTAACAACGACTATAACCGTGCCTGTCATCCCGAAATAATAGAAGCATTGCAGGACACGTCGGATAAAAGCTTTGGCGGATACGGACTTGACGAAATGTGCGAGAGTGCAAAGCGTGAAATCAAAAAGTATCTTGACTGCGAAAATGCAGATATACATTTTCTTGTAGGAGGAACTCAGACGAACTTCACCGTTATAAGCTCGCTTTTAAAGCCGTTTGAGAGTGTGATTTGTGCAAGTACTGGTCATATAAATGTACATGAAACGGGCGCTGTTGAGAACACGGGACACAAGGTTGTGTCACTTCCGTCAAGCTTTGGCAAGATAAGTGCAGAGCAGGTTGAAAAAGAAGCACTTCTGTTTGAGCAAAGCGGAATTAAAGAGCACATAACAAGACCGAAGATGGTATACATATCATTTCCCACGGAGTATGGAACGATTTATTCAAAGGATGAGCTGTATGCGCTAAGGTCGGTATGCGATAAGCATGGGCTTTATCTGTTTATAGACGGTGCAAGAATGGGATACGGTCTTACGTGCGATGGATGCGACGTAACATGTGCAGACATTGCAAAGGTGAGCGACGTATTTTACTTTGGAGGCACCAAATGCGGAGCTATGTTTGGAGAAGCTGTTGTGTTTACAAGAAAGGAACTTTCCGAGGATTTCAGAAGCTATATCAAGATGAACGGAGCTATGCTTGCAAAGGGCTGGCTACTCGGACTTCAGTTTTACACACTTTTCAATAACGGACTTTATTTTGACATATGTAAAAAAGCTAATCAATACGCGATGAGGATTAAAAAGGCGTTTTCTGATAAGAACATCCCGTTTTTATTTGACAGTCCGACAAATCAGCAGTTTGTAATTCTCGAAAACAGCGTCATAGAAAAGCTTTCACAAAAATATATTTTTGAATATGACCACGAGATTGACGAAAAATACGCCTGTGTGCGTTTTTGTACTGCGTGGAGCACAGAGGAAAACGAAATAATGCAGCTTGTTTCGGACATCGAAAAGCTGTAACTGTATTAAGGAGAAGGGTGTAATGATTTACAACGAATTCAAAGGTCTTTCGCTGTCGAGTCTTGGTTTTGGAACCATGAGACTTCCGACAGTTGACGGAAAAGACGCAGATATTGATATTGAAAAATCGCGCGAAATGTTTGACTATGCTTTGAAAATGGGTGTCAACTACTTTGACACGGCATGGGGATACCACTGCGGAAACAGCGAGAGGGCAGTCGGAGAAATCCTTTCGGACTATCCGAGAGAATCTTTCTATCTTGCTTCAAAGTTCCCGGGATATGATCTTAATAACATGGGAAAAACCGAAAGTGTATTTGAAGAACAGCTCGAAAAATGCAGAACAGACTATTTTGACTTTTATCTTGTTCACAATGTATGCGAAAAGAATATAGACGCGTATCTTGATGAAAACTACGGCACTCTTGACTATCTTTTGAAGCAAAAGCAAAACGGAAGAATACGGCATCTTGGTTTTTCGGTACACGGAAGCCTTGAAACAATGAATCGTTTTCTTGAAATGTACGGCGAGCACATGGAATTCTGCCAAATACAGCTTAACTACATTGACTATCATTTTCAGGAAGCAAAGTCAAAGCTTGAGGTGCTTGAGAAACTCGGAATTGATGTATGGGTGATGGAGCCGCTTCGAGGCGGAAAGCTTGCAAATCTTCCCGAGGATGCCAAAAAGGCAGTCGAAAGTATACGCGAGGGCGAAAATGCAGTTTCAATGGCATTCAGATATCTCCAGAGCTTTCCATCTGTCAAGGTTGTTCTTTCCGGAATGTCAACCATGGAGCAAATAAAGGACAACATACGTATCTTCTCTGAAAGAAAGCCCGCAACGGAAAAAGAAAACGCCCGTCTTTACAGCGTGGCTGCAAAGCTTGTGGGAGGAAGTGTTCCGTGTACGTCGTGCAAGTACTGTGTAAGCCATTGCCCGAAGGAAATTGATATTCCGAGAATGATAGAGCTTTATAACGAGCACGTTTTCACGGGTGGAGGCTTTATGGCTCCCATGGCGCTTGAAGCTATCCCGAAAGATAAGCACCCGAACGCCTGCATAGGCTGCCGTTCATGTGAAGCTGTGTGTCCGCAGGAAATAAAGATTTCCGAGGTGCTTGGTGATTTTTCAGAAAAACTTAATTAACAAATGTGACACGGGATGTATCAATTTCAAGATGCATCCCGGCATTTTTTGCGCAAATTAGACAAAAAAGTTTCCGTTCACAAGCCGGGATTTTATATCCATTCAAGAAATGTTTACGCCGCGTTTTTTCACATTGCTTGATTTTTTTCTACCTATTTATTAATATAATATAGATTAAACCATAACACGGTGATGTTTGCTGCCGCATGAACAAAGGAGTGAAAGAGCGTGATTTCTGTTGTTTCGGAAAAGACGAAAAATGCTACAGCTACGGGTGCGCTTGTTGGTATAGACATAGGCTCAACAACGGCGAAAATTGTCGTAGTGAGAGACGAGCATGTTGTATTTGAAAAATACGAGCGTCATTTCTCCATGGTAAGACAAAAGACACTGGAGCTTGTGCTTGCGGCAAAGCAATACCTGTCGGATTGCGGAAAAATAAGGGTTGCGCTTTCAGGCTCTGCAGGACTCGGTCTTGCTCAAAGTGCAAATCTTTCGTTTGTTCAGGAGGTTTTTGCAACAGCCGAAACGGTAAGAAATCTTTCTCATGATACGAGTGTTGTAATTGAGCTTGGCGGAGAAGACGCAAAGATTATCTTCTTTGACGGCGGACTTGATGAGAGAATGAACGGAACATGTGCCGGCGGTACGGGCGCGTTTATTGACCAGATGGCAACGTTGCTTGATGTTACGCCCGACGAGCTTGACGAGCTCAGTCTTGATTGCAAGAGAATTTATCCCATAGCTTCGCGTTGCGGAGTTTTTGCCAAAACCGACATTCAGCCGCTTCTTAACCAGGGAGCAAGAAAAGAGGACGTTGCGGCAAGCATATATCAGGCGGTTGTAAACCAGACAATTGCCGGTCTTGCACAGGGAAGAAAAATCACGGGAAAGGTAATGTTTCTCGGAGGACCACTTTCTTTTTGCAAGGGACTTAGAAAAAGATTTGTCGAAACACTCGGTCTGTCTGAGGAAAACGCAGTATTTCCTGATTATGCAAAGATTTCCGTGGCTCTCGGTGCTGCACTGTTTGCATCGGATGCGGGCGAAGAGCTTACATATGAACAGCTTTGCGAGAATATAGAAAACTCTGTAGGCGGCGAAAACGTTATAAGTGCGGCAGAACCGCTGTTTGAAAATGAGAACGAATATGATGAGTTTTGCAAAAGACATGCAAAAAGCGATGTGCCGTATCTCGACATCGAAAAATACGAGGGCAAAGCGTATCTCGGCGTTGACTGCGGCTCTACTACAACAAAGCTTGTTCTCATAGGAGAAAACGGAGAAATACTCTATTCTTATTATGATTCCAACAAGGGAAGCCCTGTTGAAATAGTACGTGAGCAGCTTGAAATTATATTTGAAAAGTGTAAAGACAGAGTGCAAATTGCTTCCTCCTGCGTTACGGGCTACGGTGAGGAGCTTATAAAGAACGCGTTCGGAATGGATTATGGCGTTGTCGAAACGCTTGCACACTTCGGTGCAGCACAGCATTTCTGCCCTGAGGTTGACTTTATTCTCGACATCGGCGGGCAGGACATAAAATGCTTTAAGGTGCATAACAATTCAATAGACAGCATTATGCTCAATGAAGCCTGCTCATCAGGCTGTGGCTCGTTCCTTGAAACCTTTGCAAAGTCGCTCGGATACGGCATTGAAGAATTTTCAAAGCTGGGACTTTTTGCAAAAAATCCCGTAAACCTCGGAACACGCTGCACAGTCTTTATGAATTCGTCTGTAAAGCAAGCGCAGAAGGACGGAGCAGACGTTACTGACATTTCTGCAGGTCTTTCAATGAGCGTTGTAAGAAACGCTATATATAAAGTAATACGTGCAAACTCCGCAAAGGAGCTTGGCGAAAACATAGTTGTACAGGGAGGTACTTTCCATAACGATGCGGTTTTGCGCTCCTTTGAACGCGAGATTGGACACAATGTTGTCCGTCCAAAAATTGCAGGGCTTATGGGTGCATACGGTGCTGCACTGTATGCAAGAAAGCATGTTCCTGAAAAGAGCAGTATTATTACAAGTGATGCACTCTCCGATTTTGCCCACTCTGCAAAGGCTGCAACCTGTCACGGCTGCACCAATAACTGCCGTCTGACGATAAATACCTTTGACGGCGGACGCAAATATGTTTCGGGAAATAAGTGTGAAAAGGGTGCGGGCGGAAGTGGAGAGAATAAAATAAGCTTCAATCTTCATGCTTTTAAGCGTGAAAAGCTGTTGTCGCATCCCGAAGGAGACGGCACAAGAGGCGTTATCGGAATGCCGATGAGCCTTGGAATGTACGAGCTTTATCCGCTGTGGAACGGCATTTTTACATCTCTTGGCTTTAAAGTTAAGCTTTCGGGAATGTCAACACGCGAGATTTATTCGCTCGGTCAGTACAGTATACCGTCCGATACTGCTTGCTATCCTGCAAAGATTATGCACGGTCACATGGAAAAGCTTATATCCGAGAATGTCGATGCAATTTTCTATCCTAGTCTTTCGTACAATGTTGATGAGGGCGTGTCGGATAATCACTATAACTGTCCCGTAGTTGCGTATTATTCAGAGCTTTTGGCGGGTAACATGGAAAGCCTTTCGGACATAAAATTCATGTATCCGTATCTCAATATAAATGATAAAAAGCAGCTTGCAAGAGGACTGTATGAGTGTCTTGTTAAAAATTTCGACGGCATTTCAAAGTCTGACATAAAAAAGGCGGTTGACAAGGGCTTTGAGCAGTATAACGAATACATGAATTCTGTCAGAGCCGAGGGCGAAAGATGCATTGAATATGCAAAGCAAAACAACCTTCGTGTCCTTATACTTGCAGGACGTCCTTACCACATTGACGAGGAAATTGGTCACGGAATTGATTTTCTTGCAAGAAGCCTTGGCTTTGTGGTTGTAAGCGAGGACAGTGTATGGCATTTGTCAAAGAGTAGACCTGAGGTTCATGTTCTCAACCAGTGGACATACCACTCAAGGCTTTATAACGCGGCACAGTTTGCGTGTGAAAACGAGAACGTACAGCTCGTTCAGCTTGTGTCCTTTGGCTGTGGTGTAGACGCTGTTACAACAGACGAAACAAGGGCTATTCTTGAGAATTCGGGAAAGCTCTATACACAGATAAAAATAGACGAAATAACAAATCTGGGTGCGGTTAAAATAAGACTTCGCAGTCTTATAGGCGCAATTGAAAACAGATAAATAAGGGCAGGTGAAACATAAGTTGTCTAACGAAAACATCACTGAAAAGCAGTGTGACGGGCATGTTATATTCACAGAGGAAATGAAGAAGGATTACACGATTCTTATTCCTACAATGCTGCCGCGTCATTTCAAGATAATGGCAGGGATTTTGCGCTCATTTGGGTATAAAGCAGAGCTTCTTGAGAACATGGGCGAGGATATAATAAAGAATGGACTGAAATATGTTCACAACGACACCTGCTATCCCGCACAGCTTGTAATCGGTCAGATGATAGATGCACTTGAGTCGGGAAAATACGACAAGCACAAGGTGGCTCTCATGATAACCCAGACCGGCGGCGGCTGCCGTGCTTCAAACTACATACATCTTCTTCGAAAGGCGATAGTTAAGGCTGGCTACGGATACGTTCCCGTAATTTCGCTTAATGTATCGGGTTTTGAAAAGGAAAGTGCATTTAAATTCACGTTTCCCATGATTCACAGGATTTTGTATGCCGTGTGTTATGGCGATTTGCTTATGAATCTTGTCAACCAGACAAAGCCGTATGAAGTATATAAGGGTGACAGCGAATCACTTGCAGATAAGTGGACGTCGCGTCTTACAAAGGAAACGACCGAGGGCAGAGTAAGCAGAAACAAGGCAAAGAAAAACTATGCGCTTATGATTGAGGACTTTGCAAAAATTGAGCGAACGAACGAGAAAAAGGTTAAGGTCGGAATTGTAGGCGAAATATTTGTTAAATTCTCACCGCTCGGAAATAACAATCTTGAGGAATTTCTAGTATCCGAAGGCGCTGAGGTTGTAATGCCCGGACTTCTTGATTTTATACTTTATACACTGTACAATTCTGTTGAGGACTACAAACTTTACCGCAGAAATAAAAAGAGTGTTTTGATTTACAAGCTAGTATATGATATGTTCATGTCGTATCAGATGGACTTGATAAAGGCTCTTAAAAAGAACGGACTGTTTACACCTCCGATGTCATTTGCAAAGGTTCCTTGTCTTGTTGACGGAATTATAAGCCGCGGCGTTAAAATGGGCGAGGGCTGGCTTCTGACCGCAGAAATGGTCGAGCTTATACATGAGGGCGCTGAGAATATAGTCTGTACGCAACCTTTTGGATGCCTTCCGAATCACATTGTCGGTAAAGGCATGATGAAGCCGATAAAGGAAAAATATCCCAATGCAAATATTGTTGCTATTGACTATGACTCGGGTGCAACCAAAATAAATCAGGAAAACAGAATTAAACTCATGCTTTCCAATTCAAAATTGAAATAACATTTTTTCGGCAGGATGAAAGTCCTGCCGTTTTGTTACCTATAAAAACGAACAAAAGTTCCGAATCAAACCGTGAGATAATTGTGCATGCTTACAAAATCGAACTTGCGTTCTAAATTTTTCTTGACAAATCGACCTTTTTGTGGTAAAATGCAACCATAGCAAACAAACGTTCCGAACAGTTGTGCTTAACACGGCACGTATCGGAACGAAAAATTAGCGCACAAAAAGAACAAAGGTTCTTAAAGCTTGGAGGTGATACAAAAAGTGGAGGAATACAAAAGCGAAGTTGACATGTCGGATTTTTCAAATGTGCATAACTATACGGACGACTGCTGCACCTGCACAATATGCGCCCAGTGCGGCTACAGGTTTCACAGATGTGATGATGTGGTACGTGTAAAGCAGACCGGCGATGTTATTCACAGAGGATGCTTTACGGACTATGCCGAGGACAGCATAGGTGAGATGTGCGACGTGTTATATTTTTAGGAAAGGAAAAAACGAAGAAATGGCAAGAACAAGAAACAGGTATGCAGATCTTGAAGCAAAAGTGAAAAGCTACTTTGAGGACTGCGACGAAAAGAACAGCGGGAAGAAGTCCATTATAAAGCCGTACACGGTATCGGGGCTTATATTCCACTTGGGGATAACAAGAGGCGAGTTTGAAAAGCTTTCAAAAAATTCCAAATACTCGTATTTGTCAGCTGCAAAAATGCGCATAGAGGCGTTTATTGAGGAAAACTCACTGACAGGCGGACTTTCGTGTAACGCATCGGCGAACAGTCTTAAATACAATTTCGGATGGGGCGAAAAGCTGATAGCCGAGCAGACAGCGGATGCCAAGAGCATTGTTATATCACTTGAAGCGGATGCACAAAGGCTTGCAAGGTGACACGGCGTGAAGAAAAAAGAAAAAAATGTAAATCTGCCGGGAGTGCCGCAACCCAGACAGGAGGAATTTTTCCTCTCACAGGCAAAGTACATAGCCTACGGCGGAGCAAGAGGTGGAGGAAAAAGCTGGGCACTCAGGCGAAAGCTTGTGCTAATGTGTCTTAATTACCCGGGACTTTCGGTGTTGCTTTTAAGGCGCAGCTATCCCGAGCTTCGCGACAATCACATACGACCTCTCACAAGTGAGCTTTCGGGAATAGCTTCTTACACCGAAATCCGTAAGACCTTTGAATTTCCGAACGGCTCGCATCTGCGCCTTGGCTATCTTGAAACAGACGAGGATGCCGCACGCTATCAGGGACAGGAATACGATGTTATAGCACTTGACGAGGCAACGCAGGTATCGGAATACCAGTTTCAGCTTTTAAAAGGTTCGCTCAGAGGTGCAAACAACTATCCCAAACGCTTTTATCTGACCTGCAATCCCGGAGGCGTGGGACATGCGTGGGTTAAGCGCTTATTTATTGACAGAGAGTACAGGCAGGGTGAAATGGCAGAGGATTATGCTTTTATTCCTGCGCTTGTGTACGACAACAAGGTTTTGCTTGAGAAGGACCCTGAATATCTCGAACGGCTTGAGAGTCTGCCAGATTCACTGAGAAACGCGTGGCTCAAGGGAAGCTGGGACGAGTTTGAAGGGCAGTTCTTTCCCGAATTTGATTACAGGGTTCACACGGTGGAAAGGACACTTCTTCCGGAAAACGTCAGAAAATACTGTGCCATTGACTATGGGCTTGATATGCTTGCAGCGATTTTTGTTGCAATGGACGAAAAGGGAAATGCCGTGGTGTACGACGAGATACACAAAAGCGGGCTTATTGTCAGCCAGGCGGCAAAGCTGATACTTGAAAAGAGTGACGGCGTTGAGATGTTTATAGCGCCGAGCGATTTGTGGTCGCGTCAGAAGGACAGCGGAAAGAGCATAGCCGAGCTTTATGCGGAAAACGGTGTTTACCTTACAAAGCTTGTCAGCGACAGAGTAAGCGGCTGGATGAGCCTTCGTGAATGGTTAAAGGTTAAAGCGGATAAAGACGGCAATAAGTTTTCACGTCTTACAATTATGCGAAACTGCACAAATCTAATACGTTGTCTGCCGCTTTTGCTTCACGACAAGTCGCGTCCCGGTGATGCCTCAACCAAGCCTCATGCCGTAACGCACGCACCCGATGCACTCAGATACTTTGCCGTGTCAAGGCAGAGCGCAGCCTTTGCAAAACGGGAAAAAGAAAAATCAAAGCTTTCGGATAAGCTTCATATTAAAAAATTACTTTAAAGGATTAAAGGAGTACAAAATGAAAACAAGAAACATTCACACATCAAGACAGCTTTCACAAAGTGGAATGTACAACTACTCGGACGTATTTTGCCGTGAGGAAACCGCAAGCTTTCTTCTCGATTATGCTTCGCGAAGCCGCGAGAGCATGAATGACTACTGGAAGAAGATGAGAAGATACTATGACGGAGAGCATGATATCAGAAAAGAAACAAGCGGCATCTATGAAAAGCATGCGCTTCCATGGAGAGCAGCTCAGTCAACTGATGGGTATATGCATGTGGAAACACTTATTGAGCCGGAAATTCCCGATTTTGAGTTTTCACCCAGGAACGAGGACAAGGCACACTGTGCAAAGCAGAGAGAAGATATAACACGTTATGTGCTTGACAAAAGCGACATGCTGTTCAAAAACAGCAGAAACGAGAGAAGTCTCGGAATATACGGAAGCGCGGTATGGAAGGTTTGCTGGGGAGAAACGGGCGACTGCGGAGATATAAAGAGCGATGTCTGCATAGACAACCCCGACATTTCACAGATTTTTCCCGACCCGAATGCAAAGGACGTTGATTCCTGCGAGTACATAGGCTATGTGTACAGAATGCACACACAGAAGGCAAAGCGCGTGTTTGCTGAGGATTTGAAGGTAAGAAAAGCGGATATTTCCGAATATCTTTATAAAACGGGGCACAGCACAGCTTTACTTGATTCTGAGAGATATTCGTCCGAGGATGATACTGTTACGGTAACGGAATGGTGGTTCAGACAGCCGTCGGACGGAAGTGCGGTTATGAATGCAGTTTACGACGGTGTCGAAAGAAAGATGAAGTACAGCTGGAAGAGCGGTGATATCGGACTTTGCGTATTCATAAACGGCAAGGAGATAAGATATATTCCGAAATACTGGAGAAATACAAAATGCCGCATGTTTCCATTTGTAATTTATAACAAGATACCCGGTGAAAAGACAGTATGGGGCAAAAGTGAGCTTGAGCAGATTATTCCGCTTATAGATGCCTCCGACCGCGAGATGGCGTATGCGCAGTTAAATTCGGCTTTTTCTTCAAACGACATAATACTTGCAGAGGAAAACGCATTGACGGACGGATGTGAAATGGATAATTCACCCGGTGCTGTGTGGAAGCTTCGTCCCGGAATGATGGGAAAAGTACAGAGACTCGGAAATCTGTCGAGCTACGAAAATTCGCTTTATTCTGCATGCTCTTTCTGGAGGGGTCTTGCTGAAGACACAACGGGCAATTTCGAGGTGAATCAGGGTAAAGAGCCGACAAATGTTACAACGGCTGCGGGAATTGCTCTTCTCGGTGAAAGAGCACAAACAAGAAAGTCTTTAAAGAACATTGACAGAAACGCAGGCTTTAAGCGTTTGTACAGCCTTGTAGATATAACAGCGCTTGAATTTTATGATGACGGCAGAGTAATACGAACGGGAGCTGCGGACAAGGATGATGTTGTATACCGATTTACAGAATTTTACGAAAAACGCAAGGATGAGAGCTACGTTCCTATGGTTGATGTTGTCATTCATACAGGAAACGGCATAGCAAGCTCAAGAGCCTTTACGCTCTCGGCACTCACCACGCTTATGACAACGGGCATTTCAAGTGAAAACTATGAGCTTGTAAAGGCATACCTTGACGAAATAAGCATACCGCAAAGAGCGCAGCTTAAAAAATACCTTGATTCAAAATTTGCGGGTGAAAATGAGGAAGAAAAAATCAATATACCCGAAACAATTTCTACGAAAGAAGAGCAGGAGAAAATATGACAGAGAATAAAAATCTTGAAACGGAAGTTATTACAAACGCTTGTGACGGTGCCGAGGAAATCCAAAGCACCGCAGAAGATATACGGAACGAGATTCCGGAGAAAACCTTTACGCAAAGCCAGCTTGAAGCATTGATTGCCGACAGACTGAAAAGAGAGAGGAAAAATGCCGAAGCCTTAAGGTCGGTTAAAGACCTGCTTGCCAATCTCAGTGACAGCGGTGCACTCAAAGCCTCTTCGTATTCAGAAATGGCATCAGAGCTCTCAAGGCTGCTTTCGGACAAAAAAGACAAGGAAGAGGAGCGTGAAATGTCTGCCGGCAACACGCTTTCCGACTTGGAGGAAAATGAAAATGCATCCGTCAATGCCGACACTTCCCAAGAAGAGTCTGTTGACGGCGATGCAAAAGAAGACACTTCTGTTCAGCAGGAAAATGAGCCTGCAGCAAATCAGCAATTGTCTGACAGCACGTTTGTGCTGACGGCTGACATGGCAAGAGCAATCAAAAAAGCTTATCCCGAATGTGATATCGGAGAGCTTTTGTGCGACGGCTCATTTGAAGCTTTTTCAAAGGGCAGAAGCGGAAGTCCCGAAGATATTTACGGTGACTATCTTACGTTTTTAACGGTAATTGAAAGAAAGCAAGAGGATATTGAAAGAAGAATGTATGCAAACACCGCGTCGACGTCCTTTTCCGCATCCGATAAGGCATCCTTTACAGACGGATCCGAAGGACTGACGAAAAGACAGATGGAAATTGCACGTCAGAACGGAATGTCGTATCGCGAATACGCAGGGCTTCTTTCAAGCATTCCGAACAGAGCAAAAAAAATCTGATTTAAACAGTAAAGGAGAAAAGAAATGAAATTTGCATATTGTTATGCAGGAGGAAATATTCCTGCAATCAAGGAATTTGATATTGAAAAGACCGCATCTGTTGAGGCAGGCGATGTTGTCTGCGCAATAGATGGCGTTATAACGGGTGCAGTCAAGGGTGGCATTGTTATCGGCGTATGTGAGGAAACCCATACGGGAAAAGAGGATATTCTGAATGTCAGAAGCAACGGCACTAAAGTAAGAGTAAATGTAACCGACGGTGTGTACGAAACGGACGCAATCAAGCTTTGTGCGCTTGAGGGAGCAGATGAAACCACATTTACCTGTGACAGCACAGGCCTTTCGGATATGGCTGTCGGCGGTTGCCTTGTACTTGTTGAAAAGACTGAAGGCAGCACAAACACTGACAAAATCGGTGCAGTGAGAAAAATTGTCGGCTGTACAGGAAACGATGACACCGCATATATCACTATTGAAAACGGCGGTGTGGCAAACGCAGGCGACATATATGCGCTCATTCCCGCACTCGGCTGTGCTCTTGAACTTGATACTACCAAAAAGGGCTATTCCTTTAACAACACCAAAACAGACGTAACACTTCGCTGTGTCGGCTTTGATGCGGCAAAAGCAAAGGTATACGTAAAGCTTACAAACACAATTTTCGCTTAATTCTGAAAGGAGAAATAACCAATGAATGATATTTACACATGGCATAATGACCTTTACCCACTTGTTAAGAAGCGTTTTGACCTCAGATACGCAAAGCGTCTTGACGTTATTGCTGACGTATGCGACGTTATAAGCCAGGACGATGTTGACTACAGAATCGAAGGAGTCGGCGGCTACGGCGAAATGCCCGTTTATGATGGCACAAGCGTTGCAAGTGCAGACCAGAAGCGCACCTTCATTACAACCATTACACCCAAGGAACACGCACTCAGAGTTACCTGCTCCTACAAGAAGGCAAAGCTCGACTATTCGGGAGAAGCAAAGAAAATCGGCGCTCGTCTTGCGGACAGTGCTTACATGACAGTTCTCAATGAGTTCTACAGACTCTTTGCGGGTGCGTTTGATGTCAAGGGAGCAGACGGTGTTCCGTGGGCGTCCGATGCGCATCCCGTAAGCCGTGAAAAGGGAGCAGGCACATTCTCGAACCTTATGGACCTCGAACTTTCTGTTGCTGCGATTACGGAGGCACAGACAAGAGCTTCCCGCTTTGTAACACCCGACGGACTTCCTTTTGCAGCAAACTTTGACCTTCTTCTTGTAAGCCCCGAGCTTGAAGCAAAGGCAAAGGAAATCTGCGGTCCTAATTCAAAACTTATACCCGAAAAGAACCCCGATGCAGCAGCAGGCGAAAATGCGGCAAACCCCGTATACGGCATGAAGTACATTGTTGTGGGCGGCGGAAACACAGGCTTTACGGGCAAGCAGTGGGCGGTTGCTGACTCTCTCATGCTTTCTGAAGTATTGAAGCTCGTGTATATCACAAAGCCTACAGTGCTTGTTTCTCCTCAGGATAATCCCCTCATTACCGACTACATCGGTTACGTGGACTTTGCGTTCGGCTTTGGCGATGCAAGACCGATTATCTTCTCAAATCCCGCGTAAAAAGGTAAGGTGATTGTATATGAGTTGCAAAAGCTTAGTTCCTTCCAAAGCATATACATATGAGCTTTCGGAGGGTGCGGTTGTGGTAATTGATACAAAAGGCGCCGACTGCAGAATAAAGGCGATGGACGGAAATGTAAATATTGCCGTGAATGCGAATGCGGCACAGCAGGAGGCATACGTTCTTTCAGCGGGTGAAACAATCACCTTCTGCGGAAAGCTTTATCTTTCGGGAAATAACAGTCGTGTGTGCGCTATGATGTACACAAAGCTCTGATAAATATCTTTGCCTTTAACGGCAAAGCAGCGGCACTGTGCGTTTGCAAAAAGCGGTGCATAAGTGCCGCATAAATTAAGGAAGGAGAAAAAATGTGACAAACAATCATAATACAGGCACATACGGCGTAACACTTGCCGAGCTTAAAGAACGCATCTACAAAGCACTTGGCGAGCATTCGGTGAACGGCGAACAGGTTGCGCTGACAGCTTTTGAAAAAGCCGATATGGAAAAAAGCATCATCAATGCCATAAACACGTCGGTTGTAAGAACGGTGCAGTATCTTCCTGCTTTCACACGCATTACAGAACTGTATTTCCCCGAAATAAAAGCTTTGCTTTTTAAGGAAATGATAAAGCTTGAAGAGGGCGAACAAAGACGCTTTGAAGTGGAAGACGGCTCTGATATGGCGGTAGTAAAAATCTGCTGCTGCGGAAACGCAAGGATAGAGGCACTTAAAGGTGATGAAGTGTTGTGTGAGTACAATGCATCTTGTGAAAAAATCGGGGAAATCAAGACATTTTCATTTGCTTTGGCACTTGAAAAGGGTTGTGAAATTGCAATAACGGCGCTTGATGGCGGTGTGTATATAGATTCGCTCTACTGTGCCGATGCACACGGACTTTGCATGGGCAAGGACGCAGAGTGCTTTCCCCAATATGGTACAACCTTTGCCAAAACCGATGCAGACATAAAACA
Source organism: Eubacteriales bacterium (assembly GCA_045540015.1). GTDB lineage: Bacteria > Bacillota > Clostridia > Oscillospirales > CAG-382 > UMGS1387. The sequence goes on from JAZQGP010000054.1 coordinate 63,916, forward strand.
GATTTCTTATGCGTCGTCAAACGGTAAAAGCATACCGGTATACAAATATTCCTGCGACAACGGATATGTGTATACAAGTTCGGAAAACACGGGCAAGACCATTTTGCACTATATTCCCATGCCGCATGCTTTTACCGAGGACAGCGGTGCTGACGAAAAGCTAAGTCTTCCGGAAATAACAATCTGTGCGATAGTATATCTTGCGGCAAGTGAGCTTTGCTCTTATGAGGATGCAGATGTATATAACAGGCTTACCTACAAGTACCGCGACATTGTTCTCAACAGCTACGACAGGAACAAAGAGGACAGGCGCAACAGCTTTTACTGTGCAAAAACAAGAAATTTTCCCGAAAGGAGAATTTAATAAAATGAGCTATGTAACAAGCAGTCTTCCGTCGGGAAGCACACGCGGTACAAGGATAGCTTACTGTGAGGATTTTTTCGGCGGCGTGTGCTTTGACAGTAAATCGTCGGAGGATGACGGCAAGAGCCGATACATCTGTAATATGATAAACGACAAGGGCGTGCTTCGCACACGTGACGGTCAGACGCTGCTGTTTTCCGAGGAAAACTTTACGGGAAGTCTGAACGGCTATTACAAGAATGCCTTTTGCGGACATGCTATTCTGCATGTGGGGAGCTGTCTTTACGCCGTAAATTCCGAAAGCAGCGAATGCACACCGCTTTCAGAGGAGCTTCCCGACAAACCGAGTCTTATGGCTGAATTTGCCGCAAAGCTTTACATTTATACTGACTACGAAGTATATTCTCTTGACAGAAATCTTGTATTTGCGGTGGAGTTTCCGTATGCTCCCTTGTTGTATTGTGAATACGACAATTTAGGAAATTGTCTTGAATATAAGGACCCGCTTAATATTGTTGCACCGGTGCTTTCGGTAACCTTTGCAAGCTACAATTATCTGGGAAAGTTTACTCTTCCTGTTAAAGCGGATTTGTCAAGACCTTTTCATGTATATATAAGGGGTGAGCTTCTTGATAAGAGCAAGTATACCTTGTATGAAGATGTAATATATGTAGACAGAGATTGCTTTGTAGACGAAAAGGACATCAAAATGTCGTATTATGCAAAGAATCCCGAAGACATAGGATTTGAAGATATTTTCTCGAAATTAACGCTTGCGGAGAGCTTTGGAGGAGAAACAATATCGGGAACAAGAATGTTTATGACGGGGAACCCCGATTTTCCGGGACGGCTTTATATAAGTCATTTGCTTAATCCTCTGAGGTTTGATATTGACAGCCACGAAACGGTAGGTGCAGGCTGTGATGACATAACAGGGCTTATCCGTCAGTACGGAAGACTCATAATGTTTACAAAAAACAATGTTATGAGAATGACGTATTCCTTTGCCGACGGTACTTCGTCCTATACGGTAAAAGAGCTGAACTCTGCAATCGGCTGTGATATGCCGGGAAGCATTCAGCTTATTGATAACAGAATTGTATTCGGGAACAGCGAAAAAGGTCTTATGATAATTGATTCGACCGAGGATTTCGGAGAGCAGAACATAAAGCCGTTGTCGGCAAACATCAATAAAGGGCATAAGGATGCGCTGCTCGAGCAAAGCAAAGAAAATCTGGTGGAAGCTTTTTCCGTGGATTTTGACAGAAAGTATTATCTTAGCGTCGGCGAAAAGGTTTATGTATGGGACTACGGTGAATGTGCTTACAGCGACGGCGGTAACTATTCAAAGTCGCAGAAGAGGCTGGAATGGTATTTCTTTGACGGAATAAAGTCGGGACTTCTTTATGACTGCGGTGGAACGCTTGTGGGAGTACATAAAGCCTCGGGAACGGCGGTGAGTGTGTTTGAAAACACGGGGTGCGATTTTGGTATACCGGTTCACTCGGTGTATAAATCCTCGCTGCTTGATTTGTCGTATCCTGCACAGCTTAAAATTGCGGACAAGATAAGACTGAACATTGTATCGGGAAATGAAGGGAAAATCGGTTTTGCCGTGTGTGATACCGATAAAGAATATTACCGCATACCGTTCTGCTTAAAGCATGATACGGCAGATGAACAGGGAATTACATTAAGATTACCGAAGAAAAGCGTCAGAAAGCTTTCATTTGTCGTAGAGAGCGAGCAAACGCCTTTCTCGCTTGAAAGCGCGGCGATATATTACAAAATGTCCCATAGACAGGATTAGAGTAAAGGAGAAGAATATGGCAAAAAATACGTGGAAATATGCAACGCTGACTGCGGATCAGAGGCTTCGTGAGATTGAAAACGGAAATACGGATGTTTACAATTCGGAAGTTTCAAATCTTAACAACCTTAAAACAGCACGCGAGAGCGCAGGTCTAGATACTGTCGAGGTGGATACTCAGCTTCAAAGCGTAGAAGACGCATATAATGCACTGAGTCCTATACAAAAAGCCCAGCTCAACTCGCTTTATGATGTTGAACGTGAGGATCTAAGGAAGAAGTACAGCTATGAGGAAGCACTGAATATTGTAAAGCAAAGGTACGAAAACCGCAAAAATGCGAAAAAGCTTGCAGAGCAAGCGCTCGAGGAAGCGGAAAAGAATCTTGCAACGCTTGATGAATATTATGTCAACAAAGGTTTTTCGACAGAATCGGGTTCATATATCAAGGAAAGGCAGCGTATGAAAGACGAGCTTGAAAAGCTGTTTTCCGAGATTGAGAGCAAGTATTCCGTAACTCTCAGTAAAGAGCATAAAGATGCGGCAGCAAGAATTTTTGCATAAGCAGGCATAACAAAAACGGGCATCGCTTTCGCGATGCCCGTTAATAATTATATGCTGTTTTTTAGATTTCGGGAATCTGAATTTCGATTTCCTTGCCTGCCTCGTGGCTCTTTGCGATACCGTCGATAATGGCCTGATTGTAAATAATCTGGCTTGTAGGAACGGGAGCCGGTGTGCCGTTCTTGCAAGCGTCGAGGAAGGAACGAATTTTCTTGTCAAAGAGAGAAGCAGATTTGTCTTCGGGAATAACAGGAACAGTTGTTTCAACACCCATTCCGCATATTGTCTTGTAGATGGTCATAGGACCTCCGGTTGTGCCGTTCCAGCAACCTGTAGAGGGAATACGAAGACCGCCTTCGGTTCCAAGGATGATGGTGTCACCGGGAGTGTCGATGTGCATTGCCCATGCAATACGGAAGTCGAGAATGATATCGCCTTCAAGACGTACAAATGCAGCTGCAAAGTCGTCAACGCCAAAGACTTCAGCATATTCTGCGGGCTTACCTCTGTCTGTAAAGGACTTGGGGTTCTTGCCGAAGAAATCTGACTTGTAGCCGGTAACTGTGAGAGGCTTAGGATAACCGACAGCGTTAAGAACCATGTCAAGAGAGTAGCAACCGATATCGCCGAGTGCGCCGATACCACCTGTATCCTTTGCGATAAAGGAGGTTCCAAAGGGGGTAGGAATACCGAATCTGCGTCCGCCTCCTGTCTGGATGTAGTAAACTTTACCGAGTTCACCCGACTCAACAATCTTTTTAATCATCTTCATGTTTTCGTCAAGTCTGGGCTGGAAGCCGATGGAAAGAACTTTGCCGCTCTTCTTTTCAGCTCTCATTACTTCGATGGCTTCATCGAGAGTAACAGTGAAAGGCTTTTCAAGAAGTACGTGTACACCATGCTCAAGAGCATAGATTGTAGGCTCTGCGTGCTGGCAGTTGTATGTACATACAGAAACTGCGTCAAGCTCCTCGTTGTCGATAAGAGCCTGATGGCTTTCGTAGCAGCGGACATTTTCAATGCCATGCTTCTTAAAGAAAGCCTCAGCTTTTCCGGGAATGATGTCAGCGCCGCCGATGATTTCAACATCGGGCATTTTCTTAAGACTTGCAATATGTGCGTCTGCGATCCAGCCTGTACCGATAATTGCAAATTTGATTTTTTTGCTGGTATCAACAGCAGAAGCTGTACTGCCCTGCTTATTGGGATCCAGCTCAATAGCGGATGTATTAGCCATTGTTGTTACCTCCTGTATATGGATGGATTAATATGATGTATCCTGTACATAATAATAAAGTATAGTTATGTCGGATGTGTGCGGTATTAGTTAAAAAATTATAAATAAGTCGGCTACTTTTAGGACATTTATGACTGAATTGTGTCTTACACTTCCATTTTGTAGCTTACAGAGTATTCTTCACCGGGCTTTAAGGTTCTGAGATAGGGTTTATCCGAGAATTTACCCGATTCGTCAGTGAGTGCAGGGAGTCCGTTCCAGGGCTCAAGACAGAGGTAAGGCGCGTTTTTGTTGGGCATGGACCAGATTACCAGAACATCGTATCCGTTGAAGTCAAAGGTGAGGTGCTTTGTGCCGTCTTTTCTAACAAGGCTTACCTTTTTGCTCTTTGCATCGTTGAAGAAGAGTGCGTCAAGCGTGTCAAAATCGGAATATCTGAGGTCCCATTTGTTGCCTTCGAGTCTTCTGTCTACTTTGTAATCGTAGCTGAAGAGGGAATCTGCGTCTGTGTGGTAAACGTCGCAGTTTTCTTCTTTTTCAAAAACGAGGTCGTAGTTTTCCATTCCGTCCTCAAGGAGAAAGCCCGGATGACCACCGAGGCAGAATTCAATGTCACGGTTGTCTGTGTTCTTTACGGTAAAGGTTGTTTCAAAGCCGTTATCAATAAGCTTGTGAGTGATAACGAAAGAAAAATCATAGGGATAGATTTTCTTGGTTTCCTGGTTTTCGCGAAGCTCAAAGGTGAGCGAGTTTTCGGTCTGCCCGATAAGCTTAAGCTCGCTTGTACGCATAAAGCCGTGCTTTGGCTTTGAGTAGTACATTTTTCCGTCGATTTCAACCTGGCCGTTTTTAAGTGAGCTTACAAACGGGAAAAGGGCAGGGGCGTAGCCGTTCCAGTATTTTTCGTCACCTGTCCAAAGATATTCCTTGCCGTTGTTTTTGTAAGAAATAAGCTCGCCGCCGAGTGTTCTTGCGGTAAGTTCTCCCGCGCCGCATTTGATGGTGTAATTCATAGTAAAAAATCCTTTCTTTGTATTGCTGTGCTTTTTTCTCTGTAAGAAAATTTTACCACATTCCAAGTAACATTTCAATACCTTGGAGTATCAATTTTGTGTATCAATGAGTTATTTTACAAAAAATACAAAACATAACGGTGTTTGTTTTTCGGTATAAAAATATCTCCTATGGTTTTTATCGTTGCACCATAGAAGATTATTTTTCTGTTTGTTTTTCAGCCTTGCGGTTCGTACTCTTATTTTAAAACGAATGTATAACGGTTTGTGAATACACCGGACGCAAAATTACGCGCAAAAGGCAAAAAGGAAATAAGCGACAAGACCTGCAAGCCATACGAGCATCGCCGCCGTGATAGCTTTTAAACGCTTTTTATCCATTTTAAAACTCATAATATCACGCTCCGATTTCGTTTACAACTTGACAAAGTTTTGTTTACGCTTTATTTATACCATATTCAAATTAGAATGTCAATACTTTTTGAGAAATTTTTTAATAATTTTTGCATAATGCAATAAAAATTTCGCTTGGTTTGTAAACAATAAACAAAAGCTGTTGACAAGAATGTAAGTGTGGGATATAATAACAAAGATATAAGGGAGAAGATGCCTGTTAACCGAAAAAACTGGCATTGTGAGCCGGGCAGGAATATAATAACAGTGTGAAGCGTTCACACAAAAGCAAACGAAAGGAGCCGCTATGAGCGTAAAGAAACTATTGCCGTCATATACGTTGGGTGAGGAGCTGACAAACTCCATAAGTCACGGAATAGGTGCGGGGCTGTCGGTTGCGGCGCTTGTACTATGTGTGGTAAGAGCTGCAACAAGAGGGACTGCGGCAGGAGTTGTAGGTGCTGCCATATACGGTGCAACGCTTGTGATACTTTACTGCATGTCAACTCTTTATCATGCAATCACGAACAAAACGGCAAGAACCGTTTTCAGAGTGTTTGACCATACCTCAATTTATCTTCTTATCGCGGGAACGTATACGCCGCTTACGCTTGTAACCCTGAAAGGGGCTATGGGCTGGACGCTTTTTGGGATAGTTTGGGGTATAGCAATTCTCGGAATAGTTTTGAATTCGATAAACATTGAAAGATTCAAGGTCTTCTCCATGATAAGCTATATTGTCATGGGTTGGGTTTGCATCATAAGCATAAAAAGCATTATTGCAAACATGGAAAAGGGAGGTCTTGTATTCCTTGTTCTTGGCGGACTTCTTTATACGGGCGGACTTGTATTCTATGCACTCAAGAAATTCCGTTACATGCATTCCGTGTGGCACTTTTTCGTGCTAGCCGGAAGCATAATGCATTTTTTCTGTATTTACAGCTATGTGCTTCCCGTAAGGTGAGCGCGATAAAGCGTATAAAAGTATACTAAATATATAACAGCGAGGGTTTACCAAAATGAGTATCAAGGTTACAAAATTCGGCGGAAGCTCACTTGCAAGCGCCGAGCAGTTTAAAAAGGTTGCAAACATAGTTCTTGCAGATAAAACAAGAAGATATGTTGTTCCGTCTGCACCCGGAAAACGCTTTTCGGGCGACGAAAAGGTTACGGACCTTCTCTATCTCTGCTATGAACAGTTAAGCCATGGCGACGAGTCCGAAGCTTTTGAAACAATAAAGGAAAGATATCAGCTTATAATTGACGGTCTTGGACTTGATTTGTCTCTTGAAAACGAATTTGAACTTTTAAAGAGAAGCTTTATAGGCGGTGCGGGACGTGACTATGCGGCAAGCCGCGGAGAATATCTTAACGGTATTATTCTTGCAAAGTATCTCGGCTTTGAATTTATAGACGCTGCAGACGTTATTTTCTTCAAGAATGACGGCACGTTTGATTCCGAAAAGACAAATGATGTAATGAGTGAGCGCTTGTCGAAGTGCGAATATGCAGTTATTCCCGGCTTCTACGGAAAGATGCCTAACGACACCATCCGTACCTTTTCAAGAGGCGGTTCAGACATTACGGGTGCAATAGTTGCAAGAGCGGCACACGCCGATGAATACGAAAACTGGACGGATGTTTCGGGCTTCATGATTGCAGACCCGAGAATAGTTGAAAATCCCAAATACATTTCGATTATCACCTACCGCGAGCTTCGCGAGCTTTCCTACATGGGCGCAACCGTTCTTCACGCGGATTCCATTTTCCCTGTAAAAACGTCGGGTATTCCGATACATATAAAGAACACCAACGCTCCCGAGGATGAGGGTACGATGATTGTAACTCATGCTGATAAGGATAATGATAAGAGCGTTGTTACTGGCATTGCAGGTAAGAAGGATTTTACTGTTCTTACTCTTGAAAAGGATATGATGAACGAAGAAAGGGGCTTCGGAAGACGACTTCTCCAGGTGCTCGAAAGACACGACATGAGCTTTGAACATCTTCCGTCGGGTATTGACACGATGAGCGTTGTTGTCAATGACCACGAGCTTGCCGGCAAGGAGGATGACATTATCGCAGACCTTCTTGAAACAACAAGCCCCGACAGCATAAGCATCGAAAAGAACATTGCGCTTGTTGCGGTTGTTGGACGCGGAATGAAGAACGCAAAAGGTACGGCGGCTTCAATCTTCGACTCGCTTGCAAAGGCCGACATCAATATCAGAATGATTGACCAGGGCTCAAGCGAGCTTAACATCATTGTCGGTGTTGATAACAAGGATTTTGAAAAGGCTATCCGCACAATGTACGCTCACTTTGACGAACAGGGACTTATATAACAGAGAAGCGCTTGTAACACATAATTAACACACCGTTAATGCATCTGTTAAAAACATGTGTTACCATATAGACAATGAAAAATGTAATTTATGGATATAATTCCGGAGGTATTTATAATGAAAAGATACGAAACACCTGAAGTTAAGGTTTCTGCTCCCATAACATCCGAAGATATTCTTCTCGGCAGCGATGTTATTATTGATGCTAAGGACTTATTTGAAGAATAATTTATAAGTTAATTGAATTTAAGCAGGGCTGTTTATACAGCCCTGCTTGTGTATAATTGAAATGTAATTAGAATTAAATCTGCATATTAAAAGAGGAGCTGTATTTTGTTTACAGCTCCTTGTTGTTTGTAATAAGTATATTAAGCACCGAGATATGCTTTCTTAACTCTTTCGTCGTTTGCAAGGTCTTTGGCATTACCCTCCATAACAATATGTCCCGTTTCCAAAACGTAGGCTCTGTCTGCAATGGAGAGTGCCATTTTTGCGTTTTGCTCTACAAGCAGAATCGTAATGCCCGACTCGTGCATCTTCTTTATGATATTAAAAACCTCTTTAACAAGCAGGGGGGAGAGTCCCATTGACGGCTCGTCCATGACAACGAGCTTTGGCTTTGACATCATTGCTCTTCCCATGGCAAGCATCTGCTGTTCGCCGCCTGAGAGAGTTCCTGCAAGCTGCTTTGCACGCTCCTTGAGACGCGGAAAGCTTTCATAAACAACCGCAAGGTCATCATTTATTTTCTTGTCGTTTCTGTAGTATGCACCCATTGCAAGGTTTTCGGCAACAGTCATTCTCGTAAACACGTGACGTCCTTCGGGAACGTGTGCCAGGCCCATGGAAACGATTTTGTGAGGGGCAACGTGTCTTAAATCAACACCGTTGTACAGTATGTTTCCGCTTGAAGCGGGAGTGAGACCTGTTATCGTGTGAAGAATAGTTGTTTTTCCTGCACCGTTTGCACCGATAAGAGAAACAATTTCGCCGTCGTTTACGGTAAGAGAAGCATCGTGTATGGCATGTATTGCACCGTAGGATACGTTTATGTTTTCTACTTTAAGCATTGTCACTACCTCCTTCGGTTCCCGTTTGCTCGTCTTTGCCGAGGTATGCCTCGATAACGCGCTTGTTGGAAGCGATTTCCGATGGCAAGCCGTGAGCAATGGTCTGACCGTAGTCGATAACCATGATTCTCTCGCAAATGTTCATAACAAGGCTCATGTCGTGTTCAATAAGCAGAATTGCAATGTTGAACTTCTGACGGATAATCTTGATACATTCAAGAAGCTCTGCGGTTTCTGTCGGGTTCATACCTGCGGCAGGTTCATCGAGAAGGAGAATTTTCATGCCTGTAGCAAGTGCACGTGCAATCTCAAGCTTTCTCTGCTGACCGTAGGGAAGATTTGACGCGATAAAGTCTGCCTTATCTTCAAGTCCGAAGATTGAGAGAAGCTCTCTTGCTTCTTTGTCACAAGCCTTCTCGCATTTCCAGTAAGAGGGAAGACGGAAGGTTGCCGAGATAAAATTGTACTTGTATTTGTGGTTGAGAGCAACCTTTACGTTGTCAAGAACAGTCATTTCTTTAAACAGACGGATGTTCTGGAACGTGCGGGCAATTCCTGCTCTTATAAACTGATGCGTCTTTTTGCCGTTCATTGTTTTGCCGCATATCTGAACAGTACCTTCAGTCGGCTTGTAAACGCCTGTGAGAAGGTTGAATACTGTTGTTTTACCTGCGCCGTTTGGTCCGATAAGACCGACAAGCTCCGAGGAATTGATGCTTAAGTTAAAATGCTGAACAGCTTTAAGACCGCCAAAAGAAATACCAAGATTTTTCGCTTCAAGTACGGGAGTTTTTATATTGTTTTCCATTATTTGTTTCCTCCCTCTGCTTTTTCAGCCTTTTTACTCTTTAGCTTATTGATTATTGAATACACAATGCCCGTGGGAGAAAACTCATATGTACCGAAGATTCCTCTCGGACGGAACATGATAAGAATGATAAGCGCAATTGCGTAAACGAGCATGGGGTAGTTGAAAAGGTTCTGTATAAAGACGGGAAACGCCGATGTATCAACAATGTTTTTGATGTAGTAGTTGAGAAAATACATAAGCACAGCCGAAACTATAGAACCCGTAAGAGAGCCCATGCCGCCGACAACAACCATAACAACTATAAATATGCTGTTGAGAATGGAGTTGTTTGTAAAAGCAAAGCTTGAGGTTGAAAGCGACTTCATAAAGCATGCGTAAAGACCGCCTGCAATTCCGGCAAAGAAAGCGGAATAAGCAAAGGTGAGAATCTTGTAGTAGGAAACGTTAAGTCCCGAAGCACCTGCGGCAATTTCATCGTCGCGTATAGCCTTTATTGCTCTGCCGTACTTTGAACGGATGAACATAAACATCATTACAACGCATATAAGGGTTATAACAATTGCAAGCCAGTCGTAAGCCACAAGCTCTTTTGACGAGAAGCCGAGTCCCGTCTTGTAAAGCGAGGAAGCAGCCGAGCCTTCGGCAAGCCCGTTCATTCCGCACCACGGGATATTGTTTATGATGTTTACAATAATCATGCCAAAGCCGAGCGTGATAATTGCAAGATAGTCGCCCTTTAAGCGAAGCGCAGGAATACCGACAACAAAGCCGACAAGCGCTGAGAGCAAGCCGCCTGCAAGGATAACGCCGACAGTCATGAGAAGATACAGAGGATGCTCGTCTGTTATAAGCTCTGCTCTCTGGAAAGCAAGTGAGCCGAGAGCTGCGGTGTATGCACCGATTGCCATAAAGCCGCAGTGACCGAGCGAGAGCTGACCGAGAAATCCGAGAACCATGTTGAGAGATGCTACAAGGATTATAAGGTAACAGCACTGCCAGAGGTTAGGTACAAGCTTCTTTGAGAAAAATGTGAAACTTTCACCGCCTGCAAGCACTGCACTGTTTTGCATACTGAAGAATAAGAAAAGGAGTGCGGCAATACCGACAGTGTTGACGATGTAGCCGATTGCGGTTTTTTTGTTATTCATACCTTTTCACCTACATTCTTTCCGAGTATGCCCGCGGGCTTGATGATGAGAACTACGATAAGTATAAGGAATACAAATGCGTCAGCAAGGTTTGAGGAAATATAGGTTGTTGTAAAGGATTCTACAAGACCTATTATAAATCCGCCGAGCATGGCACCGGGGATTATTCCGATACCGCCGAGAACCGCCGCTATAAACGCTTTTAAACCGAGCATAGAGCCTGAGGTTGTTGAAACCTGCGTATACTGAGCAAAGTACATAAGCGCCGCGATTGCCGCAAGTGCCGAGCCTATGGCAAAGGTTGTTACAATTGTTCTATTTACGTTTATACCCGTAACAATTGCCGCTTCCTTATCCTCGGAAACAGCACGCATTGCACGTCCTAGCTTTGTTTTCTTAACGAAAAGCTGAAGCGCGAGCATTACAACCGCACTTACAACGATTGTAAGAAGTGTTACATAGTCAAGTGATATTCCAAAAACGCTTATACCGCCGTCGCTGAACACAAGGCTCATGGGCTTTGGTGTTGGGCCGATTGGCGGAATTGCCTGTGCAAGGTTTTCCAAAAGCAGGCTCATGGCGATAGCGGTGATGAGTGCTGTCATATTTGTTCCGCGTTTTCTGACGGGACGATATGCGCAAAGCTCAACAAGAATTCCCACTGCCGAACACAAAAGAATGGCAAAGATTACTGCAGTCCATGCAGGAATGCCGAGGTTTTTCATGAGCGGTATTGTAAATATAAGTGTATATCCGCCCACCATGATAAAGTCGCCGTGGGCAAAATTTATAAGTCTGATAATGCCGTATACCATAGTGTAACCCAGAGCAATAAGCGCGTAAACGCTGCCGAGTCTCATACCTACGATAAGGGACTGAATGAAGTTTGTCATGGAAATATATCCACCTTTCAGTTCAAAGGAGAGAGATTTAAAGCATAAGGAGAGGTTCAGAAAGTGTATCGAACCTCTCCGTGAAAAATTCGCTAAGGCTGAATAGGATTATTCAAGTCCTGCAACTACGGAATTGAGCTTAGTTGTAACAGCACCGTCAACAACGGTAAATGCTACAACTGCAGAACCCTTAACAGGAGTACCTGTTTCGTCAAGTGTGAATGTTCCTGTAACGCCTTCATGAACAGCAGTTGTGTCTGCAAGAGCATTTCTTACAGCATCAGCGTCAGCTGTACCTGCAGTTTTGATTGCATCAACGAGAGTGTTGAGTGCATCGTAGCCGAGAGCTGCGAATGCGTTAGGTGTTTCGCCGTTGTTTGCTTTCTTAAAAGCTTCAACAAAGTTTACAACCTTTTCGCTGGTGTCAGCGGGATCGTAGTGGTTTGTGAAGAGAACGTTTTCCCAAGCGGAAAGGTCGCTTCCTTCGCTGATGTAGCCGATGGATCCGTCGTAGCCGTCAGCACCCATGATAATGCCGTTGTAGCCGGCTTTTCTTGCCTGAGGAACTACATACGGGCCTACTGCACTGTAGTAGTAGGGAGCGAATACGAATTCAACGCCTGTTTCAGCGATAGCTGCCCACTGGTTGGAATACTCGTTTGTTTCGAGAGTTGCGCTGGATTCTGCGATAACGATTTCAATGCCGTACTTTTCGCACTGAGCTTTAAATGCATCGTAAAGACCCTTGGAATATGTATCAGCCGCGCAGTAGAGAGCGCCAACCTTTTCATAACCATTGTCTTTAGCAAACTTTGCTGCGATTGCGCCCTGGAAGGAGTCGGAGTAGCAAACACGGAAGATGTAGTCGTCTTCGGTTGTTACAGCGTCTGCTGTTGAGGGAGCGGAGATAAGAACAACGCCTTCGTCGTTAGCTGCATCTGTGATTGCAGAAGTACATCCGCTTGTAACAGCGCCTACGATAAGAGTTACGTTGTCAGCAACGAGTGTGTTGAATGCATTAACTGCTTCGTTGGGGTCGCCCTGGTCATCCTTTACGTTAAGAACAATTTTCTTTCCGTCGAGAATGCCGCCTGCAGCGTTAATCTCTTCAACTGCGAGCTTTACACCGTTGAGTGTAGCAACGCCGTATACGGAAACGCTTCCTGTGTTGGGACCGATTGTGCCGATAACGATTGTGTCTTCGCCGTTATCTGTAGTGTTTGTGTCGCCGGTTGTTGCACCGTCAACGGGATTGTTGCCTTCGGTGCTTGTGCATGCTGTGAACATTGTTACAGCCATAAGACAAGCAAGAAGGACTGCGAGAAACTTTTTCATTTTGTTCTGCTCCTTTGAAAAAAGATTTAGTATAAAAGGGCATAAATACACTTCTACCCTTTTATATCTAGTCAATTATATCGCATTTTCTTGGTTTTGGCAAGTGGCATTTTACACAAATTTACAATATTATTAAAAAATAAATTGTATACTGAAAAAAACAGGTTAAAAACGTCTGTAAATGAGAGGGAAAAATGAAAAATACAACGCTTTGCTACATTGAGAGGGACGGGAAGTATCTCATGCTTCACCGCACCAAAAAAGAAAATGACGAAAACAAGGACAAGTGGTTAGGAATAGGAGGAAAATTTGAAGATGGCGAAAGTCCTGAGGAGTGCGTATATCGTGAAGCACTTGAAGAAACGGGACTTGAAATAAAGAATGCGCGTTACAGAGGAATTGTAACCTTTGTGTCGGAAAAGTGGGGTACGGAATATATGCATCTTTTTACGTGCTCGGATTTTGAAGGGCGTATAAAGGAAATCTGTGACGAAGGCGAGCTTATGTGGATAGAGAAGAAAAAGCTTATTGAATGTGAATTATGGGAGGGCGACAAGATTTTTCTGCGTCTTATCGCTGATGAGAAAACGCCGTTTTTTTCACTGAAGCTTTGTTATGATAAGGATGATGTACTTGTTTCTCATGTGCTGAGGACGTATGCGTGAACGGTGAAATTGGAGTTGTTCAGACTTCAATTTCATAAATGAAAAACCCTTTGCACATTTCCTTTCTATAAACCCCGTTAAATTGATGCTGTTTAAACATCAATTTAACCATTCAAAAGCCCTTTGCTTACTTTCTTTCAAGACCTCCGTTAAATTGATGTTGTTTAAACATCAATTTAACCATTCAAAAGTTCTTTGCTTACTTTCTTTCAAGAAAGTAAGTGCAAATTTACATTCAGACTTTACAACCGTGTAAAAATGTGATATTATGTAATGAAATATTTTGTAATGTGTCAGTATGCGCAAAATTGCAAAACTCCCGAAAGGATTTTATAAAATGAACGAAAAGCAAAAAGTAAGAAAATATCTTAAAAAGATTTTAAAGCCGTCGCGTTACACAGGCGGAGAACTGAATCAGGTCATAAAAAACAAGGACGAAATTGACGCAAGAGTTGCGTTCTGCTTTCCCGATACATACGAGATAGGAATGTCAAATCTCGGCATAAAGATTTTGTACAACACGCTCAACAAAAGTGACAGAATATGGTGTGAAAGATGCTTTGCACCGTGGCCCGACATGGGAGAAGTAATGCGTGAAAAAGGAATAAAGCTTTATGCACTTGAAAGCGGAGACGCGGTGAGCGAATTTGATTTTATCGCATTTACGCTTCAATATGAGCTTTCCTACACAAACGTGCTTTACATGTTAAGCCTTGCAGGTCTTCCGTTTTACTCAAAGGACAGAACAGACGACATGCCTCTTATAATCGGCGGCGGTCCCTGCACATACAACCCCGAGCCTGTTGCGGACTTCTTTGACATCTTTAGCATTGGTGAGGGTGAAGAATCACTGCGCGAGCTTGTTGAATTTTACATTGACTACAAAAAGTCTCACGAGAAATTTGTAAAGCAGGATTTTCTGAGAGAGGCCTGCAAAATAAAGGGTACTTACGTTCCCTCTCTTTATAATGTGACCTACGACGAAGAAACAGGACTGCTTTTGGGTGTTACACCTATGTTTCCCGAAGTTCCTGCTCTTGTTGAAAAAAGAGTGGTTACAGATTTTGACAAAGCAGAAAGTCCCGAAAAAGTGCCCGTACCGTTTACCGAGGTTGTTCACGACAGAATAATGCTTGAATGTGCAAGAGGCTGTATGCGTGGCTGCCGCTTCTGTCAGGCAGGCGTTATTTACAGACCTTACAGAGCAAAAAGTGTTAAAACACTCTCACGTGAAGCTAAAAACCTTTACGAAACCTCGGGATACGAAGAAATTTCGCTCTCATCGCTTAGCATAAGTGACTACCCATGTCTTATGGAGCTTGTTGACGAACTCAAATCCTGGACAGACAGAGAAAAAGTTTCTCTCTCGCTTCCTTCTATGAGAATTGACTCGTTTGAAGCGGAAATCATGAAAAAGGTTATGGGAGTAAGAAAAACAGGTCTTACATTTGCTCCCGAAGCAGGAACTCAGCGCCTTCGCGATGTTATAAACAAAAACCTTACGGAAGACGAAATACTTGAAGGCTGTAAGGGTGCATTTGCCGCAGGCAGAACAAGTGTAAAGCTTTATTTCATGAACGGTCTTCCCACTGAAACGGACGAAGACATCGAGGGAATTGCAAATCTCACGCAGAGCATTGTTAACGCATATTACACAAATCCCGACAAACCCAAAGGCAGAGGTGTTGACGTAAACATTTCCGTTTCGTGCTTTGTGCCGAAGGCTCACACGCCGTTCCAGTGGTTCGGTCAGGACACGGTCGAAGAGCTTGTGAGAAAGCAGAAGCACCTCGGACAGAGCATACATTCGGGAAAAATCCGCTACAACTGGCATGAAGCTAAGGTCAGCTTTATTGAAGCGGTGTTCGCAAGAGGTGACAGACGTCTTTCAAAAGCAGTTGTTGAAGCTTTCAATCAAGGACAGATTTTTGACGGTTGGGGCGAACATTTTTCCTATGACAGATACATGAGTGTATTTGAAAAAGCAGGGATAGATCCTGCGTTCTACGCAAACAGAAGAATGGGCTTTGACGAAATACTGCCGTGGGCACACATTGACAGCGGCGTTACGCAAAAGTTCCTGCTTTCCGAAGCAAAGAAAGCACTCGGCGAAGAAACAACACCCGACTGTCTTACAAAGTGTTCGGGCTGTGGTGCAGCTAAATTCGGAAGCGATTTATGCACAAAGAGATGTATTAATCCAGACAGCAAGGAGGCAAAGTAAAAATGAAAACCTACAGAGTTTTATTTTCAAAAAAGAACGAGCTTATTTTCGTTTCTCACCTTGACTTTGCCCATAGCATAATAAGAGCACTAAAGCGTGCAAAGCTGCCGCTTAAATACTCGGAGGGCTTTTCGCCTCATCCGAAAATCGTGTTTGCGCTTCCGCTGTCTGTCGGTATGACAGGTGAAAACGAAATTGTCGATGTAACTCTCGATTGCGATAACATTTCAAACGAAGAATTTAAAGAGCGTCTTGCAAAGAGCCTTGACGGAATACTTGAAATAAAGGACGTTTATGAACCGAATGTCAAGCTCGGCAAGGTCAAAAGCGCACTTTATACAGTTGTTATTCCAGAGTTTTCAGGAAAGAAAGACGAAATATTAAAAGCTCTTGAAAATCCCGCGCCTGTTACCAAAACCACAAAAAGCGGCAAGGAAAAAGAGCTTGACATAAAGGAAATGGTTTTTGCGTATTCTGCAGAGGAAAAGGACGAAAATACAATTCTTTCGCTTGAGCTTGCCTCGTCAGGTGAGAGCTACTTAAATCCCGAGCTTGTGCTCAAAAGCCTTTGTAATTCGGGAGTACAAGTGCCCGAGGAATATGATATAACGAGAAACGAAATACGTTTTGAAAAATAAAGGATAATCACATGGAATACACAGCAGGAACAATAGATACAGCCGTTGTCGGTGCCGGACACGCAGGCATCGAAGCAGCACTTGCCTGTGCAAGACTCGGCTGCAAAACGGTACTTTTTACAATAAATCTCGACGCTGTAGGCAACATGCCCTGCAATCCGTCAATAGGCGGCAGCGGTAAAGGACATTTGGTGTGCGAGCTTGATGCGCTTGGCGGTGAAATGGGCAGAAGTGCCGACAAGGTTTGTCTGCAAAGCCGTCTTTTAAACCGTGGCAAAGGTCCTGCGGTTCATTCGCTTCGCATGCAGGCTGACAGAAGCGCATACAAAAACATAATGAAAAGCGTTATCGAGCACACGGAAAATTTAACTCTGCGTCAGTCGGAAATTATCGAAATAAGACGTGACGGAGAAATGTGGCTGTGCGTTACAAAATACGGAGCAGTTTGGAAAACAAAAACCGTCATTCTCTGTACGGGAACATATCTTGAAGGACGCATTATCGTCGGCGACACAAGCTTTGAAGGCGGTCCTGACGGAATGTATGCAGCCCTCGGACTTACGGACTCACTTAAAAAGCTCGGCGTTCCGATGCTTCGCTTTAAGACAGGAACGCCCGTAAGACTGCACGCCGATTCCATAGACTACTCTGAGCTTGAACGTCAGGACGGCGACGAAAAACCTATGCACTTCTCGGCAGATACAGAAAATTTTGAGGAAAACCTTGAAACCATTCCCTGTTATGTCTGCTATACAAACGAAAAAACCCACGAAGTAATAAGAAATAACATACACCGTTCACCTTTGTATTCGGGCATGATTCATGGCGTTGGTCCGAGATACTGTCCGAGCATTGAGGACAAGGTTATGCGTTTTGCCGACAAATCGCGTCATCAGCTCTTTATTGAGCCGCTTGGAAAAGACACAAAGGAAGTGTATCTGCAAGGCTTTTCTTCTTCTCTGCCCGAGGACGTTCAGCTTGAAATGCTGCACACCATAAAAGGACTTGAAAACGCGGTTGTCATGCGAATAGGCTACGCAATAGAATACGACTGCTGCGATCCGCTATCCCTCAAGGCAAGTCTTGAATTCAAAGATTTTCCCGGTCTTTTCGGTGCAGGTCAGTTTAACGGAACATCGGGCTACGAGGAAGCTGCCGTACAGGGACTTATTGCAGGTATAAACGCTTCTCTCTACTGCCAGGGAAAAGAGCCGTTTACACTCTCTCGCGATTCCTCTTACATCGGAACGCTTATTGACGACCTTGTAACAAAAGGCACAAACGAGCCTTACCGTATAATGACCTCACGTTCAGAATACAGGCTTCTTCTCCGTCAGGACAACGCCGACCGCAGACTTACACCTCTCGGATATTCGCTCGGTCTTATAACCGAGGACAGGTATTCCCGTTTTCTTGCAAAAAAGCAAGGCATTGACTCAGAGGTAGAGCGTGTATCAAAAACACATGTTCCGCCGTCTGACAAGCTCAATGAAATACTTGAAGAAAGAA
Source organism: Eubacteriales bacterium (assembly GCA_045540015.1). Taxonomy (GTDB): domain Bacteria; phylum Bacillota; class Clostridia; order Oscillospirales; family CAG-382; genus UMGS1387. The sequence goes on from JAZQGP010000054.1 coordinate 81,933, forward strand.
ACTCCACAAAAGTTACAAACGGAATTACGCTTGCAGAGCTTATAAGAAGACCTGAGCTTGACTATGCGTGTCTTGCTCCCATTGACAAAAACAGACCGTCTAATCTTTCGGATGAAATTGTTTCTTGTGTTGAAACCGAAGTGAAATACGAAGGCTACATCAAGCGTCAGTTCAGGGAAGCAAAGAAATTTGAAAAGCTTGAAAACAGATACATTGATCCCGAAACCGACTACTTTGCAATTCCCGGCATACGCGCCGAAACAAAGCAGAAGCTGTCAAAGGTAAAACCGACAAGCATAGGACAAGCCTCGCGTATATCAGGCGTAAGTCCTGCGGACATTCAGGTTCTTATGATTTACTTCGGAATAAACTGACACAAGGAGGAAAACCATGACAGGAGCAAATTATGAGCGTCTCTGCGAAAAACACAAGGCTATTCTTGAAAAATACAAAAGCAATGTTCCTTTTTACAAAAAAGGTGTTTTCAAGAATGTCCTTTCCGTTATTCTCACAGTGATTTGGTGTTATTTCTGGCTTGAAGCGGCACTCAGACACTATGCGCTTCTGTATGTCGACTTTTCCTTCAAAAACCCGAGGATTTACATTCTTCCCGTAATTCTCGTTCTGCTTGCACTTTACTTTTTCAAGCCTCAGCGTATTTTCTATGACAAAACGCTGTGCGGTACAATAGAAAAGATTTCTTACAAAGCAGGCTACACCGTGAAAACAGGCGTAAAAGGCGCACCGGCATCTCTAAAGCGTCAGTACCGCCGTACAACCGCCATGACGGTGCATCTCGGAACAGCAAAAATTACCGTAAAATCACCGGACGGAAAAACTGCAAGAAAAACCGTCAAAGTTCACGAAAACTTCGGCGACATCTACAAGGAAGGTCAGAGCGTATCGATGGTATGCGGTGAAAATTTCCCGATACCGCTTGATGAGAACATTGTGCCCGAAGGCAAAACCCTGTGCACGTGCTGTTCTTCGTTTGAAGCGTCGTCAAACACACGCTGCAGCATGTGCCACGAAATTCTTTGGAACAGGTAATGCGTATGAACAGGGATTTCTGTGCAAAGCTGTGTGAAAAAGCACACTTTGACAAAACCACCGTGTCGGCTGCATACGATTTTGCAAAGATGTGCGACATGGAAAAGCTTTCATTTATGCTGTTTGAAGAACAGCCTGAAATACTTGAAAACGGAACGCCTTTTTTCAAGGACGGCTTTTATCCGTACGAGTTTTTTGACTTTGCCCGCAGTGAAATTAACCGTGGCGAGCTTTCGACAGAAACAGGCTTTTTGTACATTTACATTGCACTTGCAGAGCAATCGCTTGAATATTTTACATCGCTCGGCTTTAACGAGGACATTTTCTTTGACACCTTCGAGGGAATCTCACGTGCGTGCTCATATTACAAAAGCAATACCGGAAATGACGGAATTTACGACTATTTCTGGCTTTCGGGGCATCTGTGTGCAAATGTTGTAAGAATCGGTGCTTTTGAGTACCAGAATGGTATCTTTGGTTTTGGCGAAACACCGTCAGTAAATGGGAGAAAAATCAAAAAAGGTGAAAAGGCAGTGTTTCTTCACGTTCCGTTCGGTACGGATTTTTCACTTTCTTCAAGGCTTTCATCTTATAAAAAAGCGTTTGAAGTTTTTGGTGACAAAATTCTAGTGTGCGACTCGTGGCTTCTGTATCCCGCAAACGCAGAAGGTCTTGACGATGACTCAAACATCCGCTCCTTTGCCGACGATTTTTACGTTTTTCACACAGACCACGACCGCTGCTACGAGGATTTGCACCGTATTTTTGGAAAAAAATGTGACTTTTCAGACATAGCTGCGTTGCCGTCGGACACGTCCCTTCAAAGGCTGTATATCGAGCGGCTTAAACGCGGTCTGCCCTCAGGAAGTGCGGCAGGAATACGCCTTCTTTCGTAAAAAATGCAAAAAGATGAAAATTTTTGTTGATTATACGGTAAAAGTGTGTTATACTACTGCCATAGGTATCGGAAGAATGAAAAAATACTTTTCTTTGCGATGCACACATCGGCACCGAGTTTTTTCGTGTGCAAAAGGAATGATACAGGACTCATGGCAAATTTAAACGACTTTACCGCCAACAAAACCGCAAAAGCAACACTCGGAAAAGCTTGTAGTGTTACGGTAAGCAGCACCTTCAATCTTTACGACGGCAAACGCCGCATAGGAATTCTCAACTACGGCAAATGCACAGATGAAAAAGGAAATCTTCATGATGCATACGTTATCGGAGAGGAAGCTCCGCTTGAGAGCTTTTCAGGCAAAATTACGGCAATAGCCAGACCGAAGAACAGCGTTGCAAACGACATATGGATAGTATGCTCGCAAAACAATTTATTTTACGAGCCGAAAATCGCGCTTTTGTTGTCAAAATATCTTCCGGCAGAAGATTACAACTATATTTGTCTTTACGAAAAAAGCTGCGGTGCGGTTATGTACACCTATGTTGACGGAGTGAGAAAATACATACTCATAACAAACATATCCGGACACATCGGTTTCCCAAAGGGACACATTGAAGCAGGCGAAAACGAGCACAAAACCGCGCTTCGCGAGATTTACGAGGAAACAGGCGTGCGCACAAGTATAATTGACGGTTTCCGTGAATCGTACAACTATCTGATAAACGGCTACATCAGAAAAAAGGCGGTATACTTTCTTGCAAAGTTTAATGCAGCCGACATAAGAATGAACATCATGGAAATTAGCGAATACAGGCTTCTTGCCTTTGATGAAGCTATGAAGCTTCTCAACTTCCGCCACGACAAGGACATTCTTGAAAAGGCAGACAAGTTTATTGATGAGCTGGAAAACAGATGACATACAAACAGGACGATGCAATTCATTGGTGACATCGAAGTTTAAACAACTTTGATGTCACGTTTTTTTTGCTGTCAAGAAAGCCTGTGAAATAGAATTTGTTCAGACTTCAATTTCACCAATCAAAAGTTCTTGCCAGGCTTTTTTCAAAAATAGAAAAAAAGGGTTCACATTTTTTTGCATATGTGATATAATAAAATAGAATAAATGTGTAAAGGCGGAATTTTGATGGAAAACGTCTGTAAAAAACTTGAGAATGAGAGCCTTGTGCCGTATTCCTCGATGAAAACGGGAGGTGCGGCAAAGAAGCTATATCTTCCCGAAACAAGAGAGCAGCTTGAAGAGGTAATTTCCGGATTTCTGAAGAACGGCGAAAAATTTGTTGTTCTTGGAAATCTGAGTAATGTGCTTGTTCCGGATGAGGGAGTAGATGCTTCGGTTGTAATAACGACAGGCATGAAAAAGGTTGAAATTGTGTCCCGGGACGAAAAAAAGGCACTCGTGTATGCCGATTGCGGCGTACCGCTTACAAAGTTTTCGATGGATATGTGTAAAAAAGGTTTTTCCGATATATCCTTCGGCTTTGGTATACCCGGAACTGTGGGAGGCGGTGTGTACATGAACGCAGGCGCCTACGGCGGAGAATTGTCGGGTGTTATAAAAGATGTTTATGCTATTGACGGTGCCGGAAATAAGGTTACACTCTCAAACGAGCAGTGCGGTTTCTCCTACCGCGAAAGTGTTTTTATGCATAAACAGCTTTATATAACAGGAGCACTGTTTGAATTCGACATTGCAGAGAGTGCTGCACTTGTTGAAAATGCAAGAAATCTCATGTCAAAGCGCACCGAAAAGCAGCCGCTTGAGTATCCGTCCTGCGGAAGCACGTTTAAGCGTCCTGAGGGGTATTTCGCAGGAGCACTTATCGAACAAGCGGGACTTAAAGGAAAGAGCATAGGCGGTGCGTGTGTTTCGGAGAAGCACGCAGGCTTTGTCATAAACCGCGGCGGTGCTACAACGGACGATGTGCTTTCGCTTATGAAGCTTATCCGAGAGACTGTAGAGAAGGAAAGCGGAGTTACGCTTGAAGCGGAAATCAGGCTTGTCGGCAAGGACGGAGAGTATTTTGAGCTATGATGGGTGAAAAGAGTACATATACAAGAACCGTTAAGGAATTTCTCTCGTCCGTAAAGGGCGAAAAGAAATGCTGCAGATTTGCACGTAAAAGCGCAGAGGAGTTTGTGAAAAACGGTGCGATAATAGACAGAAGCGCGTTTAAATGCTCCGAGTGCAGAAACGCGTTTCTCAGAGAGGTTTTTGTGCTTTGTGCAAGCGTGAATTCGCCCGAAAAGAGCAACCATCTTGAATTTAAAGTCAGAACCGAGCCGGATGCGGACGAGCTGTGCATACTGCTTCGCGAGTGCGGCTTTGAGGGCAAAATTTCGCACAGGAAGAATACTTACATTGTTTACTTCAAGGACGGAGACACTATTTTTGCACTTCTCAGCTTTATCGGTGCGCAGAAATATGCGTTTGATATAATAAACACGCAGATTGAAAAGCAAATCAGAAATAACTGCAACCGCGTTGCAAACTGCGAGTACGCAAACGCCAAGAAAACCGCAGACGCTTCGGCAAGAGTTATTCAGGCAATAAACGAGCTTGAAAGGGACGGTCTGCTTGAAACGCTTCCCGAAAAGCTCCTTGAAACCGCACTTTTAAAGCGCGATAATCCCGATGCTTCGCTGAGCAGTCTTGCGCAGATGCATAAAGTGCCTGTGACGCGTTCGTGCGTTAATCATAGGCTGGAGAAGATTGTGAGAATTGCGTTGCAATGACCTGCGGTCAGCTAAATTCGCGTTCCGCGAGCCAAATTGACCTTTGGTCAGCTAAATTGCCTGACGGCAGCTAAATGTGCTGACGCACGCTGTTAGGCGAATTTAATTTAGCTGTTTCGAAGAAACAATTTAGCTATGAAGCGAAGCGGAAGTTCTTTGGATTTATAATAGAATTGCATTGAGGAAAAATGTGAAATTGATGTTGTTTAAACATCAATTTCACCGTTCAAAAGTTCTTTGCTTACTTTCTTACAAGAAAGTAAGAGGAGGTGAATGCTGTGGAAGAAAAAAGAAAATTCGTGCACCTGCACGTCCATACCGAATATAGCCTGCTCGACGGCGCGTTTCGCATAAACGACGTACCCGAAACGGTAAAAGGCGCAGGTCAAAGTGCTGTTGCCATAACCGACCACGGCGTAATGTACGGAGCCGTAGGCTTTTATAAAACCTGTAAAAAGGCAGGCATAAAGCCAATAATCGGCTGTGAAATTTATGTTGCACCAAAGAGCCGATTCGATAGAGAAAAGATCGCCGGCCTTAGCTATTACCACCTTGTTTTGCTGTGCAAAAACGAGATTGGATATAAAAATCTCATACAAATCGTGTCAAAGGCATTTACCGAGGGCTTTTACTCAAAACCGCGTGCCGACCTTGAGCTTCTTTCGCTTCACAGCGAGGGACTTGTTGCACTCTCTGCGTGCCTTGGCGGTGCGATTCCGCAGAAAATTCTCGACGGTGATATTGACGAAGCTGAAAAGTATGCCCTTGCAATGAAGGACATTTTCAAGGACGGCTTTTACCTTGAGCTTCAGCGTCACGGCCTTTCCGAACAGGAGCCTGTCAACCGCGAGCTTATCAGGATGTCAAAGAAGCTGTCAATTCCGCTTGTGGCTACAAATGACGTTCATTACGCGACAAAAGAGGATGCACGAAAACAGCAGGTGCTTATGTGTATACAGACCTCGACCACTCTTGCAGACGGCGTGCACAAAGGCTTTGAAAAGCAGGAGTTTTACGTCAAGAGCACGGACGAAATGTACGAGCTGTTTTCGGATGTTCCCGAGGCACTTGAAAATACCGTTAGAATAGCGGAAATGTGTAATTTTGATTTTTGCTTTGATAAGCTGTTTCTTCCGGCTTTTTATCCGCCGGACGGACTTTCGTCTAAAGAGTATCTTGAAAAAATGTGCCGGGAAGGACTTGAAAACCGACTTTCAAAGGCACAAAGCGACGGAGAAGCACCCGACAGAAATGAATACGAAAACCGCCTCGAATATGAGCTTTCGGTGGTTACAAAAATGGGCTACGCCGAATACTATCTCATAGTAAACGACTTTATTTCATATGCAAAAAATAAAGGCATACCCGTCGGACCCGGCAGAGGCTCGGGTGCAGGAAGCCTTGCGGCGTTTTGCCTTGGAATAACCGACGTTGACCCGATAAAGCATGAGCTTCTCTTTGAGCGTTTTCTAAACCCCGAACGAGTGAGCATGCCCGACTTTGACGTTGATTTCTGCTATTTCCGCAGAGGCGAGGTTATAGATTATGTGGGCGAAAAATACGGCAGCGACCACGTAGCGCAGATTGTCACCTTCGGAACACTTGCGGCAAAGGCGGCTATACGCGACGTCGGACGCGTTATGGGCATTGCAAAGAGCGATGTTGACAGAGTGGCAAAGTGCATCCCGAGAGCGCTTAATATCACGCTTGATAAAGCACTGAGTGAGAGTGCGGAGCTTCGCGAAATATACGAAAACGAATCGGTTCTCCGGTCTATGATAGATATTGCACGCGGAATTGAGGGTATGCCGAGAAATTCGTCAACCCATGCGGCAGGTGTTGTTATAACGGACAAGCCCGTTTACGAATACGTACCGCTTTCAAGAAACGGCGACTGCATAGTAACTCAGTATACAATGAACGATGTTGCTGACCTCGGACTTCTTAAAATAGACTTTCTCGGACTTAGGTATCTTACGGTTATCCATAATGCGTGCAAAGGTGCGAGGATTGATATTCACGACATTCCGCTTGATGATAAGGATACCTACAAATTGCTTGCATCCGGACAGACGGAAGGTGTTTTCCAACTTGAGTCTGCGGGAATGAAGAGCCTGCTCTCGAGAATGGTTCCCAGGAGCATTGAGGATATAACAATCGCTATAAGCCTTTACAGACCGGGACCTATGGACAGTATCCCGAAATTCCTGTCAAACCGCAAAACGGGAAAAGTCAAATACCCCTGTGACGAGCTTTCCGATATACTTGACGTTACAAACGGATGCATTGTCTATCAGGAACAGGTAATGCAGATTTTCCGTAAGCTTGCCGGCTACTCCTTCGGCAGAGCGGATATTGTAAGACGTGCCATGGCGAAGAAAAAACAGGACGTTATGGAACGCGAACGCGAGTATTTCATATACGGCAAGAAGGACGAAAACGGAAACGTTGAGGTTGCGGGCTGTGTAAATAACGGCGTGCCTGAACAGGCGGCAATAGAAATATATAACGACATGGCAACCTTTGCACAGTATGCCTTCAATAAATCTCATGCGGCGTGCTATGCGTATCTTGCGTATTACTCTGCATATTTAAAATGTCATCACGGTGCGGTTTATTTTGCAGAGCTTTTAACGAGCGTGCTTGAAAGAGCGGAAAAGGTGAGCGAATATATAAGCGACGCAAAAAAGCAGGGGCTTGTTGTAAGGGCGCCGAGCGTCAACGAGAGTGACAGCTACTTTACTTCAAAGGACGAAAAAACGGTTGTTTTCGGTCTACTTGCGATTAAAAACGTCGGTGAGAGCTTTGTAAATGAGATTGTAAAGAAACGCCGCGACGGACTTTTTACATCGTTCGAGGATTTCCTCTCGCGCATGAGTGAGGTTGAGCTCAACAAGCGCATGGTTGAGGGACTTATCCGTGCAGGTGCGCTTGACAGCCTCGGCAGAAAGAGACGTCAACTTCTTATTGTATACGAGGATGCAATTGACACGCTCCAGAGAAGAAACCACAGAAATGTGGAGGGGCAGTTTGATATGTTTTCGATGGCTGATGCGGGTGAAGACTCGCAGAGCCTTGTAATAAGCTATCCCGATGTTCCGGAATTTACCGTAACTGAGCTTCTTGCGCTTGAAAAGGAGTCGGCAGGGCTGTACCTTTCAGGGCATCCTCTTGACAAGTATAGAGCTGCCGCCGAAGCTTTAAGAGCCGACAGCATAGCAAGCATATTTGAGGCATTTGAACAGAATGAGAGTACTAGATACAGAGACGGTGCGACAGTCACGCTTGTCGGAATGGTTTCTTCGAAGAAAGAGAGGATGACCAAAACCGAAAAACGCATGGCAACGGTAGAGTTTGAGGATGCAGGCGGTGCGATTGGACTTGTTGTGTTCCCGAATGTGTATGGTGAGTTTGCGGCAAATCTTTATCAGGGTGCGGTTCTCGGCGTTACGGGCGAGATTACCTCAAGAGAAATCCGAAATGCGGGTGATGACGGTGAAGCGAAAGAGATTCCCGAAATTATCGTCAAGCGGTTTTTCCCGGTTTCGGACAAGGTGCAGCCAAAAGTGCAGAGCGAAAAGACGGCAGAGAAGGTTTCCGAGGGCGAGAAAAAAACCGTCAAGGTGAGCCTGTCTGCACTTCGTGCAAGGGCAGGGCAGGTGCAGACACAAGCAACATCACAAATGTCTGAGCCTGTAAACACACCAAAAGAATCAGAGTTTGACCTTTACATCAAGGTGCCGTCAATGGATTCACGCGAGTTTGAGCAGGTGCAGAGCGTACTGGAGGTTTATGCCTACGGCAAAACGCCAGTTATGGTGTATTTTGACGACGAAAAGCGGCTTACGAGAGCTGTCGGCAGAGATGCGCATGTTACGGACACCATGGTCAAGACGCTGTCCGATATAGTTGGAGAAAAGAATGTAGTTAAAAAGTACAGGTGAGAAAAGGGACTGTATTAAGATTCGCAAATTGCACAAAAAAACGGAGCTCCACACAGGGCGTTCCCAACAAATGATTGTTACTTTTGAATAAATTCAGGGCTGTTTCAATTCGTTTTGATACAGCCCCCTTGTTTTCTTGACAGCAAAGAACAAATTTATAACTTTTAGCCTGTCGGAAGGCACAAATACAGATTATGACTCCCTTCCGACAGGAAAGTTAAAAAGCCGCAAACGCGGCTTTTGTTTTTGTCGGTTTATCTGGACTTGACAGCAAACCTGTATTTTGTATCCGTGTCATACCAAAGCGGGAAATTCGTATTGTACTGGCTGTTGTACAGATTGAACCAGAGATCGTAATCCCCGGGCTTGCCGTAGTCGACAAGACGTCTTCCTACGGGTGCTGCAAGAGCAGCATCAAGTGAGATGACCTCGTACTTTGCAGTACGTACACCCGTGTCAAACGCTGAGATAAGCGGACTTCCGAGAGCTTCTCTTACGTCAACCCACATTCCGAGCTTGTTAAACTCAGTCTTGCCTTGCATGCAGTCAAATTTCAGCCAGATAGCCTGCGGCAGTCTGTTAGCTTTTTTGCCTATTACACGGAACTCGTAATTCCCGTCATTTTCGAGCGCATAAATGTGAGGCAGACCGTACTGCTTTTCGTTCTTTTCGTCAAAGCGAAGCTCGTATATAAAGCCGTCGCCGTCCTTCCACACATTCTTGACTTCGGCTTCAATAGAAAAACCCTTGTAGTCGTGAAGACCGACCTTCATAAAATCAAGTATTGCCCAATTTACGTAGCTGAACAGGTATGCTTCCTTGAAGCGCTCGTAGTCGGCAGTGTCGAAAAGCTGCCATACAATATGGAAATCGGACTTTTTGTCTGCCTTTTCAAGACCGTCTGTTAACGGTGCTTTGCACTCAAGCTCTTTTTCAAGGTCGAACCCCAGATGTTTTGCTGCGCGTCTTACATAGTCTCTCTGTTCCTCCCAAGACGCTTCGATGTGCTTTCTTTCTTGAGTCAAGCCGTTCTTTTCAAAAACGCTCGGCTCGTAATCGTCGGTTCTCGGATAGTGCTTTTTTACGTCCTGTCCCCAAGTGTGCTCAGGCACAAGTAAGAGGTCCTCGGGTGCTTTAACTCCGCGCTTTTCGATTTCTCTCTGGAGCGCTTTGTAGCCCGCAACCTTCCAAGGATCTGTGCCGATGCCGTGTATCCAGTTGTCACCGATTTCTCCCTCAAAAACGGGATAAACGGACGAGTCAATCTTCTCGGCAAAGGTGTTGAGCGAGGATGCCTGAATTTTAGCGTTCGGGAACTGTTCTCTCAGCTTTGCGTAAAGCTCTTTTATTGCATCCGTGTTCTGAGGACCGAGGTTGTCGTTTGTGTTTGCAATGAGGAACGCGTTTTCACCGTTTTCCATGACTGTTCCGTAGTCACGGTGGTAGAACACGCATATTTCAGCATCTCCCACTCTCCACCTGAACGCGTCCGGCAGTTCTGCCATTGCAGACGCAGGATTTACGCCGATGTCGAGGAAAGTAACTCCGCTTTCGCAAAGCAGCGGAACAAGTCCCATTGTGTGACCGGGAACGTCTGTCAGCTTTGCCGCGGTTGTCTTTACACCGAAGCGCTCATCAAGTGTTTTCGACATTTTAAGCTGTTCTCTTAAAATATACGGGCTCATAAGCTCGGTGTGCGTTGTAAAGGGCATTGCATGCCAGGAAACAAGACCGTCACGTATTGCGTTTTCAAGAGTTCCGTCATCGGTTTTGAGCCCTTCGTGTATAAGCCACGCACCTGTTGTCCAGATAAACGGGGTGTCCGTGTTTTCAAGCTCGCGGGCAACTTTTATTGCCATCGGAATGAATTCATTTATGTATTTTTGTCTTACAGTTTCGGCATAGTCGGTAAAACCTATGTCAAGGTGTGTTTTGAATGCAATGTATACGTTCTTTATCATGGAAAATACCTCCTTCACTTGTGGCTTTATAATAGCAGAACTAGCTTTCTTTGTCAATAGAGAAAATGCACACTGCGAGTGTTTCTCGCTGAAAACGAGCTTTAAACAACCTTGTTTTTAGATTCTGCACCAATATGCACTTTTGTGAAATTTAAGTTGTTAAACAAAAAAGCCGTCCGCTTGCCTTCTTGCGGACGGCGTACACTGCGTGTGTTTCTCACCGAAAACGAGCTTTAAATAACCTTGTTTTCAGATTTTGCATAGATATGAAGTTCCGTGAAATTGATGATGTTTAAGCATCAATTTCACCGTTGAAAAGTTCTTTGCTTACTTAGCACAAGGCATAAGTTCCACCAACGAAATCAAAGATTTCGGGTGTCACTTATCTTTCAAGAAAGTAAGTGTCTCTCGTCAATCGGCGTATAATCCCTTAAAATGTATTGAGTCTTGTACGCAGGACGAACAATTTTGCCGCCGGTTAAAATTTCCTCCATTCGGTGAGCACACCAGCCTGCAACACGTGCGGTTGCGAAGAGAGGTGTGTAAAGCTCAGAAGGAATTCCGAGCATGCGGTAGATAAGCCCCGAATACATGTCAACGTTTGCGCAGATAACCTTTTCCTTACCTGTTGTGTCGTGGAATACCTTGGGAGAAAGCTGTTCGATTTTTTGAAGTAAGTCGAATTCGCTCTTGAAACCTTTCTTTTCTGCAAGGTCAAGGGCGTTTTTCTTTAAGATAACGGCTCTGGGATCGGACTGCGTGTAAATTGCATGTCCCATACCGTAGATAAGACCGCTTCCGTCGCCGGCTTCTTTCTTGAGTATTTTTACAAGATATGCGTAAACCTCGTCGTCGTCCTTCCAGTCGCGCACATTCTCCTTGATTTCCGAGAACATTTCCTCAACCTTGATGTTCGCACCGCCGTGACGTGGTCCCTTGAGCGAGCCGATTGCCGCTGAAATTGCGGAATACGTGTCTGACTTTGATGAGGAAACTACACGGCAGGCAAAGGTTGAGTTGTTACCGCCGCCGTGTTCTGCGTGAAGCACAAGGCAAAGGTCGAGAAGCCTTGCTTCTTCTTCGTTAAAGCTGACGTCGTTACCGAGAATGCGCAAGAAGTTCTGAGCCGTTGAAAGACCAAGCTTCGGGCGATGTAAAAGCAGACTGTCGCCGTCAAAGTTGTGACGCTTTACCGAGTACGCATGAGCTGCGATAATCGGAAGACGCGCGATAAGCTGGATGCTTTGGCGGAACTGGTTCTCAAGAGACATATTTTCAGGATCGCTGTCATAAGAATAGAGCGAGAGAACAGCCGACTGCATCTTGTTCATTATGTTCATGCTCGGCGCACGCATAATAACGTCTTCGGTAAAATTCTGGGGCAGGAATGCATACGAGCCGCAGAGCTCGTTGAAAGCGCTGAGTTGTTCTGTGGTCGGAAGAAATCCGAAGAGCAGCAGAAACGCGCACTCCTCAAAGCCGTAGCGGTTTTCTTTTATATATCCGTCTATCATTTCGGCAACGTCAAAGCCGCGGTAAAGCAGGCGTCCCTCATCAGGCTGCTTTTCGCCCTCGTACAGGACGTAACCGTGAACAAGACCGAGGTTTGTAACACCGGCAACAACGCCCGAGCCGTCTGCGTTTCTGAGACCTCTCTTGACGTTTGAATTTGCAAATGCCTTTGGCGGAATTGCATAGCTTTCTTTGCAAAGCTCCGTCAGACGGTTTAATAATTCTGATGAATTTACGTTTTCCATAATGCGATGTCCTTTCTGTAGAACAGGTTGGGGCAAAATTTGCTCTTTTTGAAAATATTACACATAATATATCACACATGAATTAAAAATGCAAGAGGTAAATGCGATTTATGCAAAAATGTTTACAAAAGAAAAACAAAACACCTGCTGTTGCGAAGCTGTTTTTGGCGAGCCTTGCCGTATTTGCCGTTATGACGACACTTCTGCTCGGTGCTTCGGATACGCGTGAAACAACGCCTTTTGGCGCAAAGCATGGAAAGTATCTTGATATTTCCGACAAGGTTAAAACTCCTTTGGACACCAAAAGCACGCCGGTAAGTGCGCCTGTTGAAACGAAAATGAATAATCTGAATAACGAAAATTCAAAAAGCGCCAGTGTTGCACAGGCTTTCTCAGCTCATGAAGAAACCGAGGCTGTGTCCGACAGAAAAGTTTTTCCGGAAACTATAGGTGTGTATTTCCACGAAACGGGAGAAACAGTGCAAATGAAGCTTGAGGAATACGTTGTGGGTGTTGTGCTGTCCGAAATGCCGTCGTCCTTTTCACCTCAGGCGCTTATGGCACAGGCTGTTGCGGTAAGGAGCTTTACATGCCATAAAACAAAAAACGGCGGACCTTCTTCTCACGAAGATGCCGCTGTATGTACGGATTACAGGCATTGCCAGAGTTATATTTCGCCCGATGAGTACGAAAAGAAGGGCGATTACGCCAAAGACGCGCTTGCGAAAATACGACAAGCGGTGGAGGCAACAAGGGGCATATGCGTTTTTTACGACGCACAGCCGATAATGGCGGTGTACCACGCTTCAAGTGGAACGGGTACTAAGAACAGTGAGGCGGTTTGGGGCGGACACGTGCCGTATCTTGTGTCGGTTCCGGCGCCGGAGGACAAAAGCGTTTGCAGCAAGGCATACGAGTTCGGTTATGCCGAGCTTGAAAAAAAGCTGTCGGACGAAAATGGGAGTGTGAGCTGCTTTTCGCAGGGCAAGAGAAGTGTATCATGCGACGTTGACTCGAACGGACTTGTAACGGCAATGCATTTTTCGGGAAGAATTTTTGACAGAGATGAGCTTTGCGCAAGGCTCGGACTTCGCTCGGAGGAATTTTCGGCCGTCCTTTCGGACGAGGGAATTACTTTTACCGCCTACGGCTACGGTCACAGAGTCGGCATGAGTCAGTACGGCGCCGATGCGCTTGCGAAAAAAGGGTACGGATTTATGGATATTCTCAAATACTACTACACGGGTGTTTCGTTTGCGTATGTTTATTAAAAGGAAAATGGAGAATGGAGAATCAGGAGTATTAAGGCATTTGAAAATAAGTTATTTTTTGCTTTAATTTAACGCAGCCCGCTGACGGGGTTTGTCAGTGGGCTGACTTTGCTTCATGCAAGGCTTTCCATCGGTTTATTTTTCTGTATTCTGAGAAATGCTTGCACCTGTTACTGAGCGCTTTCTCCTGCGCTTGCGTCGAGGCTTTTTCTTTCTCTTTTCAAATAAGCTTTTTGTTTCGTCGTTGAGAATGAAAATTTGCTGACATATGCTCCATGTGGTAAGCGGCGTTTGCGACATCCTGAGCACGAGCATAAAGTCTCCGTGCTCTTCGCAGCGAGCGACAATGTTGTACCTGAAAGCACCGATGGAAACAGGTTTTTCAAACTTCATTTTCTTTGAGCAGTAGGGACATTCGGGACGTGTAATAAATCCGTTTGACCATATGTCCTCTTTTTTGCGCAGATTCCTGAACTTGCGCTTTATCAGCATTGAGGAATTTTCATCGCCCTGCTCGGTTTTGGAGGGGAGTAAAGGAAGTGCTTCAATGCCTGAGGCAAGGTCGAGCTTTTTACAGACGAGGGCTGTGTATTCCGCATCATTGAGCGCATCGTGGAACTGAGCCTCGGCGGCAATGCCGAAATGCTCTATTGCAAAGGACAGTGCATACTGTTTTTTAGGCATTCCGGTCTGGTGGCAGAAAATCATTTGCAAATTGTAGTGCTTTGGAAGCCATGATGCATCAAGACCGTGAAAAGCAATATTGTTTTTTAAAATTCTGATGTCATCATATCCCCAGATGAGTATAACAAAATCCTCACCGCAAAAAGCTTTGAAACGTTCAATTGCATTTTCAAAGCTTTCGCCGGACATAAGCATTTCGTCTGTTATACCTGTAAGCTTTTCAATCACCTTGTTCATTGACGTGAGCGTTTCAGGCTTTATTATAACCTCAAAACGACCGGTGATGTCTCTGCCTTCGTTCAGCTTTACTGCACCAATCTGGATTATTTCGTTTTTCATGCACACTCCGTTTTTGCAGAGAACCTTGTCTGCAAAGCCGGGCTGATTCCATTCCATATCCAAAACTACATAATTCAAATATAATTACCTTTTCTGCCTTTTACGGCAGCTTTCTTTGTTTTTACATACTTTAAAAGTATAACTTAGAAAGTGACATTTGTCAATACTCCGCACGTATAAGTGGGAAGTGAAGTATAATTATTATTTAAAATATTTTTGAAATGGTGTAAAGAGTAATATAATCTTCACATAAACGTAACCATTTAGTGTTTCATTTTTAATAAAAAAGTAGTTTAATTGTATGGGCTTTGAAAAAAGTCTTGCACGTTTGCCTGAATGAGGACAAAAGTCCTCGTTTTTTTGCGTAAACGCATTATTATAATATATGTAAAGGAATTTTATCATGAACACATTACTTGCAGTATCAATTGCTCTGCTTGGCGGACTTCTTATGACAAGAGTATTTAAACCGCTGAAGCTCCCGTCGGTTACGGCATATCTCATTTCCGGCGTGCTTATAGGACCGTATTGCCTCGGGAAACTCGGCATTGGCGGTATCGGCTTTGGCTCGATGGCTGAAGTTGAAGCACTTGGGCTTGTTGCGGACGTTGCTCTCGGCTTCATTGCTTTTTCAATCGGCAGTGAGTTTGTTCTTGACGATCTCAAGGTCATAGGTAAAAAGGCTGTTATAATAGGTATCTTTCAGGCGCTCGTTGCAACGTTTTTTGTGGATGTGGCACTTTTTGTCGTACATCTTATCATGCCCGGTCAAATAAGTGTTGCACAGCTTATAACACTCGGTGCTATTGCAACTGCAACGGCACCTGCTGCAACTCTTATGGTTGTCCGTCAGTATAAGGCAAAGGGACCGCTGACAGACCTGCTCTTGCCGATTGTTGCGCTTGATGATGCAGTTGGTCTTATAGTGTTTGCCGTGTCCTTCGGTATTGCAAAGACGCTTGGTACGGGAACTATTGATGCAGTTTCAATAATTGTAAATCCTCTTATAGAAATTGTTGCATCACTTATTCTCGGTGCGGTTATGGGCTGGCTTCTTACTCAGTTTGAAAAGCTTTTCAACTCAAATACCAACCGTCTTAACATGACAATTGCGTTTGTTTTCCTGACAGTTTCACTTTCTCAGCTTAAATTTGAAATAGGACACATACACATAGGCTTCTCGTCACTTCTTGTCTGCATGATGCTCGGAACGGTTTTCTGCAATATCTGTCCGCTTTCTCATGACCTTATGGAAAAATCCGATAAGTGGACAAGTCCTCTGTTTGCGCTTTTCTTTGTAATAAGCGGCGCTGAGCTTGAACTCGGAGTTTTTGCAAACTATGCGGTTGTGGTAATCGGTCTTGTATATATCGTATTTCGCTGCTTCGGTAAATATTTCGGTACATTTGCAAGTGCAAAGGCAACTAAGTGCGAACCAAATATCTGCAAATATCTTGGTATCACGCTTTTCCCTCAGGCAGGCGTTGCACTCGGTATGTGCACAATAGCAAGTGCCGAATTCGGAGAACAGGGTATTCTTATAAGAAATATTACACTTTTTGCAGTTCTCATATATGAGCTTTTCGGTCCGCTTCTCACGAGATGGGCACTTACAAAGGCGGGCGACATACAGCCGATGCCCTTGGAGGTTAAACACCGCCGCAAGGCAAAACTTGATAAAGTTAAAGAAGAAGGCAAGCCTTCCTGAAAAAATGATGTAAAGTAAAGATTCCCCGAATTTTGAGTTCGGGGAATTTTTGTTAAATATTTGTATTCTTTATTGCTTTCCAAAAGCCTGTGTATGAGTTATAGCCGACATAGTCGGCAGCTTCTTTCATGGACATTCCTGACTCTACCAGCTTTTTTGCTATATTCAGCCGGATTCTTATAAGTTCTTTTCTGAATGTATTTCCCGTGTGTTCCAGAACCAAACGCGCGGTTTGCCTTTCGGATAAGTGGAGGCTTTGTGCAAGGTCGAAAAGATGTATGTTTTTACTGTAGTTCCTGGAAAAGAACTCGTGAATCAGAAAGCCGTAGTCGGCAACGGCTTTTGATGAGGCTTTCCCGAAACCGCAAAGGTGTGCACAGAATAAAGAAATATACGGGCAGACGGTGCTGTAATCTCCCGAAGAAGCACATAGCCTTATCTCTTTGAAAAATTCACTTGTAATACTGTTTCCGATGTGATGTGAAACAATATTGCCGACATTACAGTCAATCTGAAAAGCGGAACGCAGAGTATAGGAGTCTTTTGAGAAAAAACAGTGGTAAACGCCCCGCGGAATAATTATAATGTCACCGCTTGATAACGTAAGGAATTTATCATCTAATTGCATGACTGCGGTTCCGTTGCTGATGATATGGATTTCCTCGTAATGGTGGTTGTGAAGACGGGGCGTTGTAACAGAAGCCGAATAAAACCCCTCCTGTAAAAATACATTGTGGTCTTTTGAGCATATTTGGATTGTGAGTTGATTGTACATATACATTTCCTAACTAGACATTAAGTTTTAGCGGAAGTCAAACAAGTTGATTGACTGTAACATGAGTTCCGCTGTATAATCTATTTTACCATGAAGAAATAAAATGTCAATACAGTTAATGTCAAAGGAGATAAAAACATGAGATTTAAAGGAATAATGCCTGCGCTTGTAACACCTCTTAATGATGACGAAACAATAAACGTGCCGGTTTTAAAATCTCTGGTAAATTATTTGCTTGAAAAGAACGCCGACGGCTTTTATGTCGGAGGTGCAACGGGCGAAGGCTTTGCTCTTAAAACTGAAGAAAGAATTATTCTTGCCGAGGAAACAGTGAAAGCCGCAGGCGGCAAGAAGCCGTGTATAATCCAGGTGGCGGCTGCCGACTTTTCCGATGCGGTAATGCTTGCAAAGCACGCAGAAAAAATAGGAGCTGACGGTATATCTGCTACAACGCCTCTTTTCTTTCAATATGATGCAGATGATGTTTACAATTATTATAAAAAACTTGCCGGTTCTGTAAATATACCGTTTATGGCATATTATAATCCCGCGGCAGGTTTTGAGTTTGACGCTAAGTTTGCGGCAAGATTGTTTGAGGTCGATAATATAACTGCAATTAAGTGGACAAGTTCTAATTATTATGAAATGATAAAGCTAAAAGATATGACTCACGGAGAAATGAATGTAATGAATGGTCCGGATGAAATGCTGCTTATGGGACTTTCTGCAGGTGCAGACGGTGGAATAGGAACTACATATAATTTTATGCTTGAAACCATAAAAGGTGTATATGAAAGCTTTGCGAGAGGGAGTATTGAAGATGCACAAGCATATCAGGATAAAGCTGACCGCATAATTGCAGCACTTCTTAACTATAAGACTCTTCCTGCGACTAAGGTTGTAATGGAAAAAATGGGCTTTGCCGTAGGTGATGCAGCCTTCCCGATGAAACGGTATACCGATGAAGAAAAGAACAGGATTATCAGTGAAATCAGACAGGCGGGGCTCGATATTTAGAAGAATGCTGCTAATAAAACAATAGCGCTTTGTTAAAAAACGACAAATTGAAAGACAAATTTTGTAAAATACGTCGATAATTCGCCGAAATGCAAAAAAAGCTCTTGACAAATTGCTTGTAAAATGATAGAATGAAAGCCCTCGCAAGAGGAAGCACATCATTTGATTGGTCGAAAAAACTTGAAAAAAGTTTGAAAAAGTACTTGACAAAAGCAAGTGAATGTGTTATTATATTCGAGCTGCCGAAAAAACGGCATATCACATCAAAATTGAATCAAGAAAATTTTTCAAGAAATTTGAAAAAAGGTATTGACAAGAGAGAAACGGTGTGATATAATAGCAAAGCTGTCCGCAAGAGCGGGCGGTAAACGGACCTTGAAAATTGAACAACGAAAGACGAGAAAACAAAGCGAACTGGGT
>JAZQGP010000055.1:0-2834 GCA_045540015.1 Eubacteriales bacterium
AGGTCTTACAGAGCAGGATCTCGCAAAGATAAGAGATATTCTTGTAACAGCATAAAAAATCGGAGATATTCGAAAGAATATCTCCTTTTTATAACCGTTTTTTTGCGTTTTGATTCAAAGCGGCAAACGTGTTCAGTCGCAAATATGTCATTTACAGCTATTCACTCTATGACATTAATATATTTCCGCAAGGAAATATGCGCCCTTGCCCGGGCAGGGCGCAGTCGTTGTAAAGATAAAGAAAATAAAACTGCCCAACTTTCTATACTAATGTGCCCCCTGTCAAGTAGACAGCGTAAAAAACAAAAAGAATATGTTAAATGAATAGATTCTTTCATCTCTCCCTGCTGCGCAGCAGGGAGAGATTTTTCGTCACGCGACGGTGGCGAAGAAATACTCGCACGGCGTCATGCAATTCAAACGCTTTTGGTAACGGCGAGTGTTGTAAAAGTGTATGTAATCTTCAATAGCGGAAACAAGAGAATCACGGCTCGTGAACTTTTTAAGATAGTACATTTCGGACTTCAGAATACCCCACCAACCTTCCATCGGAGCGTTGTCAAGACATCTTCCAACACGGGACATACTTTGGATCATACCCGCTTCAACAAGCTTTTGGTGGAAAATCTTGTTTGTGTATTGGAATCCTCTGTCGCTATGGAAGATTGGCTTTGCATCAGGATAAAGACTTCTCGCTTCATCAAATGTTGCGAAAACCAATTCATTGTTGTTACTGTCTCCTATCTTGTATGCAATAATGCGTCTGTCGTAAAGGTCAAGTATTGCAGAAAGGTAGAGTTTCTTTACCTCAGGACCAACGTAATACTTAAACTCCGTAACGTCGGTAAGCCATTTTTCAAACGGTACGGCTGCCTTAAAATCTCTGTTCAAAACGTTCTCGGCGGTAATCTCGGGCGTAGACTTTACATAATCCGGGCGTTTTCTGCGAATGACAGATTTCAGCCCGAGTATGCGCATAATACGGCGTACTCTCTTGACGTTAATTCTGTGAGGAAGTTCATCAATCTTCTTTCGGTTTATTTCAATACTCATTTGCCTGCATCCGAGAACACAGTTGCTTTCTTCATAGAAATCCTTTATGTATTCTGTAATTTGAAGATTTAAAAGCTCACTTTTGCTTTGTTTTCTCTTCTTCCATTTGTAGTAGGAAGATCTGTTTAAGTTCAACGCAATACACAGCTCCTTTACGGAATAACCCCTATGTGTGTTGAGAAATTCAATTGCTATGTAAATGTGCTCCTGCCTCACTCCGGTCAGCGACCACCACCTTTCAGCTCCTGTAGTTTTTTTATGAAGGCGTTTTCAATTTCAAGTTGTCTGTTTTTCGCTTCAAGTATCTTCATTTCAGCTTTGAGCTTCTCAACTTCGGTCATTTCCTCAATCGGCTTCGTTCTGCCTCGGTTGTCTTTTAGCTTGTCCACTCCGCCTTCCTCATATTTGCGTACCCAAGCATAGATCTGCTGGTACGACACGTTGTAGGTTTCTACGGTTAAACCGTAATCCTTGTTGTGTTCGAGGCAGAAAGCTACGATCTCCGCACGTTCTTCTTGTGTAGTTTTTCTTCCCTTGGTCATATAGATATCTCCTTTAGAGCGACTGCGCTCCTTAAATTCTTTATGACCATTATACCACAAAACCCAATCTCTGAGAATATCGTGATGAGAAATTCCGAACTTTCGGCTTATATCACGGTAACTACCTTCTCCGCTGAGATATGCTTTTACTGCTTTTAATTTTAGTTCTACAGAGTACTTCTTCAACTTTTGCATAAAAATAACCCCCTTAAAGTAGTCTTGAAAACTTTTTGTTTTTTCAAGTGTCTACTCTAAGGGGATTATATCATTAAAAATCTGTCGGGGTTATTATTTAAGGCGGGAGCAAGCCCCGCCCTGCGGGTAAACAAATTCGGAATTTCTCCGATAAAAACATCATTGGTTGATGTTTTTTTATTGCATTTTTATTTCTTGAACTTGCTGAAAAGTCCTGAAATGCCGTCCTTTGCCTTTTCAAGGTTTTCCTCTGTTGCGAGGTCTTCTATTGTATCCTTGATCTGTTCCTTTGTCTTGTCGTCGATCTTGTCGCCGAGCTTTTCGTCGATCTTATCGATGATCTCTCCGCTTTTTTCCTTGATTTCGTTGCAAATGTCGCTCATATCTTTTCTCCTTTAAATTTATTTATAATCACCATTGATTATTTTTTCTGTATCCTCTTTATCTATTTGTACAGATGAAAGATTATTTTTCACGGCATCGTCAGCCGTTTTTTCACCGACGGATCTTATATAATCCTCTACGGTAAACTGTGATATTATGATATTTCTTATATCGCTTTCGCCGACGCCCTTGCCGTATACACGGTTTATGTATCTGCCGTATGAATCTCCCTGAATGAAATTCTTGCTCATTTCGGAAAATTCCGCAAGGCATCTGTCGTCGGTCGGTGACACCTCAACGCCTGCTTTTTTCGCTTCGGCAAACAGTATCATAAGGCGTGAGGCTTCATCTGCCGCAATATCCATAAAATATTCGGCATACGTCTGTCCGTTTATGCTCTGCTCATCGAGCTTTTTTGTTTTGTCATAATTTTTGACGATGTCAGCTTCGGCATTGGCGGGATCAGACAGAAAATCGTCCGCCGTCTTTACGTACATATAGCGGAGCTGAAGCTCCGAAATATAATAATCTCCGTATGAAACTGCGGGATTTTTTCTTTCCGTCATACCGCTTGACGACGTGATGTCAAGCAGTATTGCACCAAGCGTAATACATACGATAACAGCGTTGAGCACAACAAGCTTCCACGTTTTGACAGGC
>JAZQGP010000056.1:0-54010 GCA_045540015.1 Eubacteriales bacterium
GCTCTTTTGCCTACTTTTCTACACAAGTAGACGTGGTGCTCGAAGAGTAAAACGTAGGGCCTCCGCGGCGAGCGGAAGCCACAAATACAGCTTATGATATCCTGCCGATAGGCACGACGTTTGTAAAAAATATACTACGAAACATACAAACACCCCCACCAAGTGATAAATTTCACCAAAAATACACAAAAACCGCCAAAAATTTCAAAAAGGTATTGCAAAAACAAAAAACCTGTGTTATAATATACGACAAGCATATTAAACATCCCACAGAAACCTTCTGAATCGAAAGAAACAGTAGGCGGAGGGAACTCCGGAGAATCCCGATAGCCAATTGGGTGCCGAAGGTGTAAGGCATTTCAAATGAAGTGCTGAATCTCTCAGGCAAAAGAATGGAGCAGACAAATCAAATATTTCGGTTATAGCCGTAATTTATGCCTGCATACATCTTTTCGGAGTTATTAAACTTTAGGAGGAAAGAGATATGCAGGCATTTTTGGATTCACTGCTTGACGTAGTAGTGAAAGTTAACGGTTTTCTTACGGACTATATTCTTATAGTTCTTCTGGTTGGAGTAGGTCTTTTCTACACAATCAAGACACGCTTTGTACAGGTTCGCTGCTTTGGCGAAGGTATGAAGAAGGTATTCGGTAACCTTTCTCTTCGCGGTGGAAAGCAGGAGGGCGGACTTTCATCCTTCCAGGCACTTGCTACGGCAGTTGCAGCACAGGTCGGTACAGGTAACATCGTCGGTGCTTCCGGTGCTATTCTTGTAGGTGGTCCCGGTGCTATCTTCTGGATGTGGGTTATCGCATTCTTCGGTATGGCAACTATTTACGCAGAAGCAACTCTTGCACAGGAAACAAAGGTTGTTGACGCAAACGGCGAAGTACACGGTGGTCCCGTATACTACATCAAGACTGCATTCAAGGGCGGCTTTGGTAAGTTCCTTGCAGTATTCTTCTCGATAGCTGCAATTCTTGCTCTGGGCTTTATGGGCAGCATGGTTCAGTCTAACTCCATCGCGGAAGCAGCTTGTAATGCAGTTGGTGTTAACTATACCGAATGGGGCTGGATTGTAGGTCTTGTAATTGCGGCAATCGCAGCATTTATCTTTATCGGCGGTATTCAGAGAATCGCTTCCGTTACGGAAAAGCTTGTTCCTATCATGGCTTGCCTCTTCCTTGTCGGCGGACTTGTTGTTCTCGCAGTTAACATAAAGAGTGTTCCCGAAACAATCGCTATGATTTTCAAGTACGCATTCACTCCTCAGGCTCTCATAGGTGGTTCTGTAGGCGCGGCTCTTAAAACTGCAATCAGCCAGGGTGCAAAGCGCGGTCTGTTCTCGAATGAAGCAGGTATGGGTTCAACTCCTCACGCACACGCTCAAGCTAACGTTGAAAAGCCTCACGACCAGGGCGTTGTTGCAATGATCGGTGTGTTCATTGACACCTTCGTTGTTCTTACAATGACAGCTCTCGTTATTATTTCAACTCTCTATACAAACGGAAGCGACGCATGGAAAGCTGTTTCCAAGACAAACGCTATGCAGACTGCTGTAGGAAGCGTTATGGGCGACAGTGTCGGCGGCATATTCGTAGCAATCTGTCTCTTGTTTTTTGCTTTCTCGACAATCCTCAGCTGGAACTTCTTCGGTAAGCTCAACGTTCAGTCGCTCTTCAAGAACAGCAAGGCTGCAACACTTGTTTACTCTATTATCGCAATCGTGTTTATATTCCTCGGCACATGCCTTAAGAATGACCTTGTTTGGGAGCTTACAGACTTCTTCAACTACCTCATGGTTCTTCCTAACGTTATCGCGCTCTTCGCGCTTTCAAAGCTCGTTACCAAGAACTCCAATAATAAGAAGTAATTTAAAATTACTTATATACTCATCTCAGAGGAAGCCGCGGCATTTGCTGCGGTTTCTTCTTTTGCTTTCATTTTCAATCTTATGTTTGCATATGCTCTAACGGAGGAATGTAAATGTATGATTTTCTTTATTCGCTGAATGTATCTGTTTCATATATAAACGCCTGCCTTTCGGACTACGTGCTTGTGTTTTTGCTTTGCGGTGCAGGTGTTTTTTACACGCTTAAAACCAAATTTGTGCAGGTGCGGTGCTTCAAAGAGGGTATTTGCTCTGTTTTCGGAGGGCTGTTCAAAAAGCAGAAAACAAATAACGGCTCGATTAGCTCGTTCCAGGCACTTGCAACTGCGGTTGCCGCGCAAATAGGAACGGGAAATATAGTCGGTGCGTGCAGTGCAATACTTCTCGGCGGACCGGGTGCTGTTTTCTGGATGTGGATTATTTCCTTTTTTGGCATGGCAACCTCGTATGCCGAGGGCGTGCTTGCGGTTTGGAGCGCGAAAAAATCAGGTGGAACTAAACAAATCACCGCAGGACCGGTTGCCTATATATCAGAGGCTTTCAGTGGGAAAACGGGAAAGCTGCTTTGCATGTTTTTTGCGTTTTTTGCAATCATCGCGCTTGGCTTTACCGGAAGCATGGTGCAGTCTAATGCTGTTTCGGAATCTCTTTACCATGCCTTCGGTGTGCCTTTCGGAATAACGGGAATTGTCCTTACTTTGTGTGTGGGTGCTGTTGTGTCGGGCGGTGCAAAAAGTGTTGCAAGGACTGCCGAGAAAATCGTTCCGCTTATGGCACTTTTCTTTATGGCGGGAAGCATTGCAATTCTTGTTATGTACAGAGAGCGTTTGCCTGCGGTGCTTCTTCTCATATTTAAAAGTGCGTTTGCACCTTGCAGCGTTTTGGGTGCGGCATCGGGCATTACTCTGAGGAACGCAATTTTTTACGGTGCAAAAAGAGGTCTTTTCTCAAATGAAGCAGGCATGGGAACTTCACCTCATGCACACGCCATGGTAACAGACAAAACTCCTCATGAGCAGGGCGTTGTTGCCATGATGGGCGTGTTTATAGATACGATTGTGCTTATGTCCCTGACTGCTCTTTCTGTAATTGTCGTACTGTGTGATGAAAACATAACAGCTTTGGGAATTTCAAGCACAAATATGGCACAGCTTGCTTTTTCAAAGGCGTTTGGCAAGGGCTTGGGTGAGATGTTTGTTGCTCTTTGTATGTTCTTTTTTGCATTCACAAGTATACTCGGCTGGAGCTTTTTCGGAAGAATAAACGTGCATTATCTTTTCGGCGAAAAAGCGGATAAAGCTTACACGGTGATGGTTCTGTTTTTTGTGTTTCTCGGAACTGTTTCGTCAAATGAGCTTGTATGGAATCTGACCGACTTTTTTAATCAGCTTATGGTGATTCCGAATGCTTTGGCACTTTTGGTTTTGTCGGGGGTTGTAAAGAACTGTTATGAGGACGGAAAAAAGCATAAGTAATATATTGTTAATATATGTTTTCTTGACAAATGCCCTGCGGTATTGTATAATTAGCCTGAAAGGATATTGAAAAAAACGTACATTTGGAACATTTTTGAAAAATGCACGTCTGTTATAAAAAATATGCCCGTCCGATGAAAGGACTGAATAAGGATGAATACAAAAAGAAAAATATTACAAATTATACTGCTTGCGGTTGTTCTCTCGCTGTTTTCTTGTTTTTCCGTAAGCGCTAAGATATACGGCGGCACGACAAACGGAGTGACCTGGGAGCTTGATTTGAACAGCGGTGAAATGACTGTTTCGGGAAGCGGGAAAATGCCCGACTATCTCAATTACGCGGATACTCCGTGGAAAGAATATGTAATGCTCGCAAAGACAATAACCGTAGACGGAGCTTTTACCTCGATCGGTGACAATGCATTTATTTATGCCTCGGACGCAGTTTCCGTTTTTCTTCCCGATACCGTGACCGAAATCGGTCAAAACGCATTTGAATACTGCAAAAGCCTTACAGACATAAATCTGCCCGAAAGTCTTAAAACGATAGGAGCTAATGCATTTGCAAACTGCAGAGCACTCAGTGAAATTGATTTTCCAAAAAGCCTAAGTACGATTTCTCCGTATGCTTTTTCTGCGTGTACAAGTCTTGAAAGCGCAGATCTTGCGCAAACAAAAATAACAGAGCTTTGCGAGGGAGTATTTTCGGGCTGTCTGTCTCTTGAAGCGGTGGTGCTTCCCGATATGATAACCTCAATCGGCGAGGGCGCGTTCTTTAACTGCGTGACGGTTGATTCACAGACGGGAGATGCCGTAAAAGGACTTGAAAGCATCAATATTCCGTCGACTGTTCTTACCATCGGCTCAAAAGCGTTTTTCAATTGCCAGCTTCTTGACAAAATGGAAATGAACGCATATCCTTCCGTAAGTGCAGACACCTTCTATAACGTTCCGCAGAAATATACGGTTACCTTTAAAAATTGCGATGGAAGCGAGCTTTTCTCGTATGAGACGGGTGTGAACACAATCGCTTCGTATGCAGGCGAAACGCCGACACTTGAGAGCACGGCGCAGTATGACTTTTCTTTCAAGGGTTGGGACAGAGCGTTTGAAGCGGTTCTGGGCAATGCCGTTTATACTGCTGTGTATACTGAAAAGCTGCGTTCGTATACAATCACATGGGTTGTAGACGGTACAGCGCATGTTGACAAAAACAAAGACTGGTGCTACTATGGCAAAACGCCTAAATTCTACTATGGCACGCCAACGGCTACAAAACCTTCAAAGGAGGGCTACACCTTTGTAGGCTGGATGCCGAATATTTCACCTGTCACGGGCGATGCCGCATATACCGCAAGATTTGTTATCGAGGGAGTCGGAGACATAACCTTTGACGGCGCAATTGATGAGCTTGATAAGACTGCGCTTGCAAACCACCTTGCAGGAATAGAGCTTCTTATGGGAGAAAAGCTTCTCCGTGCGGATTTTCATGCAGATGAGGATGCAGACGGGACTGTGATTAATGTTAAGGATTTAATTGCATTGACACGGTATATTGCTTTGAATTCATAGCTGAGAAAAACGGAGCTGTCATAATTGCGTGTCGGCTCCGTTAGAATATATTTTGTGAAAAGGAACGTATTTATGTCGGACAGACTTTCAAGAACAAGGGCGCTGCTCGGAGAGGAAGCAATGGAAAGGCTGAAAAATGCTCATGTTGCTGTTTTCGGAATAGGCGGTGTCGGCGGATATGCGGTCGAAGCACTCGCAAGAAGCGGTGTGGGAAAAATAACGCTTGTTGACTCGGACAGTGTCAGCACAACAAATATAAACCGCCAGATACATGCTCTCGTGAGTACTGTCGGCATGCCGAAGGTTGAGGCGGCAAAAACGAGAATACTCGACATTTCACCCGATATAGAGGTAAATGCCGTTCAAATGTTTTACTCAGCCGACACGCAAGAGCACTTTGACTTTTGCGAATACGACTATATTATTGATGCAATTGATACAGTAAGCTCAAAAATTCTGCTTATTGAAAATGCAGACAAGTGCAAAACTCCCATTGTAAGCTCCATGGGTACAGGCAACAAGCTTGACCCGTCAAGGCTTGAGGTTGAGGACATTTTTAAGACAAGTGTATGTCCTCTTGCAAGAGTGATGAGAAACGAGCTGAAAAAGCGCGGCATAAAAAATCTGAAGGTGGTTTATTCAAAGGAAGAGCCTATAAAGCCTGCGGAAATGTCCGAACAGCTGCCGCCGGGAAAGCACGCAATTCCTGCAAGCACGGCGTTTGTGCCTGCAGCCGCAGGACTTCTGCTTTCAAGCGTTGTTATACGCGCTCTTTCGCAAAAGAACAGATAAGCATAAGGAGAAAAAACATGTATTTTGCAATTATAGACGCCTCAAGCGATATTTCAAGGCTTACAACCGTAGCCTTCGGCGAGAGTGCAGGGGATATTGCTCTGTGGTTTGCACAGGAGTTCAGGGACAATTTTGAAATGTACGCAAATCCCGACGAAGCGGCTTCAAATGAAAGCGTGCTTGCTCAGTGCGAGGAGCTTTGCGAGCTTGCTGAAAACGATGCGCTGGGACTTTCGGATGTTGAAGGATTGTCGTTTGAAGTAGCAGATATCAGTGTGGAGGTTGTCGGTGTGTATGAAAGCTATGAGGACTTTTGCAGCGGCTTTGAAAACTATGTTGACGACAAGCCGAAATACAAGAAAATAGTACCTCGGCAAAACCCCGAAGATGAAGAAGCTGAGTGCGACAGAATTAACACGCTTCTTGTTCGTGCGAGTATATAACGGAAAAGAGGTAAAGCGGTTTTTTATGCTTGACAGTTTTATTTTCAGTCTCAATGCGACCTTGCCCGTGTTTTTTGTAATGCTTGTGGGTGTGCTGCTTAAAAAGGTCGGACTTTTCAGCGAGAGCTTTGCTTCTGCTGTGGATAAATACGTCTTTAAGGTCGCGCTTCCCGTGCTCCTTTTCAAGGACATATCCGAAATGGACATAGGAGAAGATTTTGACCTTGGCTTTGTTGTTTTCTGCTCGGTTGCGACAGTTTTGATGTTTCTTATGGCGTGGATTATTGCAAAGCTTTTTATAAAGGACAAGAGCATGGTGGGCGCATTTGCGCAGGGTGCTGCAAGAGGAAGTGCGGCAATTCTCGGAATTGCGCTTGTGCAGAACATTTACGGCTCGTCGGGAAAAGCACCGCTTATGATTCTTGTTGCAGTTCCGCTTTTCAACATATTTTCGGTTATTATTCTTACACTCGGCGCATCAGGTGAGCACAGGTCGTTTTCGGAGTATGTAAAAAAGGCACTTTTCGGCATTATTACAAACCCGATAATACTCGGCATACTTGTGGGAATTCCGTTTGCTCTGTTTGACATTACGCTGCCGGTGGTTATTTCAAAAACAGTGAGCAGCATTTCCGTGACGGCAACGCCCATGGCATTGCTGTCTGTTGGTGCTTCTTTCAGCCTTGGCAAAGCGATGGCAAAAATTAAGCCTGCATTCGCTGCATCCATGATAAAGCTTTTCCTGCTTCCTGCACTTTTTCTTCCGCTTGCAGTTGTGCTTGGCTTCAGGAGCAGTGAGCTTGTTTCGATTTTAATCATGCTCGGCTCGCCTACAACCGTTACCTGCTATGTTATGGCAAAAAACATGGACAACGACATGGTGCTTTCGTCGAACATCATCGTCCTTGCAACGCTTCTCTCGTCTGTTTCGATAACCTTCTGGGTGTTTTTGCTAAGGTCCATGATGTTTATATGACTTTTGAACGGTGAAATTGAAGTCTAAACAACTTCAATTTCACATAGGTGCATATTTAAGCAAAAACTGAAAACGAAATTATTTAAATCTCGTTTTCTGCATGAAACGGACGCAGTCCGCGCTTTCATGAAACAAACAATACAAATATTAAGGAGCTATAGCAAAACGATTATTTCAATCGAGTTGACTACAGCTCCTTTTTTCTGATTATTGGACTTTTTATACTGCCACAGGCAGCCTGAATAAATTAAGCAAACTTATACTTTTCTGCAAAGCCGTTATACAAGCTTTTAAACTCTTCACTATCCTTTTTGAAGTTTCTGAGAGATTCATGGATGTTAAGATTATTATCTGCAACATCTACAACGCAGCCTGCAATATTTGAGCAGTGGTCTGAGGTACGCTCAAGGTTTGAAAGCATATCGTTCCAGACAAAGCCAGTGTCAATTGAGCAGTTACCCTGCTGGAGACGCTTAATGTGGCGGGTGCGCATACTTTCCTTCAGTCCGTCAATCACCTGTTCAAGAGGCTCTACGCTGTTTGCCGCATGAAAATCTCCGTCCGTGAAGGCTTTAAGGGTAAGTGTAAGAATTTCGTCAACAGCAGCCGAGATAATGGAAAACTCTTCCGACGCTTCTTTAGTAAGCTCAAGCTCTTTATCTCTAAGTTCCTCTGCAGATTCAAGAATATTCACGGCATGGTCGCTGATACGCTCAAAATCTCCGATGAGTTTTAAAAGCTCAGCTTCCTCTGCACCGTCTGAGTCTGCACTCTGATTTACGCTGAGCTTTACAAGATAAGTGCCGAGAATATCCTCATAATGGTCACTTCTGTTTTCCTTTTCGCGGATAGCTTCGGCAAGCTCGGGTGTATATTCTTTTACTGCTTTAAGACTGAGCTTTAGTGCCTCAACCGATTCTTTTGCCATATCAACAGCAACCGCACGGCATCTTTCAAGCGCAATTGCGGGAGTTGCAAGAAGTCTTTCGTCAAGCTCGACAACAGCTTCGGGCTTCTTGGAATCGGGCACAAGCTTTATAACAAGCTTTTCGAGAAGCTTTGACATGGGAAGAAGTGCAAGCGTACAGAACACGTTGAACACAGAGTGAGCAACTGCAATTCCCATATGCGTTGCGCTTTCATTAAAGAGTGCAGGTGCAAAAGCAATGTTTACTATAACAAAGAGCACAAGGCACAAAAGCGAGCCTATTATGTTAAAGGACAGATGCACAAGTGCTGCACGCTTTGCGTTCTTATTCGCTCCGAAAGAGGAAAGAATAGCGGTTATACAAGTACCGATATTTTGTCCCATGATAATCGGAATTGCAGCACCGTAGGTTACGGCTCCCGTTGCACTGAGTGCCTGAAGAATACCGACAGAAGCAGAGCTTGACTGTATTATCGCCGTAAGAATCGCACCTACAAGAACGCCGAGTACAGGATTTGAGAACATTACAAACATTTCCCTGAATTCGGGAATGGTTTTAAGTACCGATACCGCATCAGTCATGGCATCCATACCGAACATGAGCGTTGCAAAGCCGAGAAGGATTATTCCCGTATCCTTTCTCTTTGTGCTCTTGCCGAACATATTGAATATTATACCGATAAGAGCAAGAACGGGAGTAAAGGACATCGGCTTCAAAAGCTGGACAAACACATTTGAACTGCTTATTCCGCCAAGGCTCAAAATCCATGCTGTAACAGTGGTTCCGATATTTGCCCCCATAATAACATTAATCGCCTGCGACAACGACATAAGTGATGAGTTAACAAAACCCACGACCATAACCGTTGTGGCAGACGAACTTTGAATAATGGCTGTAACAACAAGACCCGTTAAAAGCCCTGCGAATTTATTTGTTGTGAATTTACCGAGAAGCACACGCAATTTGCTTCCGGCACGTCGCTCAAGTGCTTTACCCATAAGGTCCATACCAAACAAAAACAGGCACAAGCCGCCGATTAAAGATAACACATTAAAAATTGTCATAGTTTACTTTCCTTTCTTTTCATTTCGCGTTGGTTTGTTTCTTTGCCTTTTACGGTCATCGGGATAGGGCTTATTAAAATGATTCCCAATTTTCCGCAATTATATAGTATCAGAATAATTTTGTCAAATCAAGGAAGAATTTGTAAATATTAGTTTATATTATTTACATAAATCTATGCGTTTTCCTTGACAAATCTTTTTGCTTGCTGTACAATAATACAGTAAATACTCTTCAGAGAGGAAATTATCATGAAATACAGAACTAAAATTCTGCTTTGGTTTACAATCGACTTCATTACGGCATGGCTTTGCATTATATCTTCCCTGCTCCTTGCAGTAGATTTCAATGCTGCAAGCTTTTCTCAGATCACGGGCAGCGGACTTATTTATCTGAGTCTGTTTTTCCTTATTCCTTATTTTATCACGGCTACAGTTTCAAGAACTTACAGGGTGATGTGGATATTTGCAGGCACGCTTGAATTTGCAAGGCTCGGCTTTTGCTCATTGATTGCAAGCTCGTTTTTTACAATTTTCGGGCTGGTTTTTGCCGACAACCTCAGTGCAAAACTCCCAATCAGTACATATATAATTCTGTTTGTTCTGTTTACAGGTGCTTTGTGCTGTATAAGAGCCATGTTCAAAGTCATTCATAAAACAATAAAACATTTAAGAAATTCCGACAGCTCTGATACCGATATTGATACCGATGAAAAAACAAGAAAAAAGGAGCGCATAATGGTCATCGGTGCAGGTGAAGCTGCAAGCATGTTTATCAACGACACCTACAAAAACGAAGCATTCAGAAACAGCACCGTCGTATGCGCAATTGATGACAACGAATCCAAATACAGTCAGTATATAAACGGAATAAAGGTTGTAGGAACAAGACATGACATAGTTTCTGCAGCAAAACGCTACAGTATTGATACTATTATATTTGCAATTCCCACAATTGACAAAAACGACAGAGCCGAAATACTTAAAATCTGTTCACAGACAGGCTGCAAGCTTAAGAGTATGCCGTCTATTGATGAGATTATTAATAAATCCGGCAGTATTTACAAGCTGAAAAAGGTTGAAATCGAGGATCTTCTTGAAAGAGTTCCGATAAAGATTGATACGGATAAGCTTATGAATTACGTAGAGAACAAAATCGTTCTCGTAACAGGCGGCGGCGGTTCGATAGGAAGCGAGCTTTGCCGTCAGATAGCAGCGCACAAGCCGAAAAAGCTCATTATTTTCGATGTGTATGAAAACAACGCCTATGATATTCTCAACGAGCTTAAAGCAGACAGACCGGAGGTAGATATTCTTGCTCTGATAGGCTCTGTCAGAGATTCAAAGCGTATGGAAAGCATATTCCGCGACTACAAGCCTCAGATTGTTTATCACGCCGCGGCTCACAAGCACGTTCCTCTGATGGAGGACAGCCCGAACGAAGCAATCAAAAACAACGTTTTCGGAACGCTTAAAACCGCACAGGCTGCAAGCAAATACGGTGTTGAACGCTTTGTTCTCATTTCTACAGACAAGGCAGTAAATCCCACAAACGTCATGGGTGCATCAAAGCGTATTTGCGAAATGGTTGTTCAAAGCATGTCAAGACAGTCGAAAACCGAGTTTGTTGCAGTAAGATTCGGAAACGTTCTCGGCTCAAACGGATCTGTTATCCCTCTCTTCAAAAAGCAAATTGAAGCAGGCGGACCCGTTCTTGTAACCCATCCCGATATTATACGTTATTTCATGACAATTCCCGAGGCAGTTTCTCTTGTACTAACAGCAGGAGCAATTGCAAAGGGCGGAGAAATATTCGTTCTCGACATGGGAAAACCCGTAAAAATCCTCGACCTTGCCAAAAACATGATAAGACTTATGGGCTATGAGGTTGACAAGGATATCAAAATTGAATTTACCGGACTTCGTCCCGGTGAAAAGCTGTTTGAAGAGCTTCTCATGGACGAGGAAGGACTTCAGGATACGGAAAACCACCTTATACATATCGGTCAGCCGCTTGTGTTTGACGATAATTGGTTCATGACAAAGCTCGATGAAATGAAAGAAGTCATGTACGACGACAAGGCTGACATAAGAAGCCTTATTCACGAGCTAGTTCCCACCTACAAAATGCCCGAATTAAAAAATTAATTATATATTGAAAGGAAAAGTATTATGAAACTCGGTGTAATTACAGTACCGCTTTATGACAAATCACTTGACGAAGCACTCGGCTATCTCAAGGGTCTTGGCGTTGAAATGGTAGAAATCGGATGCGGAGGCTTCCCGGGAGACGGACACAGCCACAGAGAAGAGCTTCTCAGTGACAAGGCAAAGCTTGCCGCTTTCAAGGAAACCTTCAAGAAGCACGGAATTGAAATAAGTGCTCTTTCAACACACGGAAACGCAGTACATCCCGACAAAGAGGTTGCGGCAAAGTTCCACGAGGATTTTGAGAGAACCTGTATTCTTGCAAATGAGCTTGAAATTCCGAGAGTTATCACCTTCTCCGGCTGTCCCGGTGATGCACCCGGTGCTAAATACCCCAACTGGGTAACCTGCCCGTGGCCCGATGATTTTCTCAAAATTCTTGAGTATCAGTGGAATGACGTTCTTATCCCCTACTGGATAAAGGAAGCTGAGTACGCAAACAAATACGGCGTAAACATGATTGCTTTTGAAATGCATCCCGGCTTCTGTGTATACAACACGGAAACAATGCTCAAGATAAGAAAGGCAGTAGGTCCTACAATCGGTGCAAACGTTGACCCGTCTCACCTTCTCTGGCAGGGTATGGACCCTGTTGAGGTTATCCGCGAGCTTGGTAAGGAAAAAGCAATCTTCAACTTCCATGCAAAGGATACAAGAGTTGACAAGACAAACACGGCAGTTAACGGCGTACTTGACACAAAGCACTACGGCGATGAAATCAACCGTTCGTGGGTATTCCGTTCTCTCGGCTACGGCACGGACGAAAAGCTCTGGAAGGATATGATTTCCATGCTTCAGCTTGTGGGCTACGACCATGTACTCAGCATTGAGCATGAGGACAGCGTAATGTCAAGCAAGGAAGGTCTTGAAAAGGCAATCAAATTCCTTCAGAACGTTATGATTCATGAACCCAAACCCGGAGGAATGTTCTGGGCGTAAAATAGCAAATACAGATAATCCCAAGCTCTTTTTCATAAAAAATCTGTTGACAAAATATGTCATTATGTGTTATGATAATTTTAACATAAAATATATTTAATATACATACTTGCAGAGAACCCCGGAATGGGAGCACTTGATGCAATAACCGAGTCCAGAAAAATGATGGACGGGCATAAGATGGATCTCTTTATACTTGGTCTTTCTTTCATTGGTTGGTTGCTTTTAGTTTACGTCACATTCGGAATTGCTGCAATTTGGGTTGGTCCTTATATGCAAACAACCTATGCCAACTTCTACAAGATGCTCAAGGGAAAAGCAGAGCCTGCACCTATACCTGTTGAAGCATCATTTACCGAGCAAGAACAGTAAGACATATAGTTTTATAAAAAAGATACCACCGAGGTGATTTAATTTCACTTCGGTGGTTTTTCTGTTAGTTTAATTGTAGCTTTTTGTATTACTTCGACTTTTCAAAAAATTCACTTACAAATGCCGCACCCAATATAAGCACAGCACCGACAAATCCGTCAAAGCCCATGTTTTCGCTGAAAATTATGCTTGAAAGTATAATTGCAACAACAGGGTCGGTGTAGCTTAAAATTGCAACTGTCTGGGCTTTCAGCTTTTTCATGGAGGAAAAGTACAGCGTATAAGCAAATCCCGTATGGACTATTCCGACAAGCAAAAGCAGCAGAACATTTTTTGGTGAAAATGCATAAGCCATGCTGTCTGTAAAAAGCGTATACGGTGTTACGGAAAGAGCCGCAACAAAAAGCTGCATGGATGTTGTTTCATACTGACCGATATTCTTCATGCGTTTATTTATCAAAATTACAAGTGCGTACAGCACCGCTGCACCCACGCCGAGAACAAATCCCGGTATTTCTGCACTGTTGACTCCGCTTCCCTTTGCCGCACCCGACACGAAAAACATTCCGGCAAGTGCACACAGTACGCATACGAGTTTTTTGACTGTAAGCTTTTCCCGGACGAAAACCGGTGAAAGCAGCATTACAAATACAGGCTGTAAGTAGTAGCAGAGCGTTGCTCTTGCCACTGTTGTATATTTGTAGGCTTCAAACAGAAATATCCAGTTAAATCCAATAAATATACCTGATATACAAAGCAGTGTAAGGTTTCTTTTTATCACACCGAAATCCGCTTTTGTTTTGCTTATAAGCATAAACAAAATTATAAAAATAAAGCCTATGTATCCGCGGCACATTGCAATAAAGCTCGAAGAAAACGGAAGAAAACGGACAAATATGCCGATTGTTCCGAAAATGAACATTGATGATATGAGCGACAAGAGCGGAAGATTTTTCTTTGCGTTCATAGCTTTAGTTGTCGAACAGCTGTGAGAGCTTTTGCTTTACTGTTTCTTTTCTCTCGGATGTTCTTTTTTCGTCTTTTGTGAATGTTACATCAATGGCATCGCCTTGAGAAAAGCCTGCGAGATATTGTGCGGGTATTTCGCACATTTTGCCGTTTTCGAGTTCAAGCACTGCAATGCCGTCCTCAATTCTGTCTATTATCGCTTTCATTGCTTGCTCCTTTTGTGGGTGTTTTGATTATTATATCACTTGAAAGACGGTTCGTCAATGCTTTGCTTTAAGTTCTCAAATTAAACCTTGACAATTTTCGGCTAATATGGTATCATTAGCTATAAATGCAATAACAGGAGAAAATATAAAAATGACTATTTATGACGAACTCGTAGCCCGCGGTCTTATAGCGCAGGTTACAGACGAAGAAGAAATTAAAGAGCTTGTAAACACAGGTAAGGCTGTGTTCTACATTGGCTTTGACCCGACGGCAGATTCGCTTCACGTAGGTCACTTCATGGCGCTCTGTCTTATGAAAAGACTCCAGATGGCAGGAAACCGACCTATTGCCCTTATTGGCGGTGGTACGGGACACGTTGGTGACCCTTCGGGAAGAACTGATATGCGTTCCATGCTGACAGCAGAACAGATTCAGCACAACTGTGACTGCTTCAAAAAGCAGATGAGCCGCTTTATCGAGTTTGGCGAAGGCAAAGCCATGATGGTAAACAACGCAGACTGGCTTTTAAATCTCAACTACATTGAGCTTCTGCGTGAAGTCGGTGCGTGCTTCTCGGTTAACAACATGCTCAGAGCCGAATGCTACAAGCAAAGAATGGAAAAGGGACTCAGCTTCCTTGAATTCAACTACATGATTATGCAGTCCTACGACTTCTACTATCTGTTCCAGAAATACGGCTGTAACATGCAGTTCGGCGGCGATGACCAGTGGTCCAACATGCTCGGCGGTACAGAGCTTATCAGAAGAAAGCTTGGAAAAGACGCGTATGCAATGACTATTACCCTTCTCATGAACTCCGAAGGAAAGAAGATGGGTAAAACAGCAAACGGCGCTGTATGGCTTGATGCCGAAAAGACATCTCCCTACGAATTTTTCC
Source organism: Eubacteriales bacterium (assembly GCA_045540015.1). Classification (GTDB taxonomy): domain Bacteria; phylum Bacillota; class Clostridia; order Oscillospirales; family CAG-382; genus UMGS1387. The sequence goes on from JAZQGP010000056.1 coordinate 14,733, forward strand.
AGTACTGGAGAAACGTTGACGACGCTGACGTTATCAAGTGCATGAAGATGCTCACATTCCTCTCACTCGAGGAAATTGCAGAATACGAAAAGCTTGAAGGAAGCGAGCTTAACAAGGCAAAGGAAAAGCTTGCTTACGAGCTTACAGAGCTTGTTCACGGAAAAGAACACGCCGATGCTTCTCTTGCATCCGCACGCGCTCTCTTTGGCGGCGGCGGTGACAGAGAAAACATGCCTGCAACCGAAATTGGCGACGAGGACTTTGTTGACGGCAAGATTGCTCTTGCAAATCTTCTTGTCAAGTGCGAGCTTTGTCCTTCCACAAGTGAAGCAAAGCGTCTTATAAAGCAGGGCGGTGTTTCGGTTAACGACGAAAAGATAGCTGACATGGCACAGTCCTACGACAAGGCTTTCTTTGCTGATGAAGTTATCATCAAGAAGGGCAAGAAGGTTTACCACAAGGTTACTCTCGGTTAAACAAAATACAGCATATGAAAATATAACCACCGGTTTATACACAGCCGGTGGTTTTCGTTATACAAAAAAGGGTGCGGCAAAGAAGGAGATGGAAATACCGCACCCACCAAATAATAGGAGAACTTCTATCTAATATAATTGTTACATGTCGCTTTCGGCAGTACCCCAAAGAGATCCGACATCGATAAATGTGTCGCTGCCGTTCATTATGTCTTCGTCAGACACAATAATTTTTATTATTTCAGGAGATATATATTTTTTCATGCTTGTTTCTCCTTAGGAATTTGCTTTATTATAGACTTCGTTAAATGAAGTTGAATAACATTCACCGTAGTAGTATACGCCGTCAATCTTGATAAAAGGTCTTGCTACAAACACAACATCTTTGTAATCATCAGTTATACCGAAAAGTACGCCTGTATAGAATACTTCTTCAATACCACGATATGTTATAACCCCGTTATCAAACGGATCTCCATTTCTGCTGTAAACTTTGTCTACACCAAGGTCTTTGTTGAAAGCAGCTGCAGCAACAAACTTTACTCCTGCGCTGTTTGTACCTGAAGTTGTTTGATTGGTAGAAACAGAATCAACATTATCAATGAAGAGCTTTGTATTATCTCCGTCGAGAGCAGATTCAAGAGCCACTACATAACCATATTCAGCACCAACTTCTCTTGCTTTGTTCGAAACATGTGAAGCAAATCTGATACCGGTAGGATTTTGGTCTCTGTAGCTTACCATTTTAACATATGTAGGAGCATACGGAGTATAGTCCATTGTTACATTGTCTACATATACTTCACCGGCGCCACTACCTCTCCACTGTAATGTAAGACCGTTAAAGCTAGTTACAGCATTTGTTGCACTTGCTGTCTTCAACATAAGATTTCCGCTATTGTCAAGAACAAGATTTACATAAAATGTCATGTGATGCGTATTGCTGTCGTTAAGTGCCAAAGTACTAACCTTCAAGTTATCGTTATAACCGTTTACCATTACGTGCAATTCGTTATACGCGTCATAAGATCTTGTTAAATCACATTCTATTTTATATAAACCGGGTGTAGTAATACCCAATCCGTTAAGCAGGAACGTACCTTTCCAAGCTCCTGCCTGCATGGAGAACATTTTGTTACCGTCTTTTTCTACAACTGCACCCATATTTTTTGCGAGATGTACATAACCGTTTGTGTTTCTCACGTAGTCCGGAGTTACTTGCATATCAGCATCTGTGGGAGCAACCACTACTGCGTCTTCAAAATCTTCCTTGAAGATTATGCCGGTCGGATACACTGTAAACTCAGTTGCTGTTCCTGTATAATCTTCACCGGGATAGAAATAGCTTGTGCCATCATAGAACATGGGCTCGTATCCTGTGCCAAGATTTGCTGCTGTAGGGAATGCAAATTCTTCAGCAACAACTTCCATTTGATAGTCAAAATATTTTTCATCAGCAGTCTTGAAAGTATAAGTTATCGGAGTCTGCTTTACAGTCCATACGGGATAAAAATTCAAGTCCTCGTTGCTAAGTGTAACAGAAGTAACTGCTTGAGTTGAATTCTGCAGGGTTGCCCAACCGCCGAATTCGTATCCTTCAGGAGCAGTAAGAGTCATTGTAGAATCAACAGTATATTCTGTAGGCAAACCGTTAATAGCACCGTCAGTACCGACAGAAAGCTGAGCGGCAGTGCCAAGGAAATAGGAAACCGTGTTATCTGCAAGCGGTGCTCCGTCAGGTCCTATATTCTGATAGGTAACCTTGTAGTAAGGAACAAGCACAAGATCGTCATAGTACATGTGTGCCTTTCCGTCCGCGTTCGCATCACTTCCTATACTATTTGCGAAAGAAACAATGTTCTTTATGCCTACTCTACTATTATTAAGACCAAACAGTTTATTGGGGTAGCTTATTTCAATTGAGTTCCAAGGATTATCGGCCGTTCCCCAGATATATTCCAGAAAATTATAGTCTGCTACATTGGTATCAGTGTCTTTGTTTGAACCAATATAAAGACCGTACGCACCGCCTTGTTCACGAGAACCGACAAAATAAATGTATGCAGGACGATTGAAATTTTCATCTGATGCATCTGCGTACAATGTAGTCCAAGCACCCGCATCTGCTCTCAGATCGAGTACTTTACCGTGGCCTTTTCCTGTGGGGTCTTCTTTAATAGCAATCTCACTGCTTGCATAAAACGGGGTGTCTACCGAATCGTCAAAGCTCTGAGCACTGTATTCGGTTACACTATAGCCTTCAAATGTTTCTGCATATACAGTGTTTGTAAAGAAGTTTATACCGGGACGATAAATTCCGGCTTTATTTGCCATGACCTCCGCCTGTGCGGTTTGCTCGATTGTGCCGACTTCGTCAGCGGTTTCAACACCAACCATGCCGATTGCGCTTGCAGGTATTGCAGTTACAAGCATGAGAAGTGCAAGGGTTAATGCCAACAATTTGTTTTTCATAATAATTTCCTCCTTTAAAGTTTTTATATAAATACAAATTGCTTTTATTATGAAAGTCTTATGTAATTGATGTTGTTTAAACATAAATTTCACCGTTCAAAAATTCTCTCCACCCTGCAACGGTTTCATCATCGGGTTCTTTTATATCCGAACAAAGATATTCCTTTTGCAGTAATTCATATTTGTATGCACCGAGCACATGATACGGCATCACTTCAATGCCTTTACAGAACCTTAGCTCTTTTGCGATGCTTTTCACTTTTATGAAATGCTCTTCCCTGTCGTTGAGTCCGGGTATAATCGGCAAACGCAGGACAAACGGAATGTTAAGTTCGTTTACGGTACTAAGGTTTTTGAGTATCGGTTGCAAGGAAACTCCGGTGAATTTCTTGTGATTTTCTTCATTTGTTTCCTTTATATCAAACAAAACCAAATCACAATATTTCAAAACCTTTTTGAGGGATTCATTGCTTGCATAGCCGCTTGTTTCGATTGCGGTGTGTATTCCCTTTTCTTTGCAGCGTTTTAAAATTTCGGCTGTAAAGTCAGGCTGGTACAGAGGCTCACCGCCGGATATTGTTACACCGCCGTTTGAAGTTCGGTAAAAAACCGCGTCCTTTTCAATTTCCTTGAGAACTTCATCTGTGCTGAGTGTTTTGCCGACAATTTCAAGTGCCTTCGTCGGACACGCCTGTACGCATTTACCGCAGAGGTTACACTTTTCAAGTTGAAGTGTATGTGCGTTTTCGTCAAACACATGGCAGCCGTTATCACATACATTGCAGCACAGCTTGCAGGAGATGCATTTTCTGCTGTCGTACATTATTTGTGCATTTCTGTTTTGTGACTCGGGATTATGACACCATATGCAGCAAAGCGGACAGCCCTTCAAAAAAACCACGGTTCTGATTCCCGGACCATCATCGGTACAGTAACGTGAAATTTTTATAACCTTTCCATCCATTTCGGTTACTCCATTTTCTGAATACTCCGATTTATAATCATTTTCTTCAGTTCATCGGACAACGCATAAAAATACTCCGTATATCCGCCGACACGCACAACAAGATTTCTGTGCAAATCGGGGTTTTCATATGCTTCCATAAGAGTTTCAAGCGAAGTGCAGGTTATCTGCATATGAATTCCGCCAAGCTCCATATATCCAAGAATAAGACCTTTGAGTGTGTCATTCTTGAAATCGGGATTTATATTAAAGTTGTGTACGGGTATTCCCAAAGCGCGTTTCAAATCAAGCGATGCAACACTCTTTAAAAGTGCTGTGGGACCCTCGGTATCTTTTCCGAAAATAGCGGCAAGGGAATCGCAAAGCGGTTGTCCTTTTTCTCTGCCGTCGGGTGTTGCTCCCACTCTCTTTCCTTCAGGAACCTGTGATGCCACCTGAATAGCTGCCGGCAAAAAGCCTTCTCCGATATACGGCTTTTTATTATCAAGCATTGAGTAAATGTCTGCTGAAATTCTGCCCGAAAAGCTGTTGGCATCCTCGTTATCATTGCCGAAGCTTACCGAATGCCTTCTTGCCTTAGCCAAAAATTCCTTATTATTTTCTTTTAAAAGATCAATGAATTTTTCAGCATCATAAAGCTTGTTTTCAAATACAAAATCTCTTATTACGAGCATTGAATCAATAACATTTATCATGCCTGCAAAATTGATGATGCTCCACTTATATCTTGCACCGCCGTTATTATATTCGCATTCTTTATCAATACAATCGTCAATAAGCAGCGTTCGCATCGGCAGAGGATTATATTTTGCACGAGCTTCCTGGGATTTAGCTATCTGAGCAGTTATATTATCAACAACCGCTCTTACATCTGCTATGTAGCAGTTATAAAAATCTTCAAAGGTTTGTGAAGACGCAAGCTTTTTATATATAGTGTCTTCCAATATCCAGAGCAAGTGTATTCCTGCGTCAAGCGAGCCTACGTTTGAAAGTCCCGCGAGCATTGTTTCGGTACAACCGCCGCCGCAGAATTTTTTCAAATCTTCATCTTTAATAACCGGAAATTTGTTCTTCAGCCCGTTCATTATTACTTTTTCGTTATAAAAAGCAGGCTGTCCGTTGCTGGTTTTAACAACCTCAAACGCTTTTTCCCATACTTCATCAGGCGTATTTTCATTTATAAAAAGCTCAATCATGGGACGTCTTTTGCCTTTTGAAGCTTCAAGACACTGAATTGTAAGGGGATTATAATCTGTTCCCAGAGCCATTGACCATCCGCCGTTACAATTAAAATTGTCATACAGGTTTTTGAGCATTTCGGTGATATCTTCGCCGTTATAATAAGTATAAAGACCGGACGCAAGACAACCGAGATTGTCGCAACCGTCAAGGTAAAGAATATAATTCCATCCAACAAGTGCTTCATACATATTTTCGGCAGGATAAAACGGCACTTTCTTCAATGCATTTATAAGTTTTTCATCCGCACCTGCTGTTTCAAGATAATTTACGCAGCGGTCTGAATAGTTTTTTATTCCCTCAACAACGTGCAAAAGACCTTCACGCATATCTCTGTCTTCTATCTTTTTTATTCTTTCGACATACGAGAAAAATCCCTCTTTTAAAATTCGCTCATAATTCGGGATGGAATGTGTATACATATTACCTCCGACCGAATGTTCATACGGCACGGATGTTTTAAACGCACTAAATTCAGACACAACCAAATCCGCAAGTTCTTTATCCTTTTTGCACAGCTCATCATAATCTATATTCAGTCCTGCATTATACTGCGGATATACACTCATTTTATTCGGGATAATTCCTGACGGATACAAATATTCACCGTTGTAAGAAGCAAGCTCACGGTTTTCATAAAATCTTCTTATACCCAGCGATTTTCTGTAAAAAAGACTTCTGCTGCGTTCTTCATACATACCTGCAGCAGCATATTCGCCTATTTCTTTAAATCTATCCAAAATCATAACCAAGCTCCTTTCTTATTCACTTTAATAATACAGCAAACACACGGTTTTTGTCTATTGACAAATATATACAACATATGTTAAAATCATAACTGCAAGAAAGAAGGGCTCTGTATGATAAATATTTTTTCCGACAAAAGCAAGTCCCCGCTTGATATTGACATGATGGGCTTCAGCGGTGACATCTCAATTACCAAATTCGGCCCGGGAAAAAGAGATTCATATATCATTCATTATGTAACCAAAGGTAAGGGATATTATAACGGGAAGGCCGTAACCGAAGGGCAAGGTTTTCTTATTTATCCGGGGCAAAAGCATGAATACCATTCCGATACAGAAAGTCATTGGGAATTTTTATGGATTATCTCAAATGATGAGAGAATGAAAGATGTCTTCGAAAGATATAATGTGAATGATGATTTGATTTTTAACTACTCATGTTATACTTCAATGAAAAAGCTGGTAAACGACCTTTTTACAAGACACGCCGAAATTATTGACTCTTTTGAAATGCTTGAAATCTTCTTGCGGATATTCAACAGCCACGCACATAAAAAAGTGTCTGTACAGCACACTCCAAATTCCAAAATATATATGAATTTTTGTATTGACTATATTGAAAACAACATTCATAAAAAAATCACGGTAAACGAACTGTCAAGGCTTGTCGGAGTAAGTCAGCCCTATTTACACAAAATGTTCAGCAACGAGTTTAATATCTCAACAAAGGAATATATAACACTGCACAAAATCAACCGTGCAAAAAAGTTACTTGTTGAAACGGATATGTCAATAACAGAAATTGCAAGTTTCGTCGGATACAGTGACGTACTTGTTTTTTCAAAAGTTTTTTTCTCAAAGGAAAAAATATCACCCCAAAAATACAGGCAACGCGAAAAAGACAATGTATAGTATTGCAAAAGCAGTATAACGGCTTTCTGCTTATTCGGAATAATATAAACGGAGGATTTTACAATGGAATTTAACAACATCACATTTCCCATACGCAAAGGCGGAGACTTCAGGCTTCTCGGAAGACAGTATTTCGAGGACGATGTTCCGGTTCTTTCATGGTCAAACAGCGGAATTGAATTTGAAGCGAGTTTTGAGAGAATAATAGTCACATTCTTTGAACACTCTCACGAATTTGCATGCTTCGTAAAAATATTCATAGACGACAAGGAATACAAATTCGGTATTCACGGCAAAGCAAACCGAGCCGTAATAGAAGGCTTCAAGGATAAGAAACACAAAGTAAGAATTATCCGCATTTCCGAAAGAAACGATTTTTTGAAAATCGATACAGTTCAGCTTTTCGGAAAGAAGCCGTACATGAAAGCTTTGCCCGAGAAAAAGCTGAAGCTCGAATTTATAGGCGATTCAATAACCTGCGGTTACGGTGTAATTGCGGAAAAGGAAGCTGATAAATACGATACATACCAGCAGGATTCAACAAAAACATATGCATACCTTACCGCAAAGGCTCTTTGTGCCGACATTCGCACGGAATGTATTTCAGGTCAGGGAATTGTTCACTCCTGCGGTGAAGAAGTCGGAACGGTATTTGAAGAATTTTTCGGATATACTACACGACAGGGAAAAAACTATGTATGCGACGGATATATTCCTGACGTGTTTATAATTAACGGCGGCACAAACGACAAGCTCTCTCATGTTACTCCCGAAGAATTTGAAGAAGCAGCTATCCGTCTTCTCACAAAAGTACGCACTATGTACCCCGAAACTCCGATTATATGGGTATACGGTATGATGATGCTGCCGTTCGAAGCACAGGTGAGAAGTGCTGTTAAAAAATTTGCAAAAGCAAACAAGGATGTATATTGCATTATAACAAAGCCTGTCAGCAAAATGAAAAACGAAGTCGGTGCTGTCGGACATCCTAACCACAACGCGTCTGTGCGAGTTTCAAAAATTCTTGTCAGAAAAATCAGGACTATTCTCTCAAAAAAGAAATGAAGACATTCATAAAGAAACAAAAATACTTCATTAAATTCAATTAAAGAGTAAAATTATTACCTGCGGTATTGAAATAAAAGAAATTTGAGTATATAATATAAGCTGAAGAAAAAGAATAAAATCAAAAACTCATTTAAAGAGGTACTGATGAAGGAAAAACTTTTGCAGGGTATTTCACCCGAAAGGCAGTCGGTTGTATTCGGCTCCTTTGACGCAAACACAAAAATAATAGAGGACGAATTCGGTGTTGTAATCACAAGCCGTTCTGACGGAATAAGGGTAAGCGGTGAGGATGAAACAGACGTTGACAAAGCATGCAATGCTATTGAATATCTGTTAAAGCTCTCGCAAAGCTCGGACTGCCTTACAGAGCAGAATGTCCGCTATGTCATAAGCATGGTAAGCGCAGGAAGTGCAAACGAGCTTAAAACGCTTGACAACGACTGCATCTGCATTACAAGCAGAGGAAAGCCGATAAAGGCAAAAACCGTCGGTCAGAAAAACTATATAGAAGCAATAAAAAGCAACACCGTAACCTTCGGCATAGGTCCTGCAGGTACGGGTAAAACCTTTCTTGCGGTTGCAATGGCGGTAAATGCTCTTCGTGCAAAGCAGGTAAGCAGAATTATTCTTACCCGTCCAGCCGTTGAAGCAGGTGAACGTCTCGGATTTTTGCCGGGTGATTTGCAGAGCAAGATTGACCCATATCTCCGACCTCTGTACGATGCGCTGTTTGAAATGCTCGGCATGGAGGGCTACACGAGAAACGTGGAAAAGGGTGCGATTGAAATTGCTCCCCTTGCCTACATGAGAGGCCGAACACTCGACGACTCATTCATAATCCTTGACGAAGCGCAGAACACAACGCCTGAGCAAATGAAAATGTTTTTAACGCGTCTCGGCTTCGGTTCAAAAATCGTAGTTACGGGTGATATTACGCAGATTGACCTGCCTCACGGTGTAAAGAGCGGTCTTACCCAGGCATCGGAAATTTTAAAGGATGTTGACGGTGTTTCGGTTTTCACCCTCTCGGACAAAGATATTGTAAGACACGCACTTGTTCAGCGAATTATACGTGCGTATGAGCATTACGAAACCGAGAGAATAAAAAAGCAGCAGGAAAAACAGAACGTTTAAGAAAGGACATTGACATGGGACACTCATACAGCCTTCCGTTTATAGACCTCGAAGCAATACTTCAGAAAATTATGACTCATTGCAACGTGCAAGATGCCATAGGAATAATCGGCGGTGCAGACGGTCCGACATCGATATTTGTTGCAAGGTCTGTTTTACATCCCGTTGTTGCGGCAATCATTGGCATCAGCTCACTTTTATGGCTCGTTGCAAGCGTAATTGCTACAGTTCTGATTATCCGCCACATCATAAAAAAATACAAAAAACAACCTTAAAACTACTTTTCGGAGGAACAACATTTTGAAGCATACAATATATACAAGAAACGACCAGGACAAAATTGAGCTTACAAGCTCTCTTCGCTCGGTTGTGAAAAAAGCAATCACAGCAGCTCTCGACTATCAGGAAATAGATTTTCCCGTTGAAATTTCCGTTACCTTTACGGACAACGAAAAGATTCACGCGCTCAACAAGGAATACCGTGAGAAGGACGCACCTACAGACGTTCTCTCCTTCCCTATGTTTGAAAACGGTGAAATTGAATATGACGACGAGAGCGACGAGCCGTGTGCAATAGGCGACATTGTAATTTCTCTTGAAAAGGCAGTAGAACAAGCAGCGGAATACGGTCACTCTTTAGAGAGAGAAGCAGCTTTTCTTGCAGTACACTCTGTGCTTCACCTTCTCGGCTTTGACCACGAAACGAGCGAAGATGACGACGTTTACATGAAAGAAAGCGCAGAGGACATTTTAACGGGAATAGGTCTTACAAGAAACGTGGTTTTGGAAAATGCCGACACGAAAAACGCGGGAGTTCCCATAAAGGAACAGAAAACCCTGTTTGTAAGTCTTATCGGACGCCCGAATGTGGGAAAAAGCACGCTCATGAACGCAATTGTCGGTGAAAAGGTTGCAGCGGTTTCCAAAAAACCTCAGACCACAAGAAAGAGAATTACGGGTATTCACACAGACGGCACAGAGCAGTATGTGTTTATCGATACGCCAGGTCTTCACAAGCCAAAAAACAAGCTCGGCGAATTCATGGTGGATGCCGCAAACAGCGCAATTCCCGATGCGGATGCAGTTGTTTTTGTTGCCGAAGTCATGGACAGAATCCCGACTCAGGACAAGGAAATAGCTGAGAGAATAAAGAAGTCAAAGCTTCCCTGCGTTCTTGTACTCAACAAGACGGATATTACCAAAAAAGACAAGCTTCTTGTTGCAATTGCGGAGTATTCCAAAATGTGCGACTTTGTGTCGATTATCCCGACAAGTGCATTAAATGGTGAAAACGTGAGCATTGTTATAGACGAGCTTCGTCCGTTTTTAAAGAACGAGCCGTGGTACTATGCAGAGGATGCAGTTACCGACCAGCCGATACGTGTAATGGCAGCGGAAATTATAAGAGAAAAGCTGCTTCGCATACTTGACGATGAAATTCCTCACGGAACGGCAGTTACAATAGAGGACTATGTTGACGAAGAAAAAATAGCCAGAATCCGTGCGGAAATTTACTGCGAAAAGGAAGCTCACAAGAAAATTATAATCGGAAAGAACGGTGCAACGCTCAAGAAAGCCGCGACCTTTGCAAGAGAGGACATTGAAGAGATGACAGGCAAAAAAGTATTCCTTGATATATGGGTAAAGGTTAAGGAAAACTGGCGTGACTCCGAGCTTTCAATCTCGCGTCTCGGATTCAAAAAAGACGAATGAACGAGCTAAGTGTTTTCGGCGTTGTAATAAGAGAAACGCTTGTAAAGGACTCGGACAAATTAATAACGGTGCTAACGGGAGCTCTCGGAAAAATCACCGTACTTGCAAAAGGCGTTAAAGGCATAAAGAGCAAAAACGCAGCCGGTGTTCAGCTTTTCTGCTATTCGGAGTTTGATCTTATAGAAAAAAACGGCAGATACACACTTAAAACCGCAGTTTTAAAGCACGGCTTTTTCGGAGTGAGAACCGATGTTTTAGGCTTCGCCCTTGCAAGCTATATTCTTGACATAACAAACGCCGTAACCAATGAAGGTGCGGATGAAACAGAGGCTCTTCGGCTTCTTCTCAACACTCTTCACGTTCTGTCCGAAAAAAATCACATTCCACTATGGCTTATAAAAGGAGCATATGAGCTCAAGCTCATGCAGGTGTGCGGCTATATGCCTGTTCTTGATTACTGCCCGATATGCGCGTGTGATCTTGAGGAGAATAAATCCTGTTATTTCAGCCTTTCCGAGGGATGCGTTATTTGCAAGGAATGTCACAAGAATGCTTTTTTATCGGGACATGAAGTTCCGAACACGGTTTCTGTTTCATACCCCACAATTCTTGCAATGCGTTTTATATGCGAAAACCCGGTCAACAGATTTTTGTCCTTCAGGCTTGATACATCGCTGAGAGGCGAATTTTCCCTTGTGGCGGAAAAATATCTGCTTTACCGCACGGAACGCGGTTTTGAAACACTTAAAATATACAAAAATATGGTTAATACCGTTGGAGAAAACTAATTAACACTATGAACAAACGAAACAATCTATCAATAAGTTCAGACACATTGAATTCCAAAAACACTGATAGCTTTTCAAAGGCAATGAAAACCCTTGAATTTGACAAGGTTCTTGAAATTCTTTCGTCGTTCTGTACCGTTTCCTGTGCAAAAGACAGGATAAATAAAATATATCCTTCGGTTTCTGCCGAGGAAATAAAGAGACGGCTCAAAGAGACAACCGAGGCTAAAAACCTTATTCTCGTAAAGAGCAATCCCTCTTTTTCGGGTGTCAAGGACATAAACTCTCATATTGACAGGGCTGTTAAAGGCTCTGTTCTGAACCTTGCGGAATTTCTCGACATAGCTTCGCTCCTTCGCACCTGTTCCTCTGCAAAGGTCTACTTTGACAAGGTAACCGAGGGCAGTCTTCTTTACACATATGTGTCTCAAATCTCACCCAACCGCTTTCTTGAAGAAAGAATTTCAACAAGCATTGTGTCCGAGGACATGGTTGCCGACAACGCTTCAAGCGAGCTGTATGACATAAGACGAAAGATACGAAACGCATCCTCCAAAGTACGCGATGTTCTGCAGAAATACGTTTCAGGCGGAGAAACCTCAAAGTATCTTCAGGAAAACATCATAACCACGCGTGCGGGACGTTACGTTATTCCCGTAAAAAGCGAATACAGAAACGAAATCAAAGGTCTCGTTCACGACTCGTCCGCTTCGGGCGCGACGGTATTTATCGAGCCTATGGCGGTTGTTGAAGCAAACAACGAGCTGAGAACTCTTGAGGGCAAGGAAAAAGCGGAGATTGAAAAAATTCTCCGCAGTCTTACAGACGAGGTTCTGAGGTTTGCAGACGGTCTGAGATCGAATCTTGAGGTTTTATGCTCGCTTTCGGTTATCTTCGCAAAGGCACAGATGTCGCTTGAATACGTGTGCTGTGAGCCTGAAATCAACGACAGAAGCTATATTAGATTAAACAGGGCGCGTCATCCGCTTCTCGACAGAAGAGACGTTGTGCCGACAGACATTTATCTAGGAAAGAGCTTTACAACACTTGTCATAACAGGTCCAAACACAGGCGGAAAAACCGTAACTCTCAAAACAATCGGTCTTTTCTGTCTTATGACGCAGTGCGGTCTTCACATTCCTTGCGAAGAAGGCTCTACCCTTCCCGTCCTTGACGGAATACACGCGGACATAGGCGACGAACAGAGTATTGAACAATCGCTTTCAACCTTCTCGTCGCACATGGTAAACATAGTTGACATTCTCTCGCGTTACACGCCAAAATCGCTCATACTCTTTGACGAGCTTGGTGCTGGTACAGACCCCGTTGAGGGTGCGGCACTTGCTCAGTCAATCTTAGAGCAGGTAACCGAAAAGGGCATTTTATGTGCCGCGACAACGCACTATGCGGAGCTTAAAGCCTTTGCCCTGCAGACAGACAAGGTTACGAACGCTTCGTGCGAATTTGACCTTGAAACGCTTCGTCCGACCTACAAGCTGACAATAGGTATGCCGGGACGCTCAAACGCGTTTGCCATTGCAAGAAAGCTCGGACTTTCCGAGAGCATAATAAAAAGTGCCGATGCAAAAATCAGCACAGAAACACGAGAATTTGAAGGTCTTATCGGTCAGCTTGAGCAGAACAGAATAACGCTTGAGAGTGACAAGGCAAAAGCCGAAAAGCTCAAAAAGCAGGCAGAAACCATGTTTGAGGAAAGCGAAAAGAAGCGACTTGAGTTCAACCGCAAGATTGAAGAAGAAAACGCGAAAGCCGAAAGAAAGGCGCAGGAGCTTTTGGAAAGAGCAAGAGCGAGTGCAGACGCGGTGTTCTCACAGCTTCAGGAAATTCAGCGCAAAAAGGATGCTGAAAACTTTAAAGAACTGCTTGAAAAATCACGCGAGGACGTAAGAAAATCACTCGGTATTGCATCGCTTGACACGAAAATCGGAGAGAAAATACAGGTTGAGTACACGCCGCCGAGAGATTACGTTAAGGGTGACAAGGTTATCCTTTCAGACCTCGGAAAGCAGGGCGAAATTGAGTCGATAGACGGAGATACGGCTTCTGTTCTTATCGGAAGTGCAAGGCTCAAAGTAAAGCTCAAAAAGCTACGGCTTGTCGAAGAAAAGAATGCTCAGAAGCAGAAAGGTGCTTCACGTTCACCAAGGAAAATGGCAGAAATCAAGAGTGAGACGGATGTACGCGGTCTTATCGGGGATGACGCAATATTTGTGGTTGACAAGTTCCTTGACGATGCGGTTCTGTCAGGACTGTCAAGCGTTCGCATAATCCACGGAAAAGGAACGGGAGCATTAAGAAAGGCTCTTTGGGATTATTTTAAACGCGACTCTCGAATCAAGGAGTACCGGATGGGTACTTTCGGCGAGGGTGATGCGGGTGTTACGGTTGTGACGCTGAAAGATTGAAAAAGTACGCCGTCCACTTATTTGGGTGGACGGCGTATATTATTATATTAGGAAAGAATTATTTCTCGTCATCAAAAGCAACAACCTGTCCGAGCTTTGCGGACTCAAATGCCGCCATCATAACCTTCATAACGCGGCGCATTTCTTCATGCGTTACAAGCTGGCGTTCTTCTCCGTTTATTGCCTTTACAAAGTTTCTGTAATAGTCGTGAACATCGCTTGCAGGTCTTTCCATTTCATAAGAGTCGACGGTAACCTCGTCACGCGGTGCCATGGTCTTTGTAAGACCTGCGGCTGTTTCAACCGGAATAACCTCGCTCTCATGCCAATATTTGCACTTTACTACCTTTGCGTTCTCTCTCCAGTCACGGATAAGGGCTGTTCCCTTCTTAGAACGCATGTAAAATCTCGGAAGGTCAATAAAGTTGTAGGTTCCAACCTCAACATATGCCTTTTTGCCATCCTCGAACATGATGGTAAGCTTTATTCCGTCGTCTACCTCGTTGTTGGTAATATTGTCAAACTCGCAGTAAACCTTGGTTATCTTTGAAGTTATAATCTGAAGAAGCTGGTCGATAAGGTGTACGCCCCAGTCAAGAAGCATACCGCCGCCGTGTTCCTTTTCACCTCTCCAGTCGCTGGGAATACCGCGTGAGCCATGTATACGCGATTCGATATTTATAAGCTCGCCTATATCGCCGCTGTCATTAAGCTTTTTCATTGCAAGAAAGTCAACGTCAAAGCGTCTGTTCTGGTGAACAGAAAAAATTCTGCCGTTTTTGTTTGCAGCTGCTATCATTTCGTCAAGCTCTGAAAGGTCCATTGCCACGGGCTTTTCACAGATAACATTTTTGCCTGCGTTAAGTGCTGCTATTACTACGTCTTTATGAGAATCGTTCGGAATTGCAACAGTTACAATGTCAACTCTTTCATCCTTCAATACTTCTTCAAAGGTCTCATAGGCAAAAATGCCTCTTTCTTTTGCAAGCGCTCTTTTTTCTTCCTTGATATCATAAATGCCAAGGAGATTTACAACATCGCTTTTCTTTGCGTGGTCAACGTGCCAGCCGCCCATTCCGCCGTATCCGACAACAACCAGATTCTTTTTCATTTGAATACTTCCTTTCGCCTATGCAAAAATGTTTGCACAGCTTTGGTTCAGATATTTTTATATCTTCCTACATTATACCGATTTTGTCCATCAAGTCAAGCAAACACGCAAATACTTACCAAAAATTAATACTGTGTTTAAATTTGACTGTAAAACCTGTGCTTTCTGCGACTGTACTTGACAATTTCACTTAAAATGGGTATAATATATTTTAACATGGTATATAGTATAAGTCTATCATTTTTATGCTGTATTTTGTTATGTTTTTGCTTTTTTGATACAGTTAATATATCTATGTGAAGGCTTCTTTCGGCGAACTGCAATCGTTATACTCCTTTGCTTCTACTTCTCTTTCGCCGCATACAAAAGCCGATTCTTTCCACAGTCTATTTTATGAAAAGTTTTGCAATGTGCCACAAAGCACTTAAAGCGCTTTTCTTTAGGTTTACAACAAAACTATACATTTTTGTTAAAGAGGTACTATTATGGCAAAGGTTTCACCGTCAATTCTTTCATGTGATTTTTCTCATCTGGAGGATGAACTCAAAAAAATAACAGATGCAGGAGCGGAATACGTTCACATCGACGTTATGGACGGACACTTCGTTCCGAACATGTCTTTCGCCTTTCCGATTGTTGAAGCGGCAAGAAAGTCGTGCAATGCAGTTCTAGACGTTCATCTTATGATATCAAACCCCGAGCAATACATAAAGCAGTTTGCTGCAGCCGGTGCAGACATTATTACGTTCCACTACGAAGCAACAAACGACCACGAAAAGCTTATCGACCTCATTCACTCACAGGGCAAGCTTGCGGGAATTTCAATAAAACCAAACACGCCCTCCTTTGTTCTTGAGCCTCTGATGCGAAAGACAGACCTTGTACTTGTCATGACGGTTGAACCAGGCTTTGGCGGTCAGAAGCTTATACCCGAATGTATTGATAAGGTAAGAGAAATCAAAACAATGTCGGCGCGTCTCGGTGTAAATCCCGAAATTGAGGTTGACGGAGGCTTAACCAGTGAAAATGCACACCTCTTAAAAGAAGCGGGTGCCAATGTAATTGTTGCAGGCTCTGCTGTTTTCAAGGCAGAAAAACCGGAAGAAGTAATAAAAATCCTCAAAGAGTAATAAACGGGACTTTTACCTGTATTTTTTTAGTACAAAGCTATTGATTTGTACGGGATTTATGATACAATATAATCACTACAGCAAATAAACTCTCTTATGAAAGGAAAGTTTGAATTGGAAAAGACAAAAAAAGAACCCGTATCTGTTGCGGAAGACAAAAAGAAAGCACTTGAAACCACTCTTGCAAGAATAGAAAAGAGCTACGGAAAGGGCGCGATTATGAAGCTCGGTGACAATGCCGCGATGAACGTAAGTGCCGTTTCTACAGGCTCTCTCTCACTCGACCTTGCCCTTGGCATAGGCGGTGTTCCGAGAGGAAGAATCATTGAAATATACGGGCCCGAATCCTCGGGTAAAACAACGGTTGCTCTTCACATTGTAGCAGAAGTTCAAAAGCAAGGCGGCGAAGCTGCATTTATCGACGTTGAGCACGCACTTGACCCTGTTTATGCAAAAGCTCTCGGTGTTGACATTGATTCGCTTCTCGTTTCTCAGCCCGACTATGCTGAACAGGCGCTCGAAATTACAGAGGCACTTGTACGCTCAGGTGCAGTTGAAGTTGTAGTTGTAGACTCTGTTGCAGCACTTGTTCCCAGAGCCGAAATCGACGGCGAAATGGGTGATGCTCACGTTGGTCTGCAGGCACGCCTTATGTCCCAGGCTCTCAGAAAGCTCTCAGGTGCAATTGCGAAATCAAACTGTATTGTTATCTTCATAAATCAGCTTCGTATGAAGGTTGGCGTTATGTACGGCAACCCCGAAACAACCGCAGGCGGTAATGCACTTAAGTACTACGCATCCGTCCGTCTTGACATAAGACGTGTTGAAACCTTAAAGGACGGCGGAGAATCTCTCGGCAACCACACAAGATGCAAGGTTGTAAAGAACAAGGTAGCTCCTCCCTTCAAGGTGGCGGAATTTGACATTATCTACGGCAAGGGTATTTCAAAGGAAAGCGAAATCATTGACATGGCTATAACCCTTGACATTATCCAGAAGAGCGGCTCGTGGTTCTACTACGGCGAAACAAGACTCGGACAGGGTAAAGAAAAGGTCAAGGAGCTTCTCGATTCGGACAAGGATTTTGCCGCTGAAATAGAAGCAAAAATTGTAGACAGACTCAGAAACCACGGCGGTGCAGAGATAATGGAAAATGCCGAAGAAGTCACCGAATCCGGAATACTCATAACAGACGAGACTGACGCATAATGATAATAACAGGTATTTTTCCGTCTGACGGAGAAAAAGAGCTTATTATTGCAACAGAGGAAAACGGAAAATACCGTATAACGCTTTCAGATGCAAAGGAAAACGGGCTTTACGGCATAGACGAAAAGGATTTTCCGTTTGAATTTGAAGATGGGGAATTACTCACGTTTCTTTCGGAAAAGCTAAAAGCAATAAAGTACTGTACATATCTGCTGAGTTTTTCGGACAAAAGCGCTTCACAGCTAAAGCAAAAGCTTTTGGAAAAGGAATATTCCGCACAAGCTTCAACTGACGCAATACGCGTTCTGTGCGATGCCGGAATCGTCGACGATGATACGGTATGCCTTCGAAAAGCTCAGATTATGGCAAAAAGCAAGCTCTACGGTCCGTATAGGATAAAGCAAGAGCTGTCGGCAAAGGGTTTTTCACGAGAAAGTATGGATGAGGCTCTTGAAAACATCGGTGTTGATTTCGATGAAACGCTGACGCTGCTGATTGAAAAGCTATGCAGTACGGGAAAATACGATTTATCCGACAGAAACGAGCTTCTCAAATTCAAAGCAAAGCTGTCACGTTACGGCTATAGCTGTGAAAGTATAAACAGACAGTTACGTGATATTTATGATTAATATTCAAAAGGAGGAAAACAGATGGAAATATATGCATGGCTCATTGTATTTGCGGCAGCCTTATTTATCGAAGGCATGACAAACACGCTGATTGCGGTTTGGTTTGCGCCGAGTGCGCTCATATGCCTTGCTCTATCGCTTTTCGGTGTTCCTCTATGGGCACAGATAACGGTATTTGTAATGCTTTCCGCGCTTCTTATGCTGCTGTTTTACAAAAAGCTGCGCGACAACATAGCAGCAAAGTCGGAAAAGACAAATCTTGATGCGATTATCGGTAAAACGGCGGTTGTCGAGGAAGACATTGAACCTCTCGGTGTCGGCAGAGTAAAGGTGGGAGGAATAAGCTGGTCGGCTTATATTGCACCCGATGCAAGCACCGTTACAAAAGGCGAATATGTGATAATCAAGGAAATCAACGGCGTAAAGCTGTTGTGCGAAAAAGTCGAAACACCGGCTGAAAAAAGCTACGTATTTACAGACAAATAACAATTTACACAACCGAAAGGAGAAAACTTATGGAAATCATTATCCCTATCATCATTGTACTATTCATTATCATTCTTTCAAACATTAAAATCGTACCCCAGGCAAGAGCATTTGTTATTGAAAGACTCGGTGCTTACAAGACAACCTGGAAAACAGGCGTGCATGTAACCATTCCCTTTATCGACAAAATAGCAAAAAACATTTCTCTCAAAGAGCAGGTTGTGGACTTCCCTCCCCAGCCCGTTATCACAAGCGACAACGTTCATATGCAGATTGACACGGTTATCTATTTCCAGATTGCAGACCCCAAGCTCTACGCATACGGCGTTGAAAACCCCATGATTGCCATTGAAAACCTTACCGCAACAACACTGCGTAACATCATAGGCGACCTTGAGCTTGACGGCACTCTTACCTCAAGAGATCTTATAAACACCAAGATGCGTGCGATTCTCGACGAAGCAACAGACCCGTGGGGAATCAAGATAAACAGAGTTGAGCTTAAAAACATCATGCCGCCGAGAGATATTCAAGACGCGATGGAAAAGCAGATGCGTGCCGAGCGTGAAAGAAGAGAAAAGATTCTCCAGGCAGAGGGTGAAAAGAAGTCTGCAGTGCTTATCGCCGAGGGTAAAAAGGAATCTCTCATACTTGAGGCAGAAGCTGAAAAGCAGGCGGCAATTCTCAGAGCCGAAGCTATCAAGGAATCCAAGATTCGCGAAGCTGAGGGTGAGGCTGATGCCATTCTTAAAGTACAGAACGCAATTGCAGAAGGTTTAAAGCTTATCAACGAAGCAAATCCCACAGACAAGGCTATCACCTTAAAGAGCTTTGAAGCGCTCCAGAAGGTTGCCGACGGAAAGGCAACAAAGCTCATCATCCCTTCCGACCTTCAAAACCTTGCAAGCGTAGCCGCAACCGTAAAAGAAGCGGTTACAAACGCTAAGGAATAAGATTTTTATAGTTTTTACGCAAAATTCTTGATTTTTTTTGAAAATGGTATTGTAATTTGCAAAAAAGTATGTTATAATCTATGCGTTGTGTAAAAAAATACTATTAAAGATGAAAACATCGGAGGAATTCAAAAAATGGCTACAGCAAATCTTGTCATTGGAATCCTGCTTATCATTATGGCGGTTTTCCTTGTTATTTCGGTTCTCATGCAGAGCAGTAAGGACCACAGACTTTCCGGCTCTATTGCCGGCGGTGCAGAAACTTTCTTTGGCAAAACCAAGGGTAAATCTCTTGACGCAAAGTTCGCAAAGGCTACAACAATCATAACAATTCTCTTTGTTATCCTTGTTCTTGTTCTTTACATCATTCAGCCCGAATACGATCCTCAGGCTCTCATGGGTGAAGTTGCAAATGATGCAGAAGTTGAAGACAATGCAGCAGTTGAAGGTGATGCAGCAGTTGAAGGCGATGCAGCAGTTGAAGGCGATGCAGCAGTTGAAGGCGATGCAGTTGTTGAAGGTGATGCAGCAGTTGAAGGCGATGCAGCAGTTGAAGGCGATGCAGTTGTTGAAGGCGATGCAGCAGTTGAAGGCGATGCAGTTGTTGAAGGCGATGCAGTTGCTGAAGGCGAAGAAACACCCGTTGTCGCTGAATAATTCGGCACTGATCAAAATTTAAATGTCACAAATGACCGGCCGAAAAGGATTTTCACCTGTTCGGTCGGTTTTATTTTCTTTATTGAAGTGTTTTGCTCATATGTTCTTTGTGGAACTTTGAGCGAAAAAATTCGTCTTTTACATAAAAGAAAAAACAAATACAAAAACAATATAGGTATTAACATGAAAAAGGTTTTGTTATTTATTCGCACTATACCAAATAGAATCGCAGCTTTAATAAACACAAACAGAAACTCTTTTATTCTGATTTCAATCTGTTCGCTTCTCTTGAATTTTCTTCTTGAAGCCGCACTGAGAAAGAGCTTTCCCAAGGCATTCGCGCTGATTTACAAAGCTCCTGTGCCGTTTTTATTTAACACCCTTATTATTATCGCCTGCTATTCGATAATGTATTTTGTAAAGCGAAGACCCTTTGTTTTTGCCCTCAATACAATTCTTTGGGCAACGGTTGCTGCTGTAAGCAGATGTCTCATGGGCTTTCGCACAACACCGTTCAACGCATCGGATTTCCGTGTTATAAAGTCTGCACTCACCATTGTTCCGATATACCTTGAAATTTGGCAGATAGTCGGAATTGCAATTCTGACAATTCTTGCCATTGCTTTTCTTATTTACTTATTTATCAAAGCGCCAAAATGCGAGAAATCAATAAAATACAGTGCGATTATTGCAGCGATAATCTGCACGTTTACCGTTTCAAGCACAGCCGTATATCTCGGTGTTGCTTTTGATACAGACCACTTTTCAAACCTGCCGACAGCCTACAAACAGCACGGCTTCAACATATGCTTTTTATGCTCAATTTTTGACCACGGTATTGAAAAGCCGCAAGGTTATTCGGCAAAAACAGTTGACAACATTGTTGAAGAGCTTGAAACAAATCTTGACGAGCTCGCATCGGGTGCTGCCATCAGTCCCGAAAATTTAAACACCAAAGCTCCCACAAACGAGCTTCCGAACATAATATACCTGCAGCTTGAGTCCTTTTACGACGTAAACAACATTGAAGGCTACTCCTTCAGCGAAAATCCCATTCCGATTTACACAAGCCTCAAGCAGAATTTCCCCGGCGGGCTTCTTACTGTCCCTTCAATCGGTGCAGGAACCTGTAATACCGAATTCGAAGTTATAACAGGTATGGAGGTTTCCTATTTCGGTGTTGCGGAGTATCCGTATCTGTCGGTTCTGCAAAACAACACCTGCGAATCAATTGCATACAACACAAAGCATCTCGGCTATACAGCACACGCCATTCACAATCACAAGGGTACGTTTTACGACAGAAACAAGGTGTTCCCGAATCTCGGTTTTGAAACCTTCACCTCGCTTGAAAACATGCCCGACATTCAGAAAAACAAGCGCAACTGGGCACGTGACTCCATGCTGACCAACAACATACTCCTCGCACTCGACTCCACACCGGAGGCAAGAGACCTTGTATATACAATTTCGGTACAGCCTCACGGAAGATACCCCGGCTCTTGGGAAAGCTATGAAAAGCTGCTTGACGGACAGCCGCCGCACATTACTGTATCGGGAAACGAGGACAACCCGGAAAATGCCGGCTTTTGTTACTATGTAAACGAGCTTCACGAGGCTGATGCATTCATCGGTTCTTTGCTTTCGGAAATTATAAGCCGCGGTGAACCTACGGTTGTAGTAATGTTCGGTGACCATCTGCCGGCTTTTACGGTTCAGAACTGGACTGTAACCGATGGTGACTACTATACAACCGACTACATTGTATGGAACAACTGCGGACTTGATTTTTCAGATGCGCCAGAAAAGCTCACCTCATATCAGCTCTCTTCGTTCATCTTCAAAACTCTCGGCTTTACCGAGGGCAGCATGAACAAGCTCAATCAGGCATACATTGGAACTGACACTGACTATTCAAACGAACGACAGATGCTTGAATACGACATGCTCTACGGCGACAGAGCTGCACTTGGTGACATTGAAGCATATGTACCGGTAGCCACAACCTACGGTCTTGCCAAAATAACCATTAGTAGCATGATTTCCGTTGAAGGTCGAACCTACATAAAAGGCGAAAACTTCAACGAGAACAGCACTGCAACCGTAAACGGAAAGCTTAAAGACACCGAGTTTATTGACAAGAACACTCTCTGCTTTGACGGTACTCCTCGAGACGGAGATCTCATATCTGTAGTTCAGCTTGCCGCAAATCACACCGTCCTTGGCGGATCGCAAAACGAACTGATATTTACTGACAATATGATTATTCAAAGCAATGAACAAAGCTTTTCACAACCAACTGAAGAAACGACCTTAGAATTACAGAATTAAAAAACATACCCTCTTAAAAAAAACGACATCTCTAAAGCTATTCCAAATTAGAATTTATCAACATACAAAAAACAGCCCATGTGTCACAATTCACATGGGCTGAAATACTTATAAATTTAAAATAAGCTTAAATCAGAAGCTGAATCTTCCGCCACCGATATTGGAACGGGGTTTGCCGAATATATTAAGAATATCATCGTCTATATCGCCTGCAGGCTTCTTTTCGGTGTTTGCTGCTACATTGGTTTCATCATCGGATGCATCATTATCATCAAATGCTGCAACAGGTCTTACAACCGGCTTTTCCTTTGCAGGAGCATCAAAGCCTGTAGCAACTACAGTTACCTTCATTTCATCTTCAAGAGCAGGATCAAATGCAGCACCCCAGATAATGTTTGCTTCGGGGTTTGCTTCCTTGCTGATAAGGTTTGCAGCAAATTCAACTTCTTCAAGTCCGATATCCGGAGATACGGTTACGTTGATGATAATGCCGCGAGCACCTGTAATGCTTGTTTCAAGAAGAGGACTTGAAATAGCAGCCTTTGCCGCCATTTCTGCCTTATCCTTGCCTGTGCCGACGCCTACGCCCATATGTGCAAGACCTGCATCACGCATGGTTGTACATACGTCATTGAAGTCGAGGTTGATGAACGAGGTTACGTTGATGAGCTCTGTAATGCTCTGGATACCCTGACGAAGTACGTCATCGGCAATCTGGAATGCATTTGCAAGATTAATTCTTGTCTCAGAAACAAACTTAAGTCTCTCGTTGGGAACCATTATAATGGAGTCAACAACCTTTCTGAGGTTTTCAATACCCGCCTCAGCAAAGTCCATTTTCTTCTTTCCTTCAAAAGCAAAGGGCTTTGTTACAACACCGATAGTGAGAATGCCCATGTCCTTTGCAACCTTTGCGATTGCGGGAGCCGCACCTGTACCGGTTCCGCCGCCCATACCTGCAGTAATGAATACCATATCGGTTCCTGCAAGAGCTGCCTTAATATCGTCAATGTTTTCTTCAGCCGCACGAAGACCAACCTCGGGGTTTGCGCCTGCGCCTCTACCTCTGGTAACCTTGTCGCCTATAAGTATTTTGGTGGGAGCTGCACAGCGGATAAGAGCCTGCTTGTCGGTGTTAACCGCAATAAACTCTACTCCCTTAACATCACTCTCTACCATTCTGTTTACGGCATTGTTTCCGCCGCCGCCGACACCTATTACCTTAATGACTGTGCCGTAGTCAAAATCTGCATCGTAATCAAACGTCATTTTTCTGTTTCCTCCTAATACTTTTCATTATCCACTATATATAATAATATTTTTTTCAACTTTTTTCAATAACTATTTTGACAAAACAGGCTCACTTTACAAATTGTTTACAACTTTATACCGCATTTTGCCTTTTCAGAAGCTTTTTACTATTCCCTCTTTTACATTTTCGCCTGACACATCAATAATTCCGCTGCTTCCCTCGTGCAGCTTTTCCTCGATACCCAGCATGAATCGAATTTTTTTGTCGAGATTCTTCCCGTCACCAAGCTCCACAACAAAATTCTGCTTATATGTAAAAGAAATGGAAAACCTGTCTGTAAGGTCTATTTCGCTTACGTACGAGAGAAGATTGTGTTCTGTAAGCAAATCATAGATTTCCATGACGGTTTTATCTATGTCGCTTCGTGTCTGCAGAAACTCCCCTGCAACACACCGTTCTATGTCATTTGTTCTAAGGTGTATGAGCTTTTGGCTTTCAATATATGAAAAGTCATTTGTTTGTGAGAGAACACGAAGGCTCTGTGAAAGCACATAGCACTCGTCCGAGAGCGTTACATACATTGAAGGAATCGCCTTTTGCACCTCAAAGACAACATTACCCGACCAATATCTTTTCATCTTAAACGAGTCGATATAAGGCAGGTTATACATAACGTTTTTTTCGACGGTTTTCTTGTCAAGCTCATACAAAAGCATTCCCTTTTCAAGTCCTGCACCCGTCAGCACTTCGTCTGCACTGTATGGTATTTCTCCTTTTACAGTGCATTTTTTTATAACAAAGAACTTTGTGTAGCAAAGCCACACGCCGATTATCGCAACAGTCGCAATAAGAACAGTGCTTACTACGGCATTTCTGATTTTGCGTTTTTTCTCTTTTATGCGAACCTGTTCAAGATTTTTGCGTCTTTGTCTTTCTTCTTCACTTATTTTTCTGTAACCTTCCATTAATTCACCTTACTTGCAAGTAAGCTCCTTTACTATGGAATATATACGGTCAAGAGTATCTGTTACCGCAAAGCTTCTGACGGCGTTTTCCATGCTTATTCTCTTTTCGTCATCCAACAGAATCGAAGACACCTCGCCGCACAAAAGCTCGCCTGTCAAATCCTTTTCCTCAATAAGAACAGCCGCTCCCTTATCCGAAAGCACCTTTGCGTTTTTATACTGATGGTTATTTGTTACATACGGAGAAGGAATAATAACCGATGCCTTTGCAAGACATGCCATTTCCGAGAGGGTCATTGCCCCTGCCCTGCAGACCATAACATCACTTGCAGGCAAAATCTCATGCATATTATAGATATATCTTGAAACGATTACATTGCCCTTTTTGAGAGTGTCCTCATCCACCTCTTCAAATCCGAGTTCCCTGTAAAGCTTGCTTTGCACCTGCCAGCCTGCATTTCCGACTGCATGGAAATGATATATGTCATTCTTTATCGAGTAGTTCTTTATAAGCTCATATACGTTTTCATTCAGCGGTCTTGCACCAAGACTTCCGCCGCATGAAAGAATAACTTTTGCTTTTTCGGGAATACCCAGCTTTTCGCGGCAATTCTTTTTGTTTGCCGTGAGCATCTTTTCAGACACGGGGTTTCCGACAAGGATAAGTTTATCCTGAGTTTCAAAGTGCTTTCTACTTTCCTCAAAGCTTATCATAACCTTATCCACATACTTTGAGAGCATTCGGGTTGTAACTCCGGGAAAAGCGTTTTGCTCATGTATACAGGTAGGCACACCTTGCTTTGCCGCAGCCTTTAAAACCGGCCAGCTTACATATCCGCCTGTGCCTATTACGATATCGGGTTTAAAGTCTTTTACTATACGCTTTGCTTCCATAACGCTTGTAACTGCCTTTATTGCGGCATCTACATTTTTAAGCGTCAGCTTTCTTACAAAGCCTCTCACCTTTACATGGTGGATTTTATAGCCGGCCTTCGGGACAAGGTTATTTTCCATTCCTTTGGGCGTTCCCACATATTCAATTACGGCATCCGGATTTTCCTTTTTTATTTTATCGGCAATTGCAAGTGCCGGATTTATATGTCCTGCACTACCCCCGCCGCTTACAAGTACTCTCATTTTGCAGACCGCCCTTTCTCAAAGCAAATTATGTTTTTTCAACGGTAGATATTCGCGAGACTGATAAAACTACGCCCATTTCCGCAAGAAGCACAAGCAGAGATGTTCCACCGTAGCTGAAAAACGGAAGCGAAATGCCTGTACTCGGCAGTGAGTTTGTTACAACCGCGATGTTAAGAATAATCTGAATACCTACGTGCATGATAATTCCCAGAACCAGCATAGAGCTGAACCGGTCGGGTGCACGAAGCCCGATAATTATACCGCGATAGATAAAGAATGCAAAAATGCAGATAAGAACCAATGCTCCTATAAAGCCCATTTCCTCACACCAGATAGAGAAAATATAGTCATTCTGCGGTTCGGGAAGATACAAGTGCTTTTGCTTACTGTTACCAAAGCCAACACCCCAGAAGCCTCCCGAGCCTATGGCATAAAGCGACTGAACCGGCTGCCAGCCGCCCTCGCGAAGATAGTCAAAGGGATTGAACCAAACCTGAAGACGTGCCGAAGAATGTCCCATACCAAGTGCAATTGCAAGTATTCCGACAACTGCAGCGCCTGCACCCGTGAGAATATAATACATGTGCGTGCCGCCTATAAACATCATTGAAATAATAATTGCGGCAATAATAACAAGTCCCGAAATATGCGGCTGCAGTGCCATAAGCACTCCTACTATTCCGAGGATTACCACATACGGAAGTATGCCGTAATAGAAGCCCGGAAGATTATACTTTATATCAAGCGGAAGTGCAACTCCAACTCCAAGTCCGAGAAGAACAAGGAAGAAAATAACTCCAAGCACCCTGTTATCAATCATAAAAACAGAAACAGCACCCATTGCAACAAGTCCTACTGCCGCAATAAAGCGAGGCAGTATTCCCGAAAAATTATCTTTCATTCGGATTTTTTCCGCGTATTTATCGGCATAGTCCGCGAAGAAAAGAACTATTGCAAACTTCATGATTTCCGACGGCTGCAGCTGTACAGGACCTATCTGTAGCCATCTCTGTGCCCCCTTTGCGCCTGAACCCACAACAAGTACGGCAACAAGAAGCAATATTCCGACACCCATTATTACTTTTGCAAAGCGTCGGATAAAGGTATAGTCAAAAAACATGGCGACAATTGACATTATGGCTACACCCGCAATTGCCCACACGCCCTGTTGAAGTGCAAATTTATAGCTGTTTCCGTAATGCTCAAGTGCATACGGGTAGCTTGCGTCAAAAACCATAACGGTTCCCATGCAAAGCAGAAGAATTACAACAATAAGGAACGGCCTGTCAACACCCGACACAGTCTGAAATATCATTCTTCTTCTGGGCTTTGTTCTTCTTCGTGTCTGAGCAGCGGCAGAATGCTCTTCTCTGCCGTATTCACCCGAATTTGTGTGAGTATTCAAAGACATTTCCTCCTTGCATTGTTTATATTATTTTACTGTCATATTATACGGTTCCCACAAATGCAAAGCATCCGATTGCCGCAAACACTGCAGTGACAAGCGAGAACACAAATACAATTTTCACCTCATTCCATCCGCACATTTCAAAGTGGTGATGAATGGGTGACATTTTGAAAACACGTTTTTTTGTAAGCTTATAGGATATAACCTGTATCACTACCGAAAGCGACTCAACATAATACATTATTCCAACAAACAAAAGTATGAGAGGGATATCAAGAAGCATTGCTGCAGCAACCACAGCACCGCCTATATAAAGCGAGCCCGTATCTCCCATAAACACCTTTGCAGGGTGAAAATTATACACGAGAAAGCCAAGCATTCCACCCAAAACTGCGCCGCACAGGTAAAGTCCCGCAACATTCGCACTCTTAACGCAAAGCACCGACATGAATATCATAACAACCGCCGTAATACCTGCGCAAAGACCGTCTATTCCGTCGGTGAGATTTGTGCTGTTGACCGTGAAAACCATGCCGACTATCAGAATTACATAATAGAGTATACCCAAATCTATGCTCTGAGATATAAAAGGAATTGTAACATATGTTGAAAGATTTCCGCACACGTCAAGAGCAAATATGTATGCCGCTGCTATTGCAAACTGCAAAACAAGCTTCTGACGTGCAGACAATCCCTTATTCTGCTTCTTGAAGAATTTCACATAATCGTCGATAAAGCCGACAAATCCATTGAGAAGCATGAACACATAATGTATAAGAAACACAACATCCGAATAATACACGGCGTAGAAAATACACGGAATAATTCCTGCAGCTATGAAGAAAAGTCCTCCCATAGTGGGAGTACCCTCCTTTGATTTGTGCCAACGCGGTCCTATATCCAGTATTTTCTGTCCCATTTTTATACTTTTAAGGACAGGAATAAATCTCTTCGCAAGCAAAGCTGTTATTACAAAAGACACCAATACCGAAAGTATAAATCCGATACTCATTTTATTACTCCTTGATTATTTAGTCTGTATTATCCGTATGAATAAATTCAACTTCAATTGTGGTTCCGGGTTTAACAAGCTCGCCTGCTTCCGGCGTCTGTCTCTGTGCAACAGAGCCTCCGACGTCCTCGCGGTATGCTCCGTCGAACTTTATATTAAGTCCTGCGTTTACCAGAACCCTCATTGCGTTTGAAGCCGTCATTCCCGAAACATCGGGTACGGTTACATTCTTTTCCTCTTCCATATCCTCGGTATAGAGAATTACAACTCCGCCCTCGGGAATCTTGGTTCCGTATTTCGGGAACTGATTTACAACAACATCGCCCGAGCCTATAACCTTGGTTTCAAGAAGAACGTTTTTAATCGAGTTTTTCGCGTTTGATACGGAAAGACCTGTATAGTCAGTAACCCGCACCTCATTTGCAACGGAATCCGCGTCAACAGGCGCCGTTTCAACTCCGAGATAAGGAAGCACCTCGGAAAGCACACTTGAAACAACGGGAGCTGCAATTGTACCGCCGTAGTATTCGCCCACCGGCTCATCAATTGCGATAAGTATTGCAATTTCGGGGTCATCCGTAGGAGCAAAAGCAGCACATGAGCCTATGTAGAGATTTCCCTCCATATCACGCTTCTGCGAAGTACCTGTTTTAGCGCCGACGCTATAGCCTTTTACATATGCGTTCTTAGTTGAACCGAGGCTTATGCCGTTTGCAAGGTACTGCATTATTGTTTCACTTGTTTCCTTGGAATTAACCTGTCTAACAATTTCCGGTGCGTATTCCTTTACGGTGTTACCCTCGTCATCAACAAGTGCTTTTACAACATGAGGCTTTAAAAGATTACCGCCGTTTGCTACTGCCGAGACTGCCGTTATAAGCTGAATAGGCGTAATCTTAAAGGTCTGACCGAAGGAATATACCGAAAGCTCGGTTTCGTTAAACTGATTTATGTCCGTGTGGTAAAGGCTGGAAACCTCGCCTGCAAGGTCGATTCCGGTTTTCTGAGTAAAACCGAAGGCTTCAAAATACTTATAAAATTTATCTTTTCCGAGAGATTGTGCAATCTCCATGAACACTGGGTTGCAGGAGTTCTGGAGTCCTTCTTCAAAGTTTTCAACTCCGTGACCCGCCTTTTTGTGGCAATGTACGGTATAACCTCCGACACGCTTTGAGCCTGTGCAATTGAAAAGGTGCGAAGGATTTGTTTCCGGAATGTTTTCTTCAAGTGCCATAGCACTGGTTATAAGCTTAAAGGTTGAACCGGGCTCATAGATTTCGGTGATAATCTTATTCTTCCAGCGAGCTTCAAGCAGTGACATCTTATAGCTTTCGCACATTTCAGTTGTTGGAAGCGAAGTAAGTCCGGTTTCTTCATCCGTAACGGGCGTTCTTACATATTCATCATAAAGAGCCTGCAGCTCTTCGTCAAGCTCACGGGGATTATTGAGGTTGTAGTCGGGTTTTGTGGACATTGCAAGGATTTCGCCTGTTTTCACGTCCATGATTATACCCATGACTCTGTTCTGAGCCTGAGTGTCCTTTAAGGCAGTTTCAAGGTTTTTCTCAAGGATTGCCTGAACCTGCCAGTCAATTGTCAGAACAACGTTTGTTCCGTTTTCGGCTCCGACAAAGCTCTCATACTCAAATGGCATCTCGTTTCCGAGACCGTCCTTTGCCGTTATAACCTTTCCTGCTGTTCCCTTTAAGTACTTCTCATAATAGGATTCAACGCCTAGCAGTCCCGTATTATCGGAATTTGTAAAGCCGATAACATGGCTCGCAAGATTTCCGTACGGATAATATCTTTGGGTATCTTCTTCAAAGTATATGCCCTTGATGTCGTTATCTTCGATAAACCTTCTTACTTCGTCCGCAGTTTCTCTGTCAACCTTTCGCTTGATTCTCTGGTACCACGAGCCTACTTTGTCCATTTTAGTGACAATTTCACTTCTGTCAACTCCGAGCGTGATACTGAGAAAATCCGCAATCATGCTCTTTTTGCCGTCATCTATTTCTTCGGGAGAAATAAAAACCGTTTCAACAGACTCGCTCACAGCAAGCGGAGTCATTGTACGGTCGTAGATGTTTCCTCTCTTGGGGCTGATATTCGTCTCGCGTGTATACTGAGAAAAAGCACCGGACTGGTACTTTTCATAATCGACAAGCTGAAGATAATAAAGTCTTCCTGCAAGAACTACAAGAAGTAAAAACATAACCGCAAGAACCGTTATGACTCGTGCGATATACGGCTTTGCGGTTTTGTTAAACATATTGATGCCTCCACAAACTCATTACTCAAATATTTTCTGAACACTGTTCTTAAGACCGTTAAGCGTTGTGCCAAGATATGTTTTTTCAATGTTTTCCTCGGTTACAACAACGTTGTCGCTGCCCGAAAGACTTACATACTGCTTTACAACGTCTGTGGACTTTACCATACCAAGCTCATTGATAGCATATTCTTCAATGTATGCAAGGTCGTTTCTCTTGTCAAGACGAAGTGCAAGCTGTTCGTTTTCGTCAGCAAGAGCGCTGATTTCAGCCTCTATTCTTTCATTTTCATACGACATGCTGTTAATCAGCGAATAGTTATATACAAGAAATATAAATACAAGCGAAAGAACTACCGAGTAGAAAACAAAAGACACGGGAAACGGCTTTCTCTTTCCCTTATTTCTTACAACAATCGGAGCATTGGCGCGTTCTCTTGCTCTTTCTCTCTTACCTTCAAGAATACGTTCACCAACATAATCCGCGGCGGTTTCTGCAATATAGGAAAGTGAAAGCGCGCTGTTGTTATAGCTGTTATAAGCTTTCTCTCTATTATATTTTCCGTTCTGTGCGTTTATGTTTGTGCCACGTGAAATATTCTGCGCCATAACTTTTTTGCTCCTTATCTTTTATCGTCTATATTTTTTCAATTACTCTCAGCTTTGCACTTCTTGAACGCGGGTTTTCTTCAAGCTCGCTGTCAGAGGGCAATATCGGCTTCTTTGTGATAACCGTTCCCTTCGGCTTTTTACCGCACACACATACGGGAAAATCCGGCGGACATTCACAACCCTTAGTCTGTTCAAGAAACGTGTGTTTAACTATCCTGTCCTCAAGCGAATGGAAGGTGATTATTGCCATTCTTCCGCCGCTCTTTATAAGAGGAAACAGGCTGTTTATTGTATCGGCGATTATATCA
This sequence comes from Eubacteriales bacterium, assembly GCA_045540015.1. GTDB lineage: Bacteria > Bacillota > Clostridia > Oscillospirales > CAG-382 > UMGS1387. Next base: position 46,146 of record JAZQGP010000056.1, read on the forward strand.
AGCTCGCCGTTAACTTCAATCCTTATCGCTTGAAACGTGCGCTTTGCGGGATGCGGTCCGTCCACCCTGTTTTTGGCAGGTATTGCGGACTTTATTATCTCGGAAAGTTCAAAGGTCGTTTCTATCGGCTTTTCCTGTCTTTTATAGACAATTTTTCTTGCAATCGATGAGGCAAATCTTTCTTCGCCATACATATCAATAACCTTTGAAAGCTTTTTCTCATCATAGCCGTTAACTACATCGTACGCGCTAAAAGCATCATCGCGGTTCATTCTCATGTCAAGAGGCGCATCATGCATATACGAAAAGCCTCTCTCTGCATCATCGAGCTGAAAGGACGATACCCCAAGGTCTGCAAGCGCCCCGTCTATTTCATTTATTCCAAGCCCAGAGATCATTTGCGCGGCATCCACAAAATTCCCCTTGCAAAGCAATGCACGCTCACCGTATTTTGCGAGTCTTTCCCGCCCCTTTGCAATTGCAAAATCGTCTCTGTCTATTCCTACAAGTCTTCCGTTTTCGGAAAGCTGAGAAAGAATTGCATTTGAGTGTCCGGCACCACCGAGAGTACAGTCTACATACGTGCCGTCCTCTTTTATGCGGAGCATTTCTATTGTTTCATTTAGCAACACCGAATAGTGTCCGAAATTCTCCTGCAATGCCATATCTCCTTACATTACTTTTTATGCAAATCCTATGCGAAGCTTCTTTGCAAGCGTCTTAAGCTCACCAAGGTCGTACGAGCCGATTTCCTCGTCAATAGCTTCTGTATTCCATATTTCAACGTATTTTCTCATTCCTATGAACGCGACATCCTTTTCAAGCTTTGCCGCCGCTCTGTGTGATGCTCCTATAAGTATTCTTCCCTGAGCATCAACCTCTGTGGGCATTGCATTACGTCTTATATAATGCACAAGGTCCACAATTTTCTCATCCTCGGTGTTCATAAGAAGCTCATCAAGCCCCTCATCGAACACTTCCCACTGCTCTTCCGAATACATCGCAAGATAATCACCGAAGGTTTTCGCCACAATCACGCTCTGTCCGAGGTCCGCACGGAACTTTGCAGGCACAAATATTCTGCCTTTTGCATCAAGCGTATGTCTGAATTCGCCGGTTAGCACTCCGCACTTCTCCCCTTTCTTTACGTTCTAATTCTTGGAGCATTTTTTGGTTAAAATCATTTACTTTTGCTCCATTTTAACCATTTTCAAGCCTTTTTACCCCACTCATGCAATTATTATAATATAAATGTGCCACAAATGCAATAGTTTCTCAAGAAAAAGTGTGAATTGTCTGTATATATTTAAATAACTTTATGTTAATTTGTCGAATCGTAAAACGTGCGTTCTTCCGATGATGTATATATGTACAAAACGCGGTGTATGTAATTGTGCATAGTGACAAAAGCAAAGAAAAACTCCTGTGTTTTGGGTGGAACACAGGAGTTGATTGTAATAATTATTCTTTTTTGTTGTGCTTTTTGCGGGCGACCACACAGGGTCGCCCCTACACGGTTAATTAAATCGTAAGTATGAAATTTCAGCTGAATTTGTGCGCTTGGATTTATGGCGCACAAATGGAGCGTGTCGCGTGCCGAATGACACAGCTATAGCATCCGCGCGGTTCGCCAGCGGTGGCTCACCGTTTGGCGTTGAATTTTGCGCGGTTTACGTTGTTGAGAATTGATTTTCTGAGACGAATGGATTTGGGTGTTACTTCGATAAGCTCATCGTCGTTGATGAACTCGATTGCTTCTTCAAGGCTGTGAAGCTTCGGCGGGATAAGTCTTAAAGCTTCGTCGGCACCCGAGGAACGAATGGCAGTCAGATGCTTCTTCTTGCATACGTTTACAACAATATCGTCGCTCTTTGCATTCTCTCCGACAATCTGTCCTTCGTAAACGTCTTGCGACGCCACAACAAACATAATGCCTCTGTCCTGAACGTTGTAAATACCATAAGAGGTTGTTTTTCCGTTCTCATATGCAACAAGAGAACCTGTGCTGCGCTTTGCAATTTCTCCTCTGTAGGGCGTATAGCCGTGGAATATTGAGTTGATAATACCTTCACCGCGTGTATCGGTGAGAAATTCGTTTCTGTAACCGAAAAGTCCGCGTGTGGGTATGTGGAATACAACATGCATGCGGTCGCCTCTGGGAGTCATGTCAATAAGCTCGCCTTTTCTTGCACCAAGCTTTTCGATTACCGAACCCATGTATTCCTGCGGAACGTCGCACGAAACCTCTTCAAGCGGTTCAAGCTTTACGCCGTCCTCCTCCTTATAGAGAACCTTCGGCGCACTCACCTGGAATTCATAGCCTTCGCGGCGCATGTTTTCTATGAGTATTGAAAGATGCATTTCGCCTCGTCCCATAACACGGAAAGCTTCGGTTGTGTCGGTGTCCTCAACCTTGAGAGACACATCCTTTAAAAGCTCCTTGTACAGTCTTGCACGCAAATGACGCGAGGTGCAGTATTTGCCCTCGGTTCCTGCAAAGGGCGAGTCGTTGACAAGAAACGTCATTTCAAGTGTAGGCTCGCTTATCTTTACAAACGGTAACGGTTCTTCAATGCCTGCCGCACACAGCGTATCTCCGATTGTTGCTTCTTCGATACCCGAAACGCAAACTATGTCACCTGCTGTTGCCTCTTCAACGCTTACTCTCTTCAAACCGTCTATCGTAAAGAGATTTACGGCTTTTGCCTGATAAGGTGCATGAAGTCCGTGATGATGGCAGACGGTAAGTCCCATTCCCTTTTTGAAAACTCCGCGTTCAATTCTGCCTGTTGCAATTCTTCCGACATACTCATTGTAGTCAATAGACGAAACAAGCATCTGAGCGCTGCCTTCGGTGTCAACCTCGGGTGCAGGAATGTGATTTATAATAGTATCGAACAAAGGAACAAGGTTTTCCTCCTGGATATCGGGTGCAAGCGATGCGGTTCCGTTTCTTCCCGAGCAGAAAACAACAGGGCTGTCAAGCTGTTCGTCACTCGCGTCAAGCGAAATAAGAAGCTCAAGCACTTCGTCTACAACCTCTAATGGTCTTGCTCCGGGTCTGTCAACCTTGTTTACTACGATAATAAACTGATGTCCCATTTCAAGCGCCTTTTCAAGCACAAATCTTGTCTGGGGCATTGTTCCCTCAAATGCGTCAACAAGCAAGAGAACGCCGTTTACCATTTTCAGGATTCTCTCCACCTCACCGCCGAAATCCGCGTGTCCGGGAGTGTCAACAACATTTATCTTTATATCGTTATACTCAATCGAGGTGTTTTTTGCGAGAATTGTAATTCCTCGCTCTCTCTCAAGGTCGTTACTGTCCATAACTCTGTCTTCAACAACCTCGTTTGAGCGGAAGGTTCCGCTTTGTTTAAGCATCTCGTCGACAAGAGTGGTTTTACCGTGGTCAACGTGTGCTACGATTGCAATATTTCTCAGATCATTTCTAATCATAATTCAACCTCTGTTTCTTATAACTTCACAATTAGTTATAATACCACACTTTTACGCATTTTTTCTATGTAATTTCTATTGTTTACCCGTTATTTTATTTTAATTTACAAAATTACCGATTTTTCACTTTGCTGCATTTTATCATTACATTCCTTGAAAACTGTACCCTTTTCATATGCTTTTGTACAGTATCACCTACAAAGAAAGTTTTTTATTTCAATTTGTAACATCCTACAACAAATTTTGCATTTTACTGCATTTTTCGACCGTATGTTCTCTTTGTTTCGGAATGGTTATTTTCATAAGACAAAAGTGAAACAAAAGTATGTATAATTCTAAAATTTTATTCTTTTTTCTTTAATTTTCTCGATTTTATTTGACTTTTCTTGAATCTTGTGATAAAATTATCATGAGGTGAGATTATGGATAATTTAACAACACTAATCAAAACAGAAATCAAGCGCCAGTACAAAAGCGTAAGACAGTTTTCCCAGTGTGTTGATATCCCGCAGTCTACGATTATCAGTGCTCTTCGCAAAGGAATAGGAGGAACAGCATTTGATTCGGTCGTAAAAATGTGTGATATACTCAACATAAAGCTGGCTGTCAATTCAACGGTTTATCTCGACAAGGAAAAAAGAGAGCTTCTTGAAACGTTCTCCGAGCTTGACGAAAAGGGCAAGCACTCGGTTGAAACTATGTGCAAGGTTGAGCTCTTGAGATGCAAAAACATTCCGATTGACGGACTTGTTTCGTCTGACACCCACAAAACCGTAATGGTTGACGACGAGAATTAACAGCTGTCTGCATATTATATTTTTATATTAATTCAATAATCATTTCGGGCTGCGGAAAATCCGCAGTCTGTTTTTTTATAAAAAGCAGGTGCAGTAAGCGTACTGCACCTGAAAACATTTTATTTGTTCATTTTTTCGCTTCTCGGATTATTGCCAGAGGTCTCCGAGATCTGCGTCTGTGTCGCTGCCGTTCATTACTTTATCATATGAAGCCTCATGGAAATCGCCGTAGTAATACTTTCCGTCAATTTCAACGAAAGGTCTTACCACAAACACAGTGCTTTCCTTGCCTTCGGGTATGTTTACGAGCGAGCATGCAAAGAAAATGTCAAAAATGCAGCGGTACTCACTACCGAAAACAGAGCCGTCTGTCGCGAACACCTTGTCGATATCGCTTGAGTTGTATGCAACTGCACCGATAAGCTTAACACCGTTTGTATTAATGCCGCCAAAGATTTCTCCGTCAGCGGTCACGGTAATTCCGTCGAGAGTCAAAAGGTCGTTCGAAGAAAGCGAATCCTTCAATGCCGCAATGAAACCGTAGTTTGCCACCAAATTCTTAACGCTGTCCGTTATATAAGAAGCAAATCTGATTCCCAGAGGAGCCGTGTCTCTGCAGGAAGCCTTTTTCACAGTTGCAGGGCTAAACGGCTTGTACTCAATTGTAAAGTTGTCAAAACAAACTCTTACATCATCGTTTTCGGCTGGTGCATTATAAACGTTGTAGGTAAGTCTGAAGGAGTCAAAGGAGCTCCATGTAAAGGTTCCTGTTGCGCCTGCGTCGCTGCCCGATAACATTTCTATTGCAAGCTTGTTAGCAGCATCTCTGTAAATTTTTGCGGAAAACTCTACAGTCTGCTTTCTTGATGCATTTCTGATAGAAAATATGTTTAAGTGATTGCCGGGCAACGAAGAGTTTTCTGTATCGCAATATACGTCTATTGAAGGAACTTCATTCCCCGTTGCGGTCACATCAAACCTGAAGGTATATACGCCGGGGCTGTTAAGATACATGTTCGAGGAGAATACACCTGAACCCTGCCAACCTGCAGCTGTTATCTTTTTATATGCAGCCTTGCTGCCGTCACATTCGCTTATTGCGTGATTTGCAAAGGCAAACTTTGTGGTGCCCCAGTTCATATAATCTGTGGTTGCGGTAACAGCTTCGTCACTTAAAGCTTCATCATCGAATTTTTCGGAATAAATAACATAGGAATTATAAACCGTAAATTCAAAGGCTTCTCCATAATATCTTTCACCGGAATAGTAAACGTTCTTGCCGTCGCTGAACTTAGGTTCATAAGCAATGCCCATATCCTCTGCTGCGGGGAATGTGAAGGCTGCGGGATTTGCAGAAACGGAATAGAAAGCGTAATCTCCCTCGGGTGTAACAAAATTGTAGGTTATTGCCTCTCCCCATACAGGATAAAGAATGATATCTTCATTATCAAGCGGAATCTCCGTCATAGGCTCGGTAGCACCATCTATTGTTGACCAGCCCTTGAAGGCAAAGCCGTTTGAGGTTGGAAGTGTGACGGAAAAATCAACAGGATAAGCTGTAGGAAGTCCCGTGATTGCACCTGTTTCGATGTCAACTGCTATTTTACCGGTTGTTCCGAGGAAGTATTTAACAGTATCATTTCCTGTCGGTGTTCCGTTTTTAGCTATGTTCTTATAGGTAACCTTGTAGTAAGGAACAAATGCGAGGTTATCCCAGTGTATTTTAGCTTTGTCTGTTTCGGTTTCATTCCAACTATACTGAAAATGCACACTGAAAATCGTGCTCTGGTTCGGGTTGTTCCAATCATCGTAACCAAAAGCATATTGCGGCTCGGCGGCAGATGCATTCAATTCATAACAACGCCAGCCTTGATTGTAAGAGGCTTCCGATACCTTTGAGCTATGCACTGTGTTTGTATGATTGGGTAATGAACCAATCATAGATTTATTAACGACATTAAGCTGCGGATCTCCGCCGCCTACGTGCTTTGCCATAACAAAGAAATATGCAGGGCGACCAAAATTGGTGTCAATGGCATTTGCTGCAATACCGCCGTTTGTCCAGTCACCGCCGGCAAAAGCAACCTCTGCATAGTTGTTTCCTGCACCGTCAGATGTTACCCTAAGAGAGTGGGCTGCGTTACGTGCCTTAATTATGGAATCGCCATTTTCAGGGAACACACCTGTGCCGTAATCCTCTGTAACCGTATAGTCATTAAAGGTTTCTGCGTTTGTTGTTCCTGTGAGGAAGTTAAGACCGGGCTTGTATTCTCCCGTTGTCTTTACTGCCATTACTTCCGCATCTGCGGTTTCTGCGCTTGCGATTGCCTCATCGGCAGTTTCAACCTCAACCATACCGATAGCGCCTGCAGGAATTGCAGCTGCAAGCATGAAAAGTGCAAGAGTTAATGCCAGCACTTTCTTTTTCATTTAAATCTCCTCCTTATTTCTTGTAAACACAGTTTTTGTATTATACTTATTTTGATTATACCACAAACCGCATACTAATACCATATACATATTTATCACTACAACACTATTCTACGATTTTAAATGTAAAAAAACACATGTTGTTTTTGTGCAGAAAATATTCTCTTAGTACATTTTCTTCTCATTACAAAAAGTCATACACCTGCACAGCATACGGTGGCATAAACAGCAAGGTGCGGCATATTCACCGCATCTTGATTTAATTATTCTTTTATATCTGTTTGTCGTTTTCCATATTTATGATAAAAAGACAATTATCTTTCATAAGCAGACAGTGTTCTCATCCAATCTATAATAAAGGGTGCAATAAACTCATAGCCCTCAGCAGAGGGATGGACAGTGTCTACTATATAAGTATTGCCGGTTACATCAAACAATTCGCTATATGTTTTTGTCTGGCCGTTGTATGTTGCAGAACCTTCAAAGAAATCGAGATATTCAACACCCCATTTTTCACAAGCGGCTTTAACAATATCCCAGTATTGCTTTGTAGCCTCGTAATCATTTCTTATACCGGAACTGCTGTTGGGTACATCATAGCTTATAATAAATCCAATTTTAGAATTTTCCCAGGTTGTTGTTGCCAAATACAAAGCATATTCAACAGCTCCTGCAAATGTGGTTGTGTTAAACTGGCTTGCAACAAAACCGTCTGTAAGGCTTCCCAAGGGCGGAGTATCTCTTAAGTCTCCGTAACCACCTTGAATGATAACATAATCATATGATCCGTTTGCATTTGCCTGCATCTGTGCAATTATGTTATTTCCACCTTGTGTTACAGTATTCATTGTTGCAGAATTCTTTGCTGCGTTTGTATAACTACCAAGGTTAGCTAAGGTGTCAACATAGTAACCAAATCCATTTCCATTTGTTGTGTAACCATAAGCTACCGAATCACCAAAGAAAATAGCTGATTTACCTTCCAACACATCTTTCTTTGGACCATTAATAGCTTCATTATAAGAGGATTCGTGACATTCTCCGTAGTAATATGTTTCGCCAATCTTTACGAAAGGTCTTGCTACAAACACTGCATTTGCCTGAAGCGAATCTTCGGGATCTATACCGTAAAGCACGCCTGTGAAGAAGGTGTCATAAATGCCGCGGTAATCGTTACCG
>JAZQGP010000057.1:0-56744 GCA_045540015.1 Eubacteriales bacterium
GATGTGAAAATGCCAAATGTAAACGCCGATGAAATATGCATAAAAGTTAAGGCGATTGGTATAAATCGTGCTGATTTGTTGCAAAAGAAAGGAACATATCCATCACCAAAAGGTTGGCCAGAGTGGCCCGGTCTTGAAGTATCAGGCATTGTTGACGCTATGGGAGAAAATGCAAAACAAAAAGGAAGATTTAAAATTGGTGATTCTGTGTGTGCACTTTTAGGTGGTGGTGGTTATGCACAGTATGTTTGTGCTCCTGAAGGAATGGTTATGCCAATGCCGAAAAACTTAAGCTTTGAGCAAGCAGCTACCCTTCCTGAAGCATATGCAACTTCATATTTGAATTTGTTTTGGGAAGGACACTTAAACAAGGGGAACACTGCTTTTATCCCCGCCGGAGCCAGTGGTCTTGCATCAGTTGCAATTCCTATGGCTAAAGCTTTTGGAGCAAGAGTTATTACTTCCGTTTTGTCTGATGAAATTGCCGAAAAAATTGTATCACTTGGTGCGGATGTGGTTATAATTTCCACTAAGCAGGATGTTCCGGAATTTTTAAAACAAGAAGAATTAAATGGTACTCCTGTCAATATGTCAATGGATTGTCTGTGCGGAGAAACCCTTGGTAAAAGCCTGCCTTATATGGCAGAAGGCGGATATTGGGTAGTTATTTCAACTCTTGCAGGTACAGAAACAAATGTTATGTTAAGACCTCTTCTTACAAAAGGGCTTCACCTTGTTGGAAGCATGCTCAGAAAACGTACAAGTGAAGAAAAAGCACTACTTCTTGCTGAACTTGTAGAAAAAGTATGGCCAAAAATTGAAAAAGGCGAAATGAAGCCATCCATATATAAGGTTCTGCCTTTGGAAGAGGCAAACGAGGCTTTGGATATTTTAGAAAGAGGAGAAAACATAGGCAAAGTGGTTTTGAGGGTGTGCAATGAGTAAGAACAAATATATGCTTTGTTCACTTCTTGTTATGCTTTTGTGGGGGACGCTTTTTCCTATGGTAAAGCTCGGCTATGGTGCATACAACATTGTAACAACCGGAGATATTCTGTTTTTCGCCGGAGTTAGGTTTACTATATGCGGTGCACTTATATGCTTGTATGCTTTTATTACAGATAAGGCTTCCTTTAAAGATGTAAAAAATGCATTAGTTCCTGTTCTTTTATCAGGACTTTTTGCAATAATCTTACATTATAGCTTTACATATAGTGCATTGAAACTCACGGATAGTTCTAAAACTGCAATATTAAAACAGATTGGAGTATTATTTTATGTTTGCTTTTCCTCTATGTTTTTTAAAGAAGACAAGCTTACTGCAAAAAAACTGACTGGTGTATTTCTCGGATTTGTGGGTATTATTGCGATAAATGCAAATTCTGGTGGAATAAGTTTTAATATTGGCGATGCACTAATTATTGCAGCATCTTTCTGCACTGTTTTTTCAAATGTAATCAGTAAAAAAGTATTTCGAACCGTGAAGCCGATTACATCAACAGGAATATCACAGTTGTTTGGTGGTATAGTTTTGCTGATTATAGGTAATCTTTTGGGCGGCAGTATGGACTTTGCGTTCAATGATTCTGCATTTATTATGATTTACATATGTTTTGCATCAATTTTCAGCTATTGCATCTGGTTTTCCGTGGTGAAAAACGGGGAGCTTTCAAAACTATTTATCGTAAAATTTGCAGAACCGGTGTTTGCATGTATATTTGGAGCAATACTTTTGGGAGAAAACATATTTAAAGTTCAATATATTTTAGCGTTTTTGCTCATTGCAACGGGAATATATGTTTCCAATAAATAATATTTGACATGTTTCGAGTTTCATTATTTTATATTAGCGAAATATGCGGTAATCAGCAGTCCTACGCAAATAACGCACAAGTAACAAAAAAATAGAGAAAACCCCGTAAAATAAGGCATTTCGGGAAGCAGGAAGTTCTCAAAGAGATAATCAAAGCCCTCGGGCTTATTCAAACAGCACTCACATTCGTGGGTGCTGTTTTTCAGTCCTCTAAAGCTTTGTGCGGCATGGTTAGATAATACGTTGAGTTGACAAAAGGTATATTGCTATGATATAATAAGCATGGATTAATGGCGGAAGTGGTGATTTAATAGTATGGATATGACATCTGTATCAGCGAAAATGTTTGAACAGGCAACATCTGTGTCTCTTACAATATCCGAGGCAATAAAGCTTCTTAATGAAGAAGCACAGATACGCACGCTTAAAGATAAGCTTGAAAAGTTTTATAGCGGTACCGATTTGAAAGGTGATTTGGTAAACGGTCTGTTAAAAAACCATCCTGATTCAAAAAAGGATTCGGTAGAGCGTAAGGTACGCGGATGGCTCAAGGAAACCGAACGCTCCATAAGCAAAAACGATGCCATAGAGCTGGCTTTCATAATGGGGTTGGATTTTGAAAATGCCGATAATTTTGTAACAATGGTATCAGAGGAAAAATTTCACTTAAGATCTCCTGATGAAATTGTCTATATGTTTGCACTTAACAACAAAATGTCATATACCGATGCAAGAACACTTTACGGCAAAGTGAGTGAATATGTAAACAGTTCCGCAGAACAGCTTTTACCCGGGGAAAAAGATTTTACATCATACATCGGAAGCGAACTGCTGTCGCTCAAAACCGAGCAAGAGCTTATGGATTTTTTTCGTAATTCCGCTGACCGTCTTGGGAATTTTCACAATACCGCATATAAATTTTTTATGGAATATCTTTCTCTTCTTATGACACCGCAAAGGGATGAGCTGGATGATATGCCGCAAGAAGAAAATATGACTCTGCGTGATGTTATGGAGGCATATTTCGACGAAAAGATAATACCGAAATCAGAACACAAAAATGATGAAAAGAAGCGTTCCATGCTTTCGGCAATGCAACGAAACATTCTGCAAAACTGGCCGAACGAGTTTACCATGTCGCGCATAAAAAACAGAGCTTGCGATGTTTCAAGAAAAGCCTTGATTCTGGCTTTTCTTGTTACTAACGGCGGAGACAGCAATTACGGTGAATATGGTGATTACGATGATTACAATGATTACGAAATGTCCGATGAGGACATTTTTGAAGATATGTATACCAGGATGAACTATATGCTTTCCGACTGCGGCTTTGGCAGACTTGACCCAAGGGTGCCGTTTGACTGGATGATAATTTATTGTATGTGTGTAGGTGAAGCCTGCGACATAGATGAAAGGAAGCACAAATTTCTCGAATACATTTTTGAGTCAGATGAAAACTGAGTTTAGCTTTTAGTTTTTCTTTCGGAAAGAGTTTTCAAGAACCGAAAAAACAAATGCTATAATTGTTACGGAAAACCGAATTATGGTATTTGACGGAGGTTTTTATGGACAACAGATTAATTATAAAAAATGGTACGGTTCTGGATTTCCCCGGTATGAAATGTACAATAACCGAATATGTCGGATGTGGCTCAAACGGTATTGTCTACAAGGGTGAATACAGTGATGGTATGAATTCGGAAAGTACCCATAGCGTACTTGTGAAAGAACTGTTTCCTTATGACCCGTGTGGTAATATTTACCGTGACACTGCAGGAAATGTTGTTGTAAAGCCTCAGGCGCATGATTTGTATGCGCTTCACCGCGAAAGCTTTGAATACGGAAACCGAATACATCTTGCACTTTTGCAAAAGCATCCTGAAAAAATAGGGGCAAATATAAATACTTACCTACTCAATAATACCGCATATACATTGCTTGGCTATACCGGCGGACAAAGCATGGATGCGCTGCTCGAATCAAAAATGCGCGACTACAGCCTTAAAGCGCTTACTGAACGTTTTTTGAGCCTGCTTGATTCGCTGGATACATTTCATGGCTCCGGATATCTTCACCTTGATATAAGCCCTGATAATATTCTTATTATAGGTAGCGGAGAAAATGAGCAGGTAATGCTTATAGACTATAACAGTGTACATCCAATTGATCAGAACACCTCGTCTGCTCCCATATATTACAGCACAAAACCCGGCTATACAAGTCCCGAGGTTAGTCACGGCGGTAAGGTTACCGAGGCATCCGATCTCTACTCTGTAGCAGCGGTGTTTTACAGATGTTTAATCGGAACTGCGCTTACGCCGTCACAAATGTTAGGACGTTGTCCGCCGGACGTTTCCGAATGCAGGTATCTTATCGACCAACCGTCATCTGTTACAGATATGGTCAAAAAAATTCTTAAACGCGGACTTGCCGTAATTCCCAAGCTAAGGTATGGCAGTGTTTCGGAAATGAGAAGGGATTTTCTTGAGCTTTCAGACAGAATAGACGGTGTAGGGATAACACACTGGGCATTGTGGGAAACCGGAAGAAACAGTATTTCAAAAATAATAAACAGCAACAAATCATACGAATATATAAAGAATTCTGACTCGCTGTACCCGTTATCTATTGTGACGGATGAGGGAGAGCGGATTTCAGCACAGCATGCTGTCTGTAAAAAGGTGAATGATAATTCGTTTTACATCGTCGGTGACGGCGGTATGGGAAAAACTACGTCACTTTTGCACTCTGTCTACAACAGCAAGGATAATTATTCGTCCACGGCATCGGCATTTGTATATGTATCGCTGTTCGGGTGGGACGGAAGTGAAAACTATATCCGTGACAGAATTCTGGAAAATCTTCGGTTTAAGCCCGATACACGTTCCTATGATGTGGCGCGCCATCACCTTAACAGTCTCTTGAAGAATCCGCTGTCTACGCCTAACGGAAAAAAGCCTTCAGTTGTTATTTTGTTGGATGGACTTAACGAAGCTGACGGAAATACCGAAGCGCTTGTAAAGGAAATATCCGAGCTTGCATCCTATGACGGAGTGAGATTTATTGTTTCTTCACGCAATGTAGGCGAAAACAGGCTTTTTCCTGTTTATACAATGCTTCCTTTGTCAAACACAGATGTGGAAAATGCGCTGGCGGAAAAAGGACTTATTATCGGCGAAAGTGCCGAGATAAGGCAGTTGCTTCGCGTACCTATGATGCTCTCGGTGTATATCAGAACCGCCGCAAACAGCGGCAAACAGCTTAGCATAAGCAACGGTGAACAACTGCTGGAGCTGTATATAAAATCTTTGTGTGACAAGCAGACATCTGTGTCGGATGACAGCACACAGAGAAAATGGAATGTTCAAGCGGCCGTGTATTATGTACTGCCGGTACTGGCAGACTGTATGATGCGCAAAAAAGCTTCCTGCGGGGATGCTGAGCTGTTTAAGGCAGTTAAAAAGTGCTATAAAGTTATAAAATCGAGAATGCTTTTTTCAGCTTTTCCGGAATGGATTGGTCATGCTGACGATATTCTTGGCGGAGCACAAAATGCGGATAGATGGTACGGAAATATGGTACAAAAACTGCTGTGGAGCAAAATGGGACTGCTTACCAGAGACGGTTCCGGAAGGTATAGGATTTCACATCAGCTTCTTGCAGAGTTTGTAGCATCTAAAAATGCATCTATTCAAAAACGTATTTTTGTACGAAAGGGGATAAAAGCTGCTGTAAACGGTGTATGTGGAGTACTGTGTTTGGGTGCGGTTTTGGGAAGTGTGTATTTTGCTTTCCCGGACATTGCTAAAACATCTTTTATTAATCGCTTCCGTGCGGTAGATAAAAAAGTTGCTGCCGGTATTATTAACTATGCAGATTCGGCATATATGCTGTGCGGTTCAATGTATGAGCTTGCAAATGAGGTGCTTGAAAACACAGATGATCCAAAAAATTTAAACAGAAAAATAGATTCGCTTAAACTACATGCACTTGATGCGGCAAACTCTTTGGGCGTAAATCTTCCCGTATCAATGAATGTTTTGTTACCGGACGGAAAAGTTATAATGCCGGGCTCCTATAAGCCTTTGGACAAGGAGTATATGTTGATACTTATGAATGCTCCGGCACAGTGCAGTGAGAAATACTCCGAGTACTTTTCATATTTGGAATATGCCGTCGAAACAGGCGATACAAAATATATTGAATTGCTGAAAAAAGTACTTGACGCGGATGCAAAATATGTGGCGGCACTGTATCAGTATGTGCTTATTCCTCATGTGGAACATATGGATAAGGAATCGGTAGAATATGCAACTACTATTTCCGGACTTGCCGATATAAAAACGCTGGAAGATACGCGTAATAATCTTTTGATAGAATACATGACAGTCGATGAATTGCTTATTTCAAGACTGTCTGATGACGTTGATGTCTTTGAATCTGACATTGTTCGTTATTTGGGAAAATATAAAAGAATGTTAGGAGAAAACTAAAATGAAAACAATGAAAAAAATGCTTATTGTATGCACCTTGGCTATTATCGCATGTGTATTTTCTTCATGCGGTCAAAGCGAAAATGCCGAATTTGAGCAGAAGCTTATAGAGCAGGAAAAAATATTTCTTGCGAACAACGAAGAGCTGCTTGAGTACTGCAATACTGCCCTGGATTATTTGGATACTTATATAAAGAACCCAAACTATGAAAACCTTAAAAATGCAAGAATTGCCTGTGTGTCTTCTTATAATGCCATAGAGGCGTTACAAAACCCCGATATGATACTTTCTGATGAACTGATAGAGTATTATGTGTCGAACGGTGTAAGCGATATGGCGGTAATACCTACAAGAGCAAGCAGTGTTGAAGTGTTTAAAAATGATTTGCTTTCTGATCTTAGATTTATAAACGATGAACTTTGCAGCTTGAGCATATACACTGACGGAAGAACCGAATATATGACAAAGCTGCATACTTATCTCAAAAACAATACAGATTGGTATGCAAAATATTTCTTTTTGTATTCCAATTACTACATGGCAGCAATCATGTCCGAAAAAAATTGCGTTGCTGTAAAAGCGCAACTTGAAAACAGTTTTCCTGTTGTCTTTGGTTGCACAATGGAGTGGAAAACCAATCCCGAAGAAATTTTGGCAGACGTAAATGCTCTGATAGATGCCGGAGACGAATTAGAAAAAGCGGCTTCCGAGTATTTGGGTGAAAGCGAAGCGGAGCTACAAATGGTAAAAGACGGTAAGCTTCCGGAATATGTCATTATAGACGGTCACCCTGCGACAATACGTGATCCATCGTTTTTCTATACATCGAATAAAACAATAAAATATGTTGCAAACGAGCCGGCAGAAACCGAATATGAAGCCGGAATGAAGTGTATTGATGGCGACGGCAAGCTGTATATCAACTGCGAAAATGTTCCCATAGATGATTTTTTCAAGTACATATATGAAATTTGGGTCAAGTGTGTTCAGTATGGTACAGATGAAAGTCTGATGACGGATGAATTGGTATTGGAATGTGTATACGCATATTTCCAAACCATCTATAACGGAGAAGAGTTGAGCTTTACTGTCAGTGAATATGTTGACTACAAAGAGGAAGAAGCGGGAATTTCAAGAGATGAGTATTCTTTTTCATGCAATGTAAACGGCTATGATTTTTCCATGACATACAAAGACGAAAACGTGGAAATAATTACGGATTCCGATTTCAGCTTTATGCCGACACTTTCATACCTTTAATAACTTATAATAACTTAAATCAATTTCTATAGACAGCCTTAGGACTTAAAGTTTTAAGGCTGTTTTTTCTTTGCAAATATAATCCTTCAAGTAAGCGGAAACGAGTTTCAAAAGCAAAAAAAGCAACGTGCTACAATAAGCACACAGAAACAAAGTAAACACTTTCCGACAAAAATGAAAGCGGAAACGAATTTCAAAAGCAAAATACACAACGTGCTACAATAAACGCACAGAAACATAGTAAACGCTTTCCCGAAAAAAGAGGAAGCGGAAACGAGTTTCAAAAGCAAAAAACACAACGTGCTACAATAAGCACACAGAAACAACATAGGAGGAAAAAATATGATACCCGGAGTAATAGCAGCAAAGGCAGCAACACTCATCCCAAGAGCACTTGCAGGAGATCCCACGGCACTCGCTGTTTTAGCAGCCGTTGGAGTTGTAGTAGCAGTAGAAAAGATTACCGGGAAATAAAATCCCAAGCAATCAAAATTAGTTTAAAATAACACATAAACAGGAGGAAAAACATATGCCACCCACAGTTATAGCAAAAGCAGCACAGTACCTTCCGAGAGCACTTGCAGGAGATCCCACGGCACTGGCTATTTTAGCAGCCGCCGGAGTTGTAATAGCAGTAAAATATATTGCAGACAAATCATAAAGAACAAATAAAAACAAAAAATAAAAAATAAAAAACAATTAATTGGAGGATTTTATCATGACAAACCGTTTTAACACAACAACAAAGGAACTTAAGAACTATTACGCAGCAGCAGAGGAAGCAAAGGAAATAATTTTCAAGTGTGCAGCAGTAGCAGCAGGCTCAGTAGCAGTAGGAAGCACTATTCCTGTCCTTGCAATCCCGTCGATTATCGTAGGAAGCTTTGGAGCAATATGGGTAATGTACGGCAAGGTTAGCCAGGCACTTGGAATAAGCCTCAAAGAGAACGCGCTTAAGCTTCTTGCAAGAGCAGCACTTTCAAACATTTCGACCAACATGTTGTCTCTTCTGGTTGCAAGCTGCATTCCCGGCCTTGGCGTAATAACAGGCGCAATTCTTACTTTCGCATCGGTATACCTTGCAGGTATGATGTTTATGGAGCTTATACTCGGCATGGCAAAAAGAAATGTTTGCTTCGAAGATCTGGACGTTAATGAAATGAAGAATGAAATGAAGAACATCAAGGTTACCGCTGAAGACTTAGCAGAAGCAAAATCCGCTTACGACGAAAGAAAGTAAAACATGGAATAATCATTCTCGTTGATGCCGGTTAAACGCCGGCATCTACATATGTGAATTGTATTATATGTTATAAAGCAACTATATAAAGAAAGGATAAATATGATATATTCCGATTCGGGCAGACTTGATACTGCGCTAAAAAAAGAAATGCTTTATATAAGGAACAAAGAGGAAAATTTCCTCAATAACGCAAATAAGCAAGAGGCAGCCTGGAAAGCGGATGTTGCCGCAAAGATTCCTGACAAGGTATACAAAACGCTTAATACTGCCTTCGAAAAAGCTTTTTTTATAATTTTTGATAAAGGCATAGGGATTATAGAAAAAACCTACGACCGCAAAGAGTTAGAGTACAATCACAAGATTCACGATTATGCGATACAGCTTAAAGGTTCGAGAAAGGAACTTAAAAAGCTGCGAGGAGTTGTTGAAAAATCCGGCTTTATCACATCAGCCATAACCACGGCTGAGGGTGTGGGACTTGGAATACTGGGCATCGGTTTGCCTGATATAGTGGTTTTTATCGGTCTTATTTTGCGAGGCATATACGAAATTTCTTTAAACTACGGGTATGACTACAATAATCCGAAAGAGCGTATGATAATACTTAAAATATTGGAAGCATCATGCTCCAAAGGCAAGCGTTGCTTTTTGCTTGATTCCCAAATTGAAAGTCTCATGAAAACCGAAACCGTTCCTGACGAGCAAAGCTTGAAAGAACAGGTGAAAAATACTGCAGAAGCTTTGGCTTTGGATATGCTGGTGCTCAAATTTGTACAGGGGCTTCCCGTAGTAGGTATGCTTGGAGGCTTGGGTAATCCGGTTTATTATAACAAGATTATAAATTATGCCGGCATAAAGTATTACAAAAGATATCTTGAGAAGCTTTGTGTGCTAAAGCTTAAATAGAATTATTTTTCATTAAATCGTTGCGGACACTTGCAAATAAATAAATGTTATGTTATAATCTTAGGGTAAAGATAATACTTATTATAAATTCATGACACGAATAGGTATTTCTACCGATTACCGATAACGGTTGACTGCTAATAGTATTGTAGTCAACTATTTTTTGGGAGGAAAAAACATGAATTACGACGTAATAATTATAGGCGCAGGCCCCGGAGGCATTTTTTCGGCATATGAGCTTGCAAACCTTAAACCCGACATGAAGGTTGCAGTGTTTGAGGCAGGACATGCTCTTGATAAGCGCCATTGCCCGATTGACGGTGATAAAGTCAAAAGCTGTATAAGCTGTAAGAGCTGTTCAATTATGAGCGGTTTTGGCGGTGCAGGTGCTTTTTCTGACGGAAAGTATAATATTACCAACGATTTCGGCGGTACGCTTTATGAGTACATCGGAAAGAAAAGAGCACTGGACTTGATGCGTTACGTTGATGAAATCAATATGCGTTACGGCGGAGAGGGTACAAAGCTTTATTCGACCTCGGGAACAAAGTTTAAAAAGCTCTGCATACAAAACGACCTTCACTTGCTTGATGCATCTGTACGTCATCTCGGAACTGACATCAATTATGTTGTTCTTGAAAACCTGTATGCGTATCTCAAGGACAAAGTAACATTTTTCTTTGATTCGCCTGTTGAAAAGATAGAGATTATTGACGGCGGATACAACATCGTATGCAACAATCAGTCCTATACATGTAATAAATGTATTATATCTGTCGGACGCAGCGGAAGCAAATGGATGGAACAGGTTTGTAAGGACCTCGACATTCCCACAGAGAGCACAAGAGTTGATATAGGTGTCAGGGTAGAGCTTCCTGCAGAGGTTTTCTCGCATCTGACGGATGAGCTTTACGAGAGTAAGATTGTGTACCGTACAGAAAAGTACGGCGATAAGGTGCGTACCTTCTGTATGAATCCTAAGGGTGCTGTGGTTAACGAAAACACCAACGGTATTATAACCGTTAACGGACACAGCTATGAAGACCCGAAGAAGCAAACGGAAAACACAAACTTTGCGCTTCTTGTTGCAAAGCACTTCTCAGAGCCTTTCAAGGATTCAAACGGCTACGGCGAGAGCATTGCAAGACTCAGTAATATGCTTGGCGGAGGAGTAATCGTTCAGCGCTTCGGAGACCTTATTCGCGGTCACCGCTCTACTCCTAACAGAATTGAGGAATCGTTTGTAACTCCTACACTTAATGCAACGCCGGGTGATCTTAGCCTTGTTCTTCCAAAGCGTATTCTTGACGGCATAATCGAAATGATTTATGCGCTTGATAAGGTGGCACCCGGAACGGCAAATGACGATACACTTCTGTACGGTGTTGAGGTTAAGTTCTATAATATGGAAGTAGAGGTAAATGAGAACCTGCAGACAAAGTACGACGGCTTGTATATAATCGGCGACGGAAGCGGCATAACGCACTCGCTTTCACACGCGTCTGCAAGCGGAGTTCATGTTGTCAGAAGCATAGCTTGCGCGGAATAATAAAATTCAGCACTCACTTTGAAAGTGAGTGCTGTTTTCTGTATTTTATACGTTAACCGTTTTCTTTTTGGATTTGATTTTCACCGTTTCGCATATAGCCCTGTACAGCGGCAGTATGTATAAAAAGCACGCTGTAAATAAAGCCGAGGTTGGAGCTTCGACGGACGCAAATACAACCGCACCTGCAATCGACCATGGAACAAGCGGTGCAACTATTACGGCTGTGTCCTCAAGATACAGAGCAAACCGTGATTTGTCATTTTCCGTGTCACTGCAGAGCTGGTTTGTAAGCATGATGGAGAGCGTCTGGTTGCAGGCGATCATGCTTGTGATAATTGCAGTAAACAGTGCGGCAACATACGGACAGGTAACGGCAGACAGCTTTTTGACAGCAGTCTGAGCATTGGTTAAAAGTCCTGTTTCGCCGAAAATTCCCGAGTATGCAGAGGAAAGACAAACAATCGCGCCGACTCTTAGCATCGAAATTATTCCACCGCCTGAAAGCATTTTAGCAACCTCGGCACTTTCTGCCTTGTAGCCTGTTACCATCAACTTCAAAAGCTCGGAAAAAGGTGTTCCCTGAACAAATATGCAAATGGGCAGGGCAGTAAGTATGCTGACACTCATTGCAATTTTCACATTTACTCTTGCCGCCGATAACACAAGAAGAATCACAGCCGGCAGAAGCGTGATAAGCGACAGGTTGAACTCTGACGAGAAAATTTCAGATAGATTTGGAATTTTTCCGCCAGCGTTTTGTGCAAGACCGATTGCCGTGTATACACCGCAGGAGAGAAGCAAAGGTATAAAGCATGAGCGTATCATGTTTTTTATGTTGTCAAATATACTTGTTTTTGTAAGCTCGGAAACAAGCAGAGCACTTGTTGAAACAGGTGAGCATCTGTCGCCGAAATATACGCCCGACAGAACAGCACCGCCTGTAATGACTTGTGACACACCGAGAGAAGAACCGATAGCCGAACATATAACACCCATAGTTGCAGCAGTTCCGAAAGCAGTTCCCGTAAGTACGGAAATAAGGCAGTTGAGAATAAATGTCATTACAACAAAAACAGACGGGTGTATAAGCTTTGAAGCGTGGCATACTATTGTCGGAATTGTTCCTGCATCACGCCAGAGAGCTGTTAGTATTCCGATAAGTATAAATGTAATAAGTATGTTTTTTACAGTTTTAACGCCTTTTAATGCAAAGCCCATGACAGCTTTTGGCGAGTGACCTTTTTTGATTCCGTATGCCGAAAACAGAACAAACCCGAAAACGAGCGCATACAGAATCGAAAAGTCAAATATAATGCACAAAAACAATGAAAGGCAAAATACACCGAGAACAAGAAATTCCATAGTTTGTCACCTGAGTAGTTTTTAATACGGTATTGCCATAAACAAAACCGAGCATATTGTAGCATATATTTAAAGGTATTGCAAGTAGAAAAATTCAGATTTAAATAAATGCCGGTACGATAAGTAAAACCCCATTTCCGAAAAGAAATGGGGCTGTTTATTTAAAACTTATATAATAGATTTCTTATGCAAGAAATGCCTTGAGAGAATCGGGAATCTTTTCAACTTCAACAGATGCTGTAAGCGTGAAGTTGATGTTCTGCTCCTCAAGCATGGGTTCAATCTTGTTTACAAAAGTTTCAAAACCGATAAGGTCTTCCTTACAGATTTTAAGAGCGGAATCTATAAACAAATCGGTGATGTCGTAGTTGGATGCGAGAATTCCGCATACAAAGCCGTAAAGCTTTTCCCAATCGTCAACGCCGTAAACCGTTGTATCTATAAGTCTTGTATCTCTGTTGATCTCGTGTATGAGCTTGGTACCCTGTTCTATGCACACTACATTACCAGTGGTAGAGCTTTGCGCTGCGTTTACCATTTCGATAAGGTGTTTGGTTTTACCGGAGCCTTTGAGACCTGCGAAGATTTTGAACATAACTGTTACCTCCTAATGTGTATATAAACCCAGTGACTTGCGTCACTCTGATTTTCACTTATATTTTACTACATTTTCACTGTAAAGTCAATAGTTTTTTGAAAGAAATATAGCATTTTTGTACAAAATTTTTGTAAAGCTCGGTGTAGCCATGAAAAAACTCAAAAAACTAAAACGTTTACAGCTTGTTTTGCTCTTGCTTTGTTCAGTTACAGTATAACACATAAACGGTTTTCTTTTGCCGTATAATTTGGGCAAAGATGTAAATATTATTTGTACGACGCCTGTTTTCTGAGAATTTTTGCTGTTTTCTGAATATCCGTGAAAATTCAAGGCAGAATAATCTGTGATAACAGACAAAACAATGTTACCCGGAGGTATTAACATGAGAAAGATAATTGCACTTACACTTGCTGTTGTATTGACAGCTGTTCTTGCTTCTTGCGGCAGAGGAGAGGCAAACCAAAATGATGCACAAAACGGACAGCAAAACGGCTCTGCAAAAAAAGGAGAGGTAGCCGTTTTCTACTACACCTACAGCGACGCTTACATTTCAAGCGTACGAACTGCGATGGACGCAATTCTGCGTGATAACGGAGTTAACTTCAATGATTACGATGCAAACGGAAACCAGACAACCCAGACAGAGCAAATCCAGACCGCAATTGCAAAGGGCGCATCTGCTCTTGTTGTAAACGTTGTGGATACCGGTTCACAGGACGCTGCAAGAACTATCGTAAACCTTGCAAAACAGAAGGGAATACCTGTTATTTTCTTTAACCGTTCCGTGGATGAAAGTGTTGTATCCGATTATGAAAAATGCGTGTTTGTCGGAACGGACTATGAAATGGCAGGACACATGCAGGGACAAATGATAGGCGAGTATCTTGTGGAAAACTATGATGACGTTGACCTTAACGGTGACGGACAGATAAGCTATGTCATGTTTAAAGGTCAGGAAGGCAATATGGAAGCTATAGCAAGAACGCAGTACGGCGTTGAGGACTGCAATAAGGTGCTTTCCGAAAACGGTTACCCTGAGCTTAAATTCTATGATGAGTCAAACAGATACAGATATCTTGTTGACCAGGACGGTTTATGGTCCTCGGCTGCAGCTACAAACTATATGAGCACAATTCTCGCTCAGTACAGCGAAGGAACTGATAATATGGTAGAGCTTGTTATAGCGAATAACGATGAAATGGCACTAGGTGCAGTGTCGGCTCTTCAGAGCGCAGGCTATAACCGCTCCGATGAAAAGGCCGTTCCCGTTTTCGGTGTTGATGCGACAAACGCCGCGGTTACGGCAATAAGTCAGGGAACAATGACGGGAACAATAAAGCAGGACGCAGAGGGTATGGCAAGAACTATTGTGGCGGTACTTGGAAATATTAATGACGGAAATGAAAAATTTGCGGGTATTGACAGCGAAAACGTTGTCGGCACATGGAGAGTAAATATTCCGTATTCGCCGTATACAATAGAAAACGAGCAGTAAAGCCGGATTTTGCTGCCAAGGAAGAAGGACAGTAGTTCATGCAGACACAACAAAATAAAGCCCCCGTTCTTCTCAGAATGGTAAATATTGAAAAAAGCTTTCCCGGCGTCAAAGCACTTGATAACGTTTCGCTTACCGTAAAGGCAGGAACGGTTCACGCACTTATGGGAGAGAACGGTGCAGGAAAATCCACGCTTATGAAATGTCTGTTCGGAGTTTATAAGCAGGATTCGGGAGATATTTTTCTTGACGGAAAAAAGGTTGACTTCAAGAACCCAAAACAGGCACTTGAAAATGGTGTTGCAATGGTGCATCAGGAGCTTAATCAGGCACTTAAACGCAATGTAATGGATAATATGTGGCTCGGACGCTTTCCGAAGGTGTCAAGGTTTTTGCCGTTTACAAGCGAAAGAAAGATGTATCGGGCGACAAAGGAAATATTTTCGAAGCTCGGAATAACCATTGATCCCAAAACCGTTATGAGTAAAATGAGCGTTTCACTCAGACAAATGGTAGAAATAGCAAAAGCCGTATCATACGACTCAAAGGTTATTGTATTTGACGAGCCGACCTCATCTCTTACCGACAGAGAAGCACAGCGACTTTTTGAGATAATAGAAATGCTGAAAAATAAGGGCTGCGGCATAATTTATATCTCTCATAAAATGGAGGAAATTCTTCGTATTTCCGACGAGGTTACCATAATGCGAGACGGAAAATATGTAGCGACAAAAGATGCAAAGACACTGACAACGGATGAGATAATAAAGCTTATGGTCGGACGGGAGCTTACAAACAGATATCCGCCGAAAACGGGAAAAGTGGGTTCGGTTCTGCTTGAAGTAAAAAATCTTACGGGAATGTACTCAAAACTCAAGGACGTCACGTTTGAGGCAAGACGCGGTGAAATCCTCGGTGTTGCAGGACTTGACGGTTCGGGCAGAACAGAGCTTCTTGAAACAATCTTCGGACTTGCCGCAAAAAAAGAGGGAACTATAAGACTTGACGGAAAAACTCTGTCAAATAAAACTCCGAGAAAATCAATAAAAAACGGTTTTGCTCTGCTTACCGAGGAAAGACGTGCAACAGGAATCTTCGGCATACTTGGCATACGCGAGAATACAACCATTTCATCCTTGAAAAAATACAGACGCGGGTTCTTTCTCAGCAACAAGCTTATGAGTAAATCAACAAAATGGGCAATAGAGTCAATGCGCATAAAAACACCGTCCCAAAGCACGAAAATAAGAACGCTGTCAGGCGGAAATCAGCAGAAAGTAATTCTCGGCCGCTGGCTTTTGACGGAACCTACAGTACTTCTTCTTGACGAACCCACAAGAGGAATTGACGTCGGTGCAAAATACGAAATTTATCAGCTTATATTAAATCTTGCCGCCGAAGGAAAAACCGTTATCATGGTGTCATCCGAAATGCCCGAGCTTCTCGGTGTATGCGACAGAATACTCGTAATGTCCGGCGGCAGACTTTCGGGAGAGCTTAACGCAAAAAATGCAACACAGGAACAGATAATGGCGCTTGCCGCAAAATATGCATAGAGCAGAGGAGGAAACAGAATTTGCCTGAGCAGAATATGAAACCTAAAAATAAAATCTCACATTACCTGTCACGGTTTTCTTCTCTTGACGCCAAGGATAAAAGAAGATTTATAAGCGACATGATTTTCAACAATGCAATGTACATTGTAATTGTTCTTGCAATTATCTTTATTGCAATAAGAGTGCCTGCATTCCTGTCGCTCTCATCCATTGTAAATATTGTTTCACTGACCGCGGCAAAGCTGCCGATTGCACTTGGCATAGGCGGCGCTATTGTGCTTACGGGCACGGACATTTCCGCAGGTAGATGCGTTGGACTTACTGCGTGTATTGCAGCATCACTTCTTCAGATGACAACGTACCCGAACAAGATGTTTCCGAATCTTGGTGTGCTTCCACTGTGGCTTGTACTTCTTATTGTTATAGGTGTCGGAGCACTTGTCGGTCTTGTCAACGGATTTTTCGTAGCAAAATTCAAGCTTCATCCGTTTATAGTAACTCTTTCCACTCAGCTTATGGTCTTCGGTGCGGTTCTCATGTATCTCATGATAGGCACTAATAACGGACAAACCCTGTCCGGACTTGATAATTCCTATCTTGATTTTGTCCGCGGAACACTGTTTACGGTGGGCGGTGTTTCCGTACCCAAATACGTACTGTATTCTGCAATTCTGACGGTTGTTATGTGGATAATCTGGAATAAGACAACCTTCGGTAAAAACATGTTTGCAGTAGGTTCAAATGAAGAAGCGGCTAATGTATCGGGTATAAACGTTTTTGCAACAATTGTACTTGTGTTTGTGCTTGCGGGAGCAATGTACGGTATTACTGGCTTTATAGAGGGAGCAAGAATTGCTTCGTGCTCTGCAAACACGGGACTTAACTATGAATGTGATGCAATTGCTGCGTGTGTTATAGGCGGCGTTTCGTTTGTCGGCGGTACGGGAAAAATAAGCGGCATTGTAATTGGTGTTCTCCTTTTGCAAATTATATTCGTCGGACTTAATTTCCTGTCGGTATCCGTAAATATGCTCTATATAATTAAAGGTCTTATAATCCTTATCGCGTGTGCAATTGATATGAGAAAATATCTTGCAAGAAAGTAAAAGGGTATTGGTATGGAAAAGAAATTTGACTGTGAAAAAAAAGAGACCGTATACGACAAAGTGAGTATAACGGTCGGAATGCTTAATGTAGTTATAGTTGTCGGCTTACTTCTGATAACGGCACTTGTAGCGGCATCAATATGGAAATAATTATGCGTCTATGCTTTTGATTTGCGTACGGAATTCGGAGTTGTGCCTGTCATCTTCTGAAAAACCTTACGAAAATAATTCGACGAAGAAAAACCGAGCCTTTCGCTTATTTCGTCTATGGTAAGCGTTGTGTGCTCAAGCTCGTAAAGCGCATGCTGAATAAGCACGGAATGCTTGTAGGTGATTGGAGAAACACCGATTCGTTTTTTAAAAACGGAATAAAAATGAGCTTCACTGCAGTTGCATAGCTTTGCGAGCATTTCAATTGAAATGTTTTCTGAATAATGAGCTTCAATATATTCAATAGCGGGATTTACACATGTACTCTTTTCAGGGTGCGTGTGTTTTTTCATTTTAGGAAACAAGTCATTCAGCAGCAGATATAAAAAACCGGCGGCTTTAAGAGGCTCTTTTTCAAAGCTTTCGTATATTTGATTAAAATACCCCTTGTCATCAAAGCTGTCAATTATCTGGAAGCGGTAGTCTGAAAAGGAATTACTGTTGAAATGTGAAAACTGTATGGAATAAAACTCAATCTCCGGATTTCCGCTCCATATGGAATAATACTTTGTGGCGGCAGAAATGTATATCAGCGAGCCTTCTTTTGCAAAGAAAGTTTTTCCTCTGTAGAGAAACTGCGCTGTGCCCTTTATGACATAACCGATGCATGGGTTTGAAAAGGATAGTACCTGTCCTGCGGTATGGGTGTTTGTAAATGTCTGCTTCTCAACATGAATAAAACTTATCAGTTCGTTCTTTAACATATATACCTCAATAGGATAGTGGTGTTTTTTAATAGTATAGCATGTTGATTTTGTTGTGTCAATATGTTAGAATAAATTTACCAGGGCTAAATCTATTCAGCTAAATTCGCCTGACGGCGAGCTAAATGTGCTGACGCACGCTAAATTACTTCGTAGCTAAATTGACCTGTGGTCAGCTAACGGCGAATTTAATTTAGCTGTTTTGAAGAAACAATTTAGCTATTGAGTGAAACGAGATAATTTAGCTTTGAACGAAGTTCAAAATTTAGCTGATTAAATATTCATCGATCAAAAAACACTGTTAAAAGGAGCGTATACATTGAATCAAAAACAAATAGTTTTTCCATCGCTTAACAAAGCAGAGCTTTTAGAGGTTGACTGTATAAAACCAAATTCCAATGAGGTTGTTGTAAAAACTGTATGTAGTACAATAAGCTGCGGTACGGAAAAGGCAAATATTACAGGTGATGTCAATACGAGTATCTTTAAAGAACCGACAAACGAGCCGCCTGTTTTTCCGAGAATGTCAGGCTACAGCAGCGCAGGTGTTGTTGTAGAAAAGGGGGAAAATGTAAAGAGCGTTGAGATTGGCGACAGAGTGGTTGTTTACTGGGGACATCATAAACAGTATAATACAGTTTCCGAAGAAAACGTTGTAAAAATAGAGCAAGAAAACGTATCCTTTGAAGAAGCGGCAATCAGCTTCATTTCAACCTTTTCACTTGCTGCAATTAGAAAGACTCACCTTGAAGTGGGAGAATCCTGTCTTGTTATGGGGCAAGGGACGCTTGGACAGCTTGCGGTTGTGCTTGCAAGAAGTGCAGGAGCTGTACCGATAATAGCGGTTGACCCTGTTAAAGAACGACGTGAACAGGCACTTTCGCTTGGCGCTGACTATGCACTCGACCCGGCTGAAAAAGATTTTGTTGAAAGGGTAAAGAGCATAACCGGAGATGGTGCAAATGTTGCAATAGAAGTGACGGGACTCGGAATAGGTCTTGAGCAGGCACTTGACTGCATGGCGCGCTTTGGCAGAGTGGCACTTCTTGGATGCACACGCGACCGAAACTTTACAATAGACTACTACAGAAAAGTTCACGGCGCAGGCGTTACGATTGTGGGGGCGCACACTTTTGCAAGGCCTGAGTTTGAATCAAGCCGCGGAATGTTCACTCACAGAGACGATATTAAGGCTGTGCTGAAACTTCTTGCGGCAAAGAGAATTGATTTTAAGAGCATGATTGCCGAAACACACTCGCCCGAAGAGTGTGCAGAGGTTTATGCAAGACTCGTGAATGACAAGGCATTTCCGACGGTGGTTCAGTTTGACTGGACTAGACTGCAGTAACAGAGGTAAACGCATGAAAAAACTTAAAGTTGTGCAGATTGGCATAGGACATGACCACGCATTTGTTACATATGATACTTTGCTTCGTAGAAACGATATATATGAGCTGTGCGGAGTGTGTCCGATTGATGATGAGATGGAACGAGCTTTGTGGATAGAGCGTTATGATAAAGCTCTTTTTATAAGTCTTGAAGACGTACTTAAAAGACTAGATCTTGATGCAGTTATTATTGAAACCGACGACTGGAATTTGACAAAGTACGCAAAAATGTTTGCGGACATGGGACTTCACGTTCATATGGATAAGCCGGGCGGTACGTCTCAGGAGGAATATGAAGAGCTTCTTCGCACCTTTAAAAATACGGGTAAGGTTTTCCATACAGGCTACATGTACCGCTATAATCCGGAAATTATAAAATTACTCGATGAAGTGAAAAAGGGTGAATTTGGAAACGTATACTCGGTTGAAGCGCATATGGACTGTGAGCACCAGACGGAAAAACGCAAATGGCTTGGCAATTTCAAGGGAGGTATGATGTATTTTCTCGGCTGTCACCTTGTTGACCTTATTCTGCAGTTTCAGGGTGTTCCTGAGGAAATAGTACCGTTTAATTTCAGTACAGGTCATGACGGAGTTGACGCTGAGGACGTCGGAATGGCGGTGCTTAAGTATAAAAATGGCGTGTCGTTCTGTAAGACGGGCGCACTTGAAGCCGGTGGCTTTATGAGGAGACAGCTTGTTGTCTGCGGCACGCAAAAGTGCGTAGAGCTTCGCCCGATAGAGGAGTATACAGCCGCGGATAACAACTTGATGATAACCAGAAGACGCGAATGTAAATTCGGACTTCCGTGGACGGAAAACGGCGAAAATACAGAGAGCGAAGCATTTAACCGCTACAGCGGTATGATGGAGGACTTTGTAAGAATAGTAAACGGCGAAAAGCAAAGCGATTATTCGCTTGAATATGAAGCAAGGCTGCACAGAGTTCTGCTTGCGGCGTGCGGAGAAAATATTGATTATAAATCAGAAATAAAGCTTTAATTTCAAGATATTAAGGAGAAGAAAAATGAAAGCAATACTTGTAAATGATGATAAATCTTTATCGTGGTCAGACGTTCCAAATCCTGTTATTAAGGACGACGAGGTTATTGTTGAAATTCATGCGGCAGCACTTAACCGTGCTGACCTTATGCAGCGTGACGGCGATTATCCGCCACCTCCCGGGTGTCCTGAATGGATGGGACTTGAGGTTGCGGGTGTGATTGTAGAAATGGGAAAGGACGTAGAGAAGCTTTCCTCGTGGAAAGTCGGAGATAAGGTGTGCGCGCTTCTCGGCGGCGGCGGATACGCTGAATTCGTGTCCGTAAAATACGATATGCTTATGCCCATTCCGAAAAACTGCTCTATGGTAGAAGCAGCGGCTATTCCCGAAGCATTTGCAACAGCGTATCTTAATCTTTTCAGGGAAGGCAATATAAAGCCCGGAAACACGCTTCTCATGCACGCAGGTGCATCCGGACTTGCAAGCGTTATAATCCCCATGGCAAAGGCGTTTGGCATACGTGTTATCACTTCTGTACTTTCCGATGAAATCGCAGAAAGCATAAAGCATCTCGGTGCAGATGTTATCATTAACACCTCCAAGGAAAAGACCGCGGATGTGTTAAAGGCACAGCTTGAAGAAGGACACAGCGTTGATGTTGCAATTGATTGCCTTGGCGGAGAGGGAATGGGAGAGTGTCTTCCTTACCTTACACACGGTGCAAGATGGATAATGATAGCTGCTCTTGCAGGCACTAAAACCCAGATTGATCTTAAGAATATCTATGTAAGAAACGTAAGAATTATCGGAAGCACACTTCGTTCAAGAACGCCTGAGGTTAAAGCACAGATACTTCACGAGCTGGTTGAAAATGTGTACCCGAAGATTGAAGCAGGACTTGTAAAGCCTACTATCTATAAGGTTCTTCCCATAACACAGGCAGAAGAAGCTCATGCACTGCTTCAGAACGGCAAGAACGTCGGTAAGGTTGTTCTTGAAGTAAAGAAATGATGGTAGGAATGTATGAGAATAAGCGTGTACTTTTGATTGGCGGTGGCGGAACACTGGGGATTTATACAGCAGAGGAATTGCTAAGACTCGGTGTAGCAGTTGATATTATATGTCTCGAGGACACGCAATTAAACAAGGAAAATCTCCGTTTTATAAAGGCTTCTGCGTCAATTGATATGTTGAAGGAGCTTTTTGCAAAAGAAGAGTATGACGGCATTGTTAATTATCTGCATTATCCTAATGCTGAGGAGTACGAAGAATACCATGGATTTTTGTGTGAGAACACACAACATCTTATTGTTATGTCTTCCTACAGAGTATACTCTGATAAGCAAATTCCGATTACGGAAAGCTGTCCGTTTTTGCTTGATGTATCCGATGACAGAGATTTCATCGATAATGAGAAGTATGCCATTTCAAAGGCAAAAATAGAACAAATTGCAAGAAAAGATTCGCAGCATACAAACTGGACTATAATAAGACCTGTTATTTCCTTTTCGGACAGACGTGTTGATATGTTTATGTATTCCGGACATCAGATAATTGATGCTATAAAATCCGGGAAAAAGCTGCTTATGCCGATAGAGGCAAGAAATCTTACGGCAGGGCTTGACTGGGCAGGTAATTCGGGAAAGATAATTGCAAACCTGCTTTTCAAGGAGGATGTTGTTGGTGAAGCTTATACTGTTTCCTCTGCACAGAACCTGACATGGGGAGAGATTGCAGATATTTACACAGAGCTTACGGGCCTATGTTTTAAATGGGTAGATACACAAAAGTTTCTTGCAGAAACTGAATTTATCTACAGCAGTGAGTGGGCGTATAAGTATGACCGCATGTTTGACAGAAAAGTAGATAACACAAAGGTGCTCAAAGCAACAGGACTAAAAAAAGACGATTTTCTTTCAATAAAAGACGGAATGAAGGTTGAGTTAGCAAAATTGTTGAAATAACTAATGTTATTAATTAAAGCTGCGCATTAGCGTGCTGTCCTAATATCATATCACTGAAAAAGCTGCCTTGCATCAAGCAAAGCAGCTCTCTTGTTTATACTTACTTTCCGAAACTCTTAATTCTTTCATCCTTGTCGTAGATGTCGTCCCAGTCCCACAGATTCTTTTTGGCTTCTGTAATAGCACTGTAAGCTTTTGGGTTTCTTTGCCTTTCAAGATATCTGCGGATATCCTCTTCGGCAACGCAAGAAGTATTGGTGATAACCTGTTTTCCCATTTCAATTTCCACTACTTGATATGTACCTGCCTCGGGAAGACGGCAGATTGTGTGTCCTTCGGGAGAAACAATGCCTGAATAGGAAGTTCCGAGTTTTATGCCGTAGTGCATGTCAATCTGGGTTGCTGCAATGTACATACTGTTGTCTATTGCACGTGCCTTCATTTTGATTTCCCACTGGGGATTTAATGTGTCGCCGTAGAGGGGATAAATTACAAGCTCTGCACCTTGTACGCCAAGACATCTTGCAACTTCGGGAAAATAGTTGTCAAAGCATATCATAATTCCGACTTTTCCTATGTCAAGGTCAAATACGGGAATTTCATCACCGGCTGTAATCCCCTTCACTTCGCTTTCAGAGAAAGTGGGGTGAGTCTTTCTGTATCTTCCGATTTCAACACCGTTTCTGTCAAGTATGTAGGAGGAGTTATACACCTTACCGTCTTTGCATTCGTAGTCCCACGGAATAACGTATGCATGATACTTTCTTGCAAGGTCTGCACATCTTTCCTTCCAAGCGCTTGACACCTCAATAAGCTTTTCGTGATCAAAAACTATGTCACGGCAGTTTGTGTACTGGTAAGCTTCGGGAAAAAATACAAGCTCAGCGCCGTTTTCAAGACACTTTGTTGCAAGTGACAAAAGCTGTTCTTGTTTTTGCTGTGTGCTTTCGTTTGGAACATGGTTTACCTGAATCACACCGATTTTAACTTTGCGACCTGTATTTCTTATAGCCATGGTGATAGCTCCTTTTGTGAAATGTTTGTTTATATCGATTATAGCACAAGATATATGATTTGTAAATAGTGTGCTTTGTATAACACGTTTTTTATAAACAAAAAAGTTGGTTAATTTCATCACTCAGCTGATATGTGCCGTTAAATTGTTAAAATAGTATCGAAAATTATATTATTAACAGTAAATTAGTATCGTTTTTTATATTGAAACCGAGAAAAAAATGTATTATAATATTACGGAATATGAAATCAGGATGTGATACGATGGATTTTTTCGGTAAAACTGCAATCTCAACCGGTGCTGCTTCCGGCATGGGACTTCTGTTTGCACAGTGTTTTGCGGACCTTGGCGGAAATGTCGTGCTCTGCGATGTGAATCAGGAGATTGTCGGCGAAAAGGTTGACGAAATAAACGCAAAAGGTAAGGGAAAAGCAATCGGCATTTATTGCGACGTAAGGGATTACGGGCAGGTTTGCAAGGTGCGTGATAAGGCAGTTGAGGCTTTTGGAAGAATTGACGTTGTTGCAAACTTTGCAGGCGGATATGCTGTCAGAATGAAAAAAGTGGATACACAGAAGTATCCGGAATTTCCAGATATTCCGATTGACGTTTTCGACTGGGGAATAGACGTAAACCTTAAAGGCCCGTTCTATTTTGCCCATGCTGTGTTGAAACAGATGCGCGAGCAGAAAAGCGGACTTATACTTAATATAGGTTCAATTTCAGGGGCAGAGGGTAGCTCTGTGGGCATGGAATATCCGACATCCAAGGCAGGGCTTATGTATGGCTTTACTAAGTCTGTTGCTCAGTACGGCTCAAAATACGGTATCAGATGCGTGTGCATTTCACCGGGACCTGTACTTACAAGAGCAAATATGGCAGAAATGCAAACACTTCTCGGAAGAGCCGCAGACCCGCAGGAAATAATTGATTTGTGCTTGTTTGTTGCGTCCGATAAGGGACAGTTTATAAACGGAGAAAACATAATGATTGACGGTGGAAGAAACGCCATGGCAAGAGGTTAAAACAGTGAAAAAAGCAACATTTTTAGAATACGAAAAACCGCTTCTTACGGTTATGCTCCAGTCAAGAACACCTGGCAGAGTGAAAGAGCTTATTGACTTGTCTGAGCCTTGCGGAGCAGAGGCATACGGTTTGCAGTTTTGTAAAATGGAAAATTCTTATAAGAGTAAGGCTATGTATAAAGAGCTGCTTGCATATGCAAAAGGAAAACCTGTATATGTGACAAATTACCGATATGACAAAAATGAAGGAAAAACTGATGAGGAACTTTCAAAAGAGCTTCTTGAAATTGCAGAATGCGGAGCAACGCTTTGCGACATCATGGGAGACTATTTTGATGCACAGCCCGGTGAGCTTACGATGGATAGCAGTGCCGTGAAAAAGCAGCTTGCTCTTATTGATGAGCTTCATAACAGAGGCGCAGAGGTGCTTATGTCCTCGCATGTGCTTGAGTTTACTCCTGCTGAAAGAGTGCTTGAGATTGCTCTTGAGCATCAGAAACGCGGAGCGGATATCTGTAAAATCGTAACCGGTGCAGATACTATGGAGCAACAAATTGAAAACCTCAGAATTATCAATATGCTTAAAGAAAAGCTTGAGATACCTTTTCTGTTTCTTTGCGGAGGCGAGAAGTGCAGTATTTTGAGAAGAATCGGATCAGAAATAGGAAACTGCATGACGCTTTGCGTGCATGAACACGACGAGCTTGCAACACCAACTCAGCCGCTTCTTGTAAACGCTAAAGCAGTAAGAGATAATATGTAAAAATATAAGGAATGTCTGTTCAAGGCATTCCTTAGTTTTAAATATCAGAATAATCCAAGCGAGCTTAGCGTGAATATCCATAAAAACAGCGTTACAAGACACGCTGCCGAAGAAACCACAACCACCTGTGCCGCAAGGTTTTCATCACCGTCCATTTGCTTTGCCATTGAAAAGGATGACACTGCAACGGGTGAGCCGAATACAACCATAAGACAGGCAAGAGCCTCACCCTCAAAGCCCATAATTACTGCCGCCGAGAGCATTGCAAGCGGCACAAGAACAAGACGTGCCGATACTGTTATAATAAGCTCTTTTACGTAGCCCTTGATGCTTGAGAAGGTAAAGCTCGCACCGAGAATAATAATCGCAAGAGGCGTTGCTATCCTTGAAACGTCACTTACGGATTTTTCAAGCACAGGCGGTAGAGTAATGCCAAAACCAAGAAAGACAGCACCGAGCAGACAGCCTATTATAAGCGGATTTGTAATTACTCCTTTTGCAAGCTTTCTGACGCTTATGCTGCCGTCGCGAAAACGCTCAAGGCTTATAACCGCAAGCACATTAAATATCGGAACAACAATTGCAACCATGAGAGAAACAAGACCTCCGCCTTCATCACCGCATATGTAGTTTACAAGCGGCACGCCGAGGATTGCGTAGTTTGAACGGAAAAAGCCCTGAAGCATTACACCTCGCCTTGCATTGTCCTTTGTAAGGTGAAAAACGCTTATGTATCCGATGAAGAAAACGAGCAGTACACCGATAACCGTGAAAGCTATCAGTTTCAAGCTGAAAACATCGGGGTTTTGTGTTTTGTATATGTTGTAAAACAGAAGCGTAGGAAGAAACACCTTGAATACAAGCTTGTTCATGCCGTCAAAGCAAGCCTTTGGCACGAGAGCTATGCCTTTGAGAAGGTATCCGAGAAGCATAAGTAAAAAAATCGGCATTACAGCTTCAAAGGATAATCTGAGACTTTCCATATAATCATTCCTTTGTTTATACTGCTTTTTATTATACACATAAATTTAATTTTTTCAAGTGGCTGTTAAATTATTATTTTTTCTTTTTACATTCCTTGACAAAACGATTTTTTTTGTTATACTTATTAAAGTATAATACATAGAATGGGTGATAATATGGGTTATTTCTTCCTTGCACTTGCTGTTTTTGCAGGTGTTGTGAAAGGCTATTGCGGAAAGAAGACGAGTGGATTTGTTAAAGGCACGGCAGAGGCCACTCTTGCAAGTACAATAAGAATGTCGCTTTGTATTGCAGTCGGATTTCTTGTTGTTGCGTCCGGTTCAGACCTTGCTTATCTTGCACCGACAGCAAAGCTCATTGCAGTTTCGGCACTATCGGGCATCTCAACCTCTGTGTTTGTTGTAAGCTGGATGCTGGCAGTAAAAAAAGGCGCGTATATGATGGTTGAAGTTTTCCTTATGCTGGGAGTGCTTGTCCCGATTGTTTTTGGTAAGATATTCTTTGACGAGGACGTGCTTTTAAAGCATGTCATTGGACTTGCCGTTCTCGTTGTTGCTGTACTTTTAATGTGTTCGTATAACAACTCGGTAAAAACAAAGCTTACTCTTTCTGCTCTTTTGCTTTTGGTATTGTGCGGTTTTTCAAGCGGAGTTGCCGATTTTTCACAGAAGCTGTTTGTAAAGACAATGGCGGATGTTCCTGCATCGGTATTTAACTTTTATACATATGTGTTCTCGACGGTTGTGCTTGTTATTGTGTATTTTATCTTTAAGAGGGGACAGGGCGATGAGAAGGGCGAATTTAAACTTAAAAAAGTACTGCCGTATATTGTAGTGATGTCGGTCTGTCTGTTTGCAAACTCGTTCTTTAAAACAATGGCGGCGTATCACCTTGACTCAGCAATGCTTTACCCGTTGACTCAAGGCTCGTGCCTCGTGCTTGCAACTTTTATGTCGGCGATAGCCTTTAAGGAAAAAATAACGGCAAAGAGTGCTCTTGGAATTGCAATTTCCTTTGTCGGGCTTATTATTATAAACGTACTGTAAAGCTAAGCACACCCGTTTGGGTGTGCTTGCTGCTTAATTGAAGGTAAAATTAAAATTCATCGTTGTCTATTCCGGGACATCTTGCAACGCACTTGACGAGGCAAGCAGCAGAAGTGATGGTCAGCGTGAAGAACAGAACAAGAAAACCCGTTATAATTGCGCCTACTATGCTGGTTGCTGCAAACTCAATTGCAAGCAGTACAATAGACAAAAGTATTGTGCCCAGTATTCCCGTAAGCAAAACAGACACAGTTTTGCATAAACAATTGCCTATCTGTGTGCCGCGTACCTTTGCAGCTGTTAAAAGCGCTGCCGCAAGATATACAACAGCTATTCCGAAAACCACCCACAGAAAAGCGGGCGTTACGGTTATAACGGCAGTAATACGAAGTATTGTTGCGATTACGCCGAGAAGCACCGCCGCGATTACAGCAAGTCCTGTGCAGCTTCGCTGACAGTTACAGCCTAAATCATTCATTATTATCACCTCCGCTACAATATATGCCGGAATTGCCTGTTTTGCCCATGATGCTTTTCAGATTGTTCAACATAAAAGCATCGGTCTGAACATTATTTTTGTAATTAAACGTAAAATTACGGAAAAATTGCACGAAATTCGCGAAAAACTATTGACAAATCGTTTGTATTCACGTATAATGAATATACAAACTCTATGAAAGAGACTGCTATTGATAAGCTTTGGTCTCATTCTATAGCTATAGTCTGGCATTAATTTGCCTTACTATATACTCACCTCATGCGGCGGCAGAAATGCTGCTGCATATTTTTTGATAATATTTTACGAGGAATAATCCGAGGGAGAGCAAAAGCTCTCCCTCATGGTATATTTACACTTCATTTCCGTCAATAAACACCTTAATTACCCGAAGCTCTTTATCAAGCACAACAATGTCCGCACATTTTCCGATCTCAAGACTTCCTACTGTGCTTTCAAGTCTTGCTGCCTTTGCCGCATTGATTGAAGCACATTTTACTGCATCCTCAAGCGGAATACCTATAGACACAAGGTTTTTAACTCCGTCAAGCATAACCGAGGTTCCGCCTGCAATTGTACCGTCCTCGGTGTAGGTTTTACCGTCCTCAACTGTTAAGAATCTGCCGTTGACCTCGTATTTCCCGTCAGGCATTCCCGTTCCGACCTCAGAATCGGTTATAACGGTTATTCTGTCACTGCCCTTTGTTGAATAAAGAAGCTTTACAACATCGCTATGTACATGGAAAAAATCGCATATAAGCTCGCAGGAAACATCGCTTCTTGACATAGCAGCACCCACAACACCGGGTTTTCTGTGGTTGAGAGGGGACATCGCGTTAAATGTGTGCGTTGTTCTGAGAGCACCTGCATCAAAGGCAAGACAGGCAGTTTCAAAATCCGCATCCGAGTGACCAACCGACACTGCAACTCCTTTTTCAGCTATGTGTTTTACAACCTCTATGCCGTTTTCAAGCTCGGGCGCCATGGTAATGATTTTTACAAGTCCTTCTGATGCATTGTATAACCTGTCAAACTCACTCGCTGTCGGTATGCGTATGTTTTCCGGCAGATGAGCACCTTTATATTTTTGAGAAAAGAACGGCCCTTCAAGGTGAATCCCCGAAATTTTGGTGCATCCCGAAAGATGTTTCTTTGATTCACCGACAATATACTTTATTGCCTCGGTCATTTTTTCTTCTCTTGCCGCTGAAAGAGTGGGAATAAGTGTTGTTGTACCGCATTTTGCTTCAAAAGAGCATATTTTTTCTGCTGTGCCGGGTGTGAAATCTATAAAGGTTTCGCCCACAGCCGCGTGCATGTGAGTGTCGATGAGTCCCGGTATAACGTAGCAGCCCTCGGCATCAAAGTAAGGCTCGTTTTCATACTTGCCGTCAAAACTGAGTATTTTGTCGGAAAAGGATATGCTGCCTTTTAAGAATTTAAAATTCTCTCTCAGTATAACTCCGTTTTTTATGTACATTTTGCTCACTCCAAAATTTTTCTGATTATATTGTATACTAAAAATCCGATAATTTCAATAACATATTTAAATAAATTTGACGTTGCAAATAAAACTGTAAAAAGTATTGAAAAAGACGATGCTTTGTGATAAAATATATACTCAGATAAGCGCACTAAAAGTCATACAACTCACGGAGGAACACATGAAGGATTTTCAAAAAAGCACAGACAACAGAATAAATCATGTCTTTCCGCTTGGAGGAATAGGTACGGGAAGCATCGGCTTTGCCTACAGCGGAAGACTTTGCGGCTTTGAAATCTGTAATAAACCGGGTGTTTTCCGTGAAAATGCAATGTGCCTGTTTGCGATAAAAGCAAGCAAGGCAGACGGCTCTTTGTGTGATGCAAGGCTTCTGCAGTCGGAAGACAGTGCAGACGGCGGATTTTTAGGTTTTGACGAAAGCTGCCTTGAAGTGCGCTTCCCGTTTGCATCTAAAAAATACGAGTGCGGCGGTTTTCCCGGAAAAATAACGCAGACCGTGTTTAACCCCTTTATTCCGCACAACGAAACGGATTCGGGTATACCTTGTGCATTTTTTGAGTTCGAGATTGAAAACACATCTGACGAAGCTGTGAAGTATTCTGTGGCAGGGGTGCTTAACAACTTTCTTCCAAAGCCCGTAAATACTGTTGGCTGTACGGAAAGCGGTGCGTTGTATATTTCAATGACGGGAAACGGAAATATAAGCGACTGTACCGACGGAAATCTCTGCTTTGCAACCGATGCTAAGAGCTTTTCGTATCTTGAGAATGTATCTTATGACGGCACAGAGGCCTTTTTGAGAGATTTTCTAAGTAATGAAAACCTTGAAAACAGCAGTGAAAAAGTCGGCACGGCAGGAGCTATATGCGCACATCTCAAGCTTGAGCCGGCAGAAAAAAAGACAGTAAGATTTGCGTTTTCATGGTATTTCCCTATATATTATAATTATATAGAGCCCTGTGAAAGAGTTTCAATAGAAACAGACGAAGAATATGCTCTAAGAAATAGCTGGAGAAACTATTACGCGCAGTATTTTGAAAGCAGTACGGAATGCGCGGGATACTGCTTTGCACACTGGGAGCGACTTAAGTCCGATACACTTCGTTTTACAGACTCTCTGTATAATTCCACTCTCGGCACTTCTTACACCGCTGCCGTGTCAAAAAGCCTTTCAACGCTTAAAAGTACACGGTTTATAAGACTTGACAACGGCGCACTCTTTGCTCTTGATTTGAATTCAAAAAACGGCTCGGATGTCATGGGCGCTTTGTCTTTTAGCCTTGTAAACGAGCTTTCTCTTGAATTTCTTTATCCGTCTCTTGCACGCGTTTCGCTTACAAACTCCTTCAGATACGATATGACAACAAGCGGAAAGGTGTCAAACCGACTTTGCCTTCCGACAGGAAAGAAGACGGATTTTAAAATTGACACAAATGAAAATGAAGCTTGTAATCAAGCTCAGGCAGGACTTGTTATAAGAGCATGCCGTGCGTTTCTCATGAACGGCGATTTTGAACAGCTTGTTGAGGAATGGATGTATATTACACGCTGCCTTGATTATTACGTTAGTGAAGAAAGAACGAACCGGGTAGAAGCGCTTTGCGACGAAAACCTTCGGGAGTATGTACTTCTTCTTGTGAGCCTTAAAGCAGGAGCGTATCTTGCAGGAATTGTTTCCGACAAAAAGCGCGAGCTTGAATATGCACAGCATTTTGCAGAGGGTGCAAAAGCTATGTCGGTACTTTCAAAGACGTGTGATAATGTACGGGTACTTGAAGGACAGCTTCACGCGGACCTTATGGGCTTTGGCGATATTTTTGACAGTGATTATCTCATGTCAAGCCTGCGTGCCATATACAAAAATCACATGAGCGGACAAAGACTTTCCGCAAGTGATGCATATATTGTATCTTCACTAATGCTAAGACGCTCACTTTCAAAAGAAGCGGAGGATGTTCTTTCTAGTATTTCGCACGAATCTGAAAACTCACCGCTCGGTTATGATCTGCTTTGCTCGGTAACAGGTTTTAGCTTTGATATGTCGGAGAAAAAAGTGCGGGTTTTGCCCGATATGCGATATATAGACAAAACAGGCACGTTCAAATGCTTTTTTGCCCTTGGCGGGTGCTTTGGATACGTCGAAGAGGGCGTTGATTATGTTGAGTTTAATCTCGCATCGGGAAAGCTTCCGATAAGAAGCATTGCAACACCTGCAAGACCGCTTATGGTGCTTTACGGTGGAAGAAAATGGAAGTTCGAGGACACGGGATGCTGTGCAAAGCTCGACTGTGACCTTACCTTGACTCCCGATAAAAAGCTGACGGTCATAATAGACGTAAAAAAATCAAACTGACAGAAAAAGGTATAATACAATGCAGCAGGAACTCAGAAAATCCGACTACAATTATTATCTGCCCGAGCACCTTATAGCGCAGGTGCCGGCACAAAAGCGTGACATGTCAAGACTTCTTGTGCTTGACAGAAAAACGGGCTGTATTTCTCACCGTATTTTTCACGATATAAAGGAATATTTAAAAAAGGGCGATGCCCTTGTAATCAACAACTCAAAGGTTATTCCTGCACGCCTGTTTTGCCGAAGGTACGTAAAGGACGAAAGCGGAGAACTCACAAAAAAACTCGGTGACACACCAATAGAAATACTGCTCTTAAAGCGTCACAGTGAAAAAGAATGGGAGTGCATTGTGCGTCCCGGTAAAAAAGTGACGTTAGGGACGGTTCTTCACTTTTCTGATAAGCTGGAAGCGAGAGTAAAAGAAGTATTTGAAGACGGAAACAGAATGCTTGAGTTTGTATACGACGGCGAGTTTTACGCTATCCTTGACGAGGTCGGAGAAATGCCGCTTCCGCCGTATATCCACAGCAGAGAAAGCACTAAAGACCGTTATCAGACAGTTTATGCTAAACACGAGGGCTCAAGCGCTGCACCCACAGCAGGGCTTCACTTTACAAATGAATTGATAGATGAGATACGCCAAATGGGCGTTGAAATTATAAATGTTACGCTTCATGTAGGACTTGGTACATTCCGTCCCGTAAAAGAGGAAATCCTGACAAACCATAAAATGCACTCGGAGTTTTATTCCATAAGTGAAGAAAGCGCCGCGAAGATAAATGAGGTCAAGAAAAAC
This sequence comes from Eubacteriales bacterium, assembly GCA_045540015.1. GTDB lineage: Bacteria > Bacillota > Clostridia > Oscillospirales > CAG-382 > UMGS1387. The sequence continues at coordinate 32,634 of JAZQGP010000057.1, forward strand.
GGCGGCAGAATAATATGCGTCGGAACAACCTCGTGCAGAACAATTGAGTCTGCCGCTGACGAAAACGGCGTTGTCCACGCAGGAAGCGCAAATACCGAGATTTTCATATATCCCGGCTATAAATTCAAGGTGCTTGACTGCCTTATAACAAATTTCCATCTTCCCGAAAGCACGCTTATTATGCTTGTATCCGCTCTTGCGGGCAGGGAGACAATTCTGAAGGCTTATGAGTGCGCCGTTGAGAATGAATACCGATTCTTCAGTTTTGGCGATGCGATGTTTATACAATAGAATTGATTTTGCAGGGGTTATTCATGAAAGAACTGTGTGTGATTTGTGAATCGCCCTTACTTTTTTGGGGGATGCAAATTTACAATTCTGTGATGAATTTACATGGATTGCATGATATTATCATTAATGTATACATTGGCAGTAATAGCGGTTTGTATAAAATATCCTAAAAAGGAAGGGAAAAGTAAGATGAAAAGAACTCTTAGTATCCTTATTGCAGTAATGATGGTAATAACTCTTACCGCAACAATCGCAGGGGCACAGCAGGAAATCAGTGTAAAGCTTAACAGCGAAAAGATTGTTTTTGCTGACGTAAAGCCTCAAATTATAAACAGCAGAACAATGGTTCCGCTCAGAGCAATCTTCGAAGCACTCGGTGCAAGTGTAGAGTGGGATGATGCCACAAAAACTGTAAAGTCACAGAAGGGCGACATTACAATAGAGCTTACAATCGGTGCTAATGAACTTAAGAAAAACGGAAGTCCCGTTGCTCTTGATGTTCCCGGTCAGATAGTTGACTCCAGAACTCTCGTTCCAGTAAGAGCAATTTCCGAAGCATATGAATGCAATGTTCAGTGGGACGATGCTGCAAAGACAGTTCTCATTACAACTCCCGACGGTGGAAAGAAAGAAGAAAAGGTTGTTTATAGCTTTGATCTTTATCCCACTCTTTTAAGATGCTACAATATTGACGGTCTTACTCTTGACGGAACAACACTTAAGGGAAAATCCACAAGCGGCGATCCCAGTATGACGTATACATCAAAACTTGGAATTGATATCAGTAATGTGTCTGTGATTAGGGTAACTGCAAAGACACCTTTAGCAGGCAAGGGAATGGAAATATACTTCAGCACAGAAGCAGATTCCGCACTTGATGCTGAAAAGAGATTTTTGATAGAATCGGTTTCCGACGACGTTGCAGTTTATACGGTAAATACAAAAGACAATAAAGCATGGACAGGTATGCTCGGTGAATTCAGAATTGACCCTGTAATGGCAGCTGATGTTGAATTTGAGATTGTATCTGTTGAATTTTTGGGTATTGAAAACACTGTAACCGGAAATGTTGAAATTACAGAAAACACCGTTGTTCAGCACGGTAAGGATTATGAGCTTCCGAGAGAGGATTCTTTTCTTATTGCAGATTCACTTGCTATGCGTGGCGGCGGAGATTTTCCCCTTGCAAACGGATGGCTTGTCGATAATAAGACTTCAGAACTCGTAGGCGACGGAAGATTGTCTGCGAATGTAATGGATTGGTATACTGACGAATATAACGCAGTGTACCGTGATTTTGATGCAATTACATCGGGTAATGTAATTCTTGAATACAGTGCTGAAATGATGTCACCTGATGACGGTTTTTATCTTGGGTTTGCGGATGACAAGGGAAATGTCAACGTGAAAATTAAGTCTGATTACGGCTTTTTTACAATGTGCGGTACGAAAAACGTAAAAACAGAAATTCCTTTTGCAAAAGAAGAACTTACCGATTATGCAATCCTTCTTAATGTCAACCTTGACAAGAATGAAATGTATGCTTATATAAACGGCATTTTGACGGAAAAATGTCCCATTGCAGACGGCATAAGTCTTAACAGGCTGGTAATCGGTTCTACAGTTGAAGGTAAGGCATATGCAACCCCGAGACTTGTAAGACTCTATCAGAACTATGCATCAGCAGAAAGAATTATTGCAAATGAAGCACTTTCGGGCAAGGCTCCATACGGTATGAATACTGCCGGCGATGTAAAAATTGCCGCATATCCCTGGAAGAGTGCAGACGGCTACAGCGTAAAGATTAACGCTTTAAGCGGGGTAGATTCCTATGCATCAAAGAATTTTGCTAAAGTAGCCGAAAAGGGCGTATTTGAATCGCTTGTATATCTTCCCAAAAATGTAAACGGTGCTTATTTTGCACTGACAAGTGAAGATGCGGAAGCTATCAAGATTTACAGTAAGGACGGCGCATGGTATGTGGGAGATAAAAAGCTGCGCGACTTTACCGAAAATATCTGGCAGATTCTCCGTGTTGAAACAGATGCTAAAGCCGATAAAGCAGTAATTAAGATTTGTGGAAAGACCGTTGGCACAGCTGATTTTAAGGTTGATTACATAAACGGTTTCAAAGTCGGTATTAATCCCGATAAGAATGCTGTCATGTGGTTTGATGATGTAGTTGCTTATAATTATATCGACCACGCAGACTATCCGTCAGAGCCAAAGGCAAACAATGACGATAATTATAACGTGGGTATTCATGTATGTAATCTCTGGCACGATGCAAGTATAGCAGAGGGCTGGCAGGCTGTAACGGCATTCGATGAGTTCGAACCTTATATGGGTTACTACGATGAAGGTACTCCCGAAGTTGCAGACTGGGAAATTAAAATGATGGCTGAACACGGCATTGACTTCCAGAATATGGTCTGGTACGCAGGTCTTTCAAATGACATGATGCCGATAAAGAGCCCCGTAACAAGCAATTACGCTATGCATGACGGTTATTTCAATGCAAAGTACAGCGATATGGTTAAGTTCTGCATAATGTGGGAAAACCATGCAGGCGGTACAAATACAAGAAATCTTGAAGAATTCAAGGAATATATCTGGAAGTACTGGAAGGAATATTACTTCTCCGACCCGAGATATATGGTGCTTGACAATAAACCAATTATCACATTCTGGGATTACGCTAATCTCATAAAATCATTCGGAAGTGCAGAAGGTGTTAAGAAAGCCGTTGAATTTATGAGAGAGGATATAAAGACTCTCGGATTTGACGATATTATAATTGTTATACCGAACAGAGCTGATGCTGATGCACAGGCACTCGGTGTTGACGGCATGTACTACTATCACTTTGCTCAGAACGGTTCGTCTGCTGATTACCAGATTACCACCATGGAGGGCAGAAAGCAGGCATCACTTCCCGTTATTCCTACCCTTGCTATCGGTCACAATGGTATAGGAAGATATGATACAAGAACCGATATTATTACCCTTGACGGACATAAGAAGGTTGCAGAGTATATTAAGAACGATTACCTTGTAAGCAAGAAAAACGGAACATGGGCAGATAATCTCCTATTTGTTTCCAACTGGAATGAATATTCTGAGGGACATTACATAAATCCCACAAATTCTTACGGTTATGGATATCTTGAAAATATTAAAGATGTGTTCACCAATGATAAGTCTGACCATTCAAAACTTGATACTGGACTTACAGAAGCACAGAAGACTCGTATTACCAAGAGCTATCCTGATAACCACCATGCAATAAGACTCCACAGAAATGTGACTTCGCAATACGATGTTTCCGAACTTAAAGTGAATAAGTCGTGGAGCTTTGCAAATGATGAAACGTATGATACATGGAAGCTTATTTCCATGGAGGTTGATTCCAAGACTGAAAAGGGTATCAAGGCACACGCTACTACCGTCGACCCCGTAATTGAAACCAAGAGTATGAAGCTCGATATTTCCTCCACACCTGTAATTCACATCAGAATGTCAGCTGAAAAAGCTACTCTTATGGACATTTTCTTCAAGACACTTACAAATCCCGAAATCGAGGCTAACGTCAAGCACAGAAGAATACAGGTTGCCGAAGCAGGAAAGATGGTTGACTATTATATTGATATGTCAGACAACCCCGAATGGAAGGGAACACTTATCGGTCTTCGTATAGACCCTGTAAGCAATCAGATGGCATTTGAAATCGAGCTTATAGAACTTCTCAAGACCGATAGTCAGAAAGCTTCTGTTGTTGCAAACGGATTTGAAATGGATTTCGACTTTGATCCGCTGATTGTTGACGATGACGTTGAAGTAACGGCAGATCCCAGAAAGGGCTTCTTTACAAGACTTAATCTTTACTATGTATGGAACAGACATACAGAAACACTTACTGTTGAAAGCAAAACAAACAAGCTTGTTCTTAAAGTCGGTTCAAATAAAGCGCAACTGGACGGAAAGACCGTAGACCTCGGATATACATTCGCCTTGTTTGATGGATTGCCTGTAATCAGACTCGGAAAGTTCTGCAAGATGCTCGGATTTGATGCAAAGCTTGAAGATGATGTGATGATAATTAAATCCAATAACAGAGAAGAACCGGTTGAAAAAGAATACTTCGGCTGGGATTTCGACAGAGATATGGACCTTGAGGGATGGATGCAGTCAACTGCAACTCCGAACGCTATAAACGGCTTTCTGCAACTCAGAAACCCCAGCATTTCAGATGTGCAGGTATTCTCTCCTAATTTCAATATCTATGCTGCAGATTATGAAAGACTTACCGTTGGTATAAGAGTCAAGGAACCAAAAAAGCTCAAGGGACACTATTTCCAGATTTTCTATGATGCAAACGGTGCAAGCTACACCGAAAAGAACAGCCTTAAAGCCCAGTGGAATGACCTTGACCCAAAGAAGGATGAACTTATTGAAATCGAATTCGACCTTACAAAGCAGGAAGGCTGGAAGGGCTCAATAATAAATCTCAGAGTTGACCCGTTCAATTCCAGCAGCGAATGCGATATTGACTATATAAGACTCTATCCTTCAAAAAACAAGGGTAGCGGTAATGTTGCTTCAAACGTGAAGTTTGAGGAAATTACCAGAATGGAATTTGATAATGCAGACGATGCTTCAAAGCTTTCTCCTCACAATGTAACCCTGAAGGTTTCCGACGGCTGTCTCAAGCTTGCTGATCCTAAGTCTGGAGATGTGGGTGTACTCTGGAACGGTGCAAACCTTAATGCAAGTGAAATAACTGCAATCAAGATTGGCTTGAAAACAAATGTTGAAGCAATGGCAGGAAAGTTCCTGCAGGTATTCTTTGATACGGATACAGAGCCTCTTCTCAGCGAAGAAAAAAGTTTGAAGTTTGTATATGATATTGTAGAAAAAAACGATGGCGATTTGTATGAAATTGTTATTGATATGACTGAGAATAAATCCTGGAAGGGAAAGATTGCAACATTGAGAATTGACCCGTACAACTCGAATTTTGAAACAAACATTGAGTATGTTTCATTCGGAACAATAACAAAATAGCGTTTTAAAGCATCCGCAGAAAACAGCGGATGCTTTCTTATGGGATTTGTAAGTCGCGTTGGTAGGACTGTAAAAATAAATTTTCAACAAAAAACCTCTGCTGTGTTTTTGCACAACAGAGGTGATTTTTATATAATCATAAAATAAAGCTATGCATTCTTGTTAACGAGAAAGCAAGTTAACCGAGGAGCTTGAATTTGTCGATGTAACCCATAACAAATACAGCAACGATTATAATGGGAAGAATGTACTTGAAGTAAACCTTTCCCCATTTCGGGAACTTGATACCCTTTCCGGCATCACATTCTGCAATGAAGTTGTCCCAACCCCAACCGTATCTTGTAGTACAGAAAAGCACATAAACAAGGCTGCCAAAGGGAAGAAGGTTGTTGGAAACGATAAAGTCTTCAATATCCTGAATGTTTCCGCCTTCCCAAAGTGTGAATCCGCTCCATACGTTAAAGCCAAGTACACAAGGCATTGAAAGTACAAGCACGAGAATAAGGTTTATTGCAACGGATTTCTTTCTGCTCCAGCCAAGGTGGTCCATGCCAAAGCTAACAATGTTTTCAAATACCGCAACAACAGTGGAAAGAGCAGCAAAACTCATGAAGATAAAGAATAAGCTTCCCCAGATTCTTCCGCCTGCCATCTGGTTGAATATGTTGGGAAGAGTTTCGAATACAAGACCGGGGCCTGCACCGGGGTCAACACCAAAGCTGAAGCAAGCCGGGAATACGATAAGACCTGCAACAAATGCAACAAATGTATCAAGCGCGCAAATGCTGATTGTTTCACCGAAGAGCGCACGCTCGCGGCTGATGTAGCTTCCGAAAATTGCCATTGAGCCGATACCTATGCTAAGCGTGAAGAACGACTGACCCAGAGCTGCATATATAGCTTCTCCGAGACCGTTTTCCGCCATTTTTCCGAAATCGGGCATGAGGTAGAATTTAAGACCATCAATTGCTCCCGAACCGAGTGTTACGCTTCTTACAGCAAGTATAAGCATAATTACAAGAAGTGCAGACATCATAACTTTCGTAATCTTTTCAACACCGTTCTGAAGACCGAGACTGCAGACGAAGAAGCCGAGAAGTACGGTTACAACCATCCAGAAGGTAAGCTCGCCGGGATTTGAGAGCATATTTCCGAATACTTCAGAAACTCCTGCCTGGTCCTTGCCCACAAAAGCACCGGATGCTGTTTTGTAAATGTAAGCAAGCATCCAACCGCCGACGGTTGTATAGAACATCATGAGAATATAGTTTCCAATCATGCCTATGTAGCCTGCAAGATGCCATTTAGAGCCGGGCTTTTCAAGAGTTTTAAAGCTCATTGCACCTGATTTCTGGCTTGCACGTCCTACGGAGAATTCCATCGCCATAATCGGAAGACCGAGAATGATGAGGAAAAGAAGGTAAACAAGCACAAATGCCGCACCGCCGTATTTTCCTACGATGTAAGGGAAACGCCACACGTTTCCGAGACCTATTGCGCAGCCTGCGGATATAAGTATAAATCCGAGTCTTGACGCAAAATGTTCACGCTGGTTCATATTAACAATCCTTTCAAATGAAAATTTGAGTTTTGCTGTATATATAATACCAATTTTTTCTTGTTTCGTCAATGGGGTATGACAAAATATTTCATTGTTTTGAAATATTTTGTATTAACTAATGTTTTTTTAGGCAGAAACAGTATAGATTTAATTGTTTTTGTAAAAATATATCCGTAAAGTAAAATTTACGGAGGTTTTGTAAATGAAAAAAACAATATGTTTTCTGCTTTGTTTTGTTTTAAGCATAATGCCGTTTTGCGCTTTTGCACAAGAAACTCAAGAGAACGAGAAAAAAGCATATCCGTCTCTTTCGCTAAACAGCGCTTCTGCCTGTCTTATGGAGGCTTCAACGGGAGAAGTTTTGTATGAGCAAAATTCTCACGAGCGCCTTGAACCGGCATCCGTTACAAAAACAATGGCACTGCTTCTTATTATGGAGGCACTTGACAACGGTACAATAACTCTTGATACACTTGTGACCGGAAGTGACCACGCTTCCTCCATGGGCGGTTCTCAGATATGGCTTGAAAACGGAGAGCAGATGACGGTAAACGAAATGCTCAAAGCTATAGTTGTTTCGTCCGCAAACGACTGTACAGTTGCAATGGGTGAACACCTTGCGGGAAGCGAAGAAACTTTTGTTGCATGTATGAATGAAAAGGCAAAGAGCCTGGGAATGAATGACACTCACTTTGTAAACTGTACGGGGCTTCCGGTTGAAAACCACTACACTAGCGCATACGATATTGCTCTTATGACGCGTGAGCTTTTAAAGCATGAGCAGATATTTAACTACACTACCATATGGACCGATACCGTCCGCGGCGGACAAATGGGACTTTCCAACACAAATAAGCTGATTCGCTTTTATAACGGAGCAAACGGCATGAAAACCGGCTATACGTCAAGTGCACTTTATTGTATGTCTGCCACGGCAAAACGTGATGGAATGCAGCTCATCGCTGCGGTTATGAAGGCAGACACAAGTGATAAACGTTTTTCTGATGCAAAAAAGCTTCTTGACCACGGCTTTGCAAACTATTCAGTGTATGAAACAGACACAAGCGGGCTTGAAACACTTCCGCTTAAAGGAGCAAAAAAGGACAGCATCAAAATAGGCTGCACTTCAAAGAGCATTGTTATCCCAAGAGGCAGAGCAGGTGAGATTGAGCGAAGCGTTTACCTTGAGGAAAATGTTACAGCACCTGTGAAAAAGGGACAGCAGGTCGGATATATCATATATGAATCCGGCGGTGAGGAAATAGCGCGGCTTCCTGTTGTAACACTTGAACAAGCTGAAAAAATAACATTTGCACAGATTTTTGCAAGAATGGTGAAAAGGCTTGCAGGTGCGTAGGATGAGTTTTGTTAATATTTGTCTGTAATTTTCAAAAAATGTCACAAAATCACATTGTTATTGCACGAATGACGTTGTATAATTAATCAGTATGACTATGGAGGTATATAGACTATGGCAATCAAGTGTAATGACAAATTTATAAAGAGCTTTGTGTCGGACGAAGAAATAAAGGCGCTTCTTCCTGCACTTAACGACGTTCACGACAAAATCGTGAACAAGACCGGCGACGGAAACGACTTTCTCGGCTGGCACTCGCTTCCCAACGACTATGATAAGGATGAGTTTGAGCGCATAAAGAAAGCTGCAAAGAAAATTCAGGACTCGTGCGACGTGTTCATCGTTATCGGTATCGGCGGCTCATATCTGGGAGCACGTGCAGCAATTGAATATATCAAGAGCCCGAATTACAATCTTCTTCCTTCAAGAAAAACTCCCGAAATCTATTTCATCGGAAATTCAATAAGCCCTGCGGCTCTTTCCGAGACTCTTGAAATGTGCGAAGGAAAAGACGTTTGCGTAAACGTTATTTCAAAGTCGGGTACAACAACCGAGCCTGCGGTTGCTTTCCGTATTTTCCGCGGTCTTCTTGAGAAGAAATACGGCAAGGACGGAGCAAAGGATAGAATATTTGCAACAACAGATAAAGCACGCGGAACTCTCAAAGAATTCTCCGATGACATGGGATACGAAACCTTTGTTATTCCGGATGATGTCGGAGGAAGATATTCCGTTCTCACTGCCTGCGGACTTTTGCCTATAGCCGTTGCAGGCTGCGACATTGATGCTATTATGAAAGGTGCGGCTGACGCCTGCCGTGAGCTTTCCGTATGCGACATCGAAAAGAACGACGCATATAAGTATGCAGTTATCAGAAATGCACTTTACAACAAGGAAAAGTCCATGGAAATTATGGCTTGCTACGAGCCTGCATTCCAGTATATGAATGAATGGTGGAAGCAGCTCTTTGGCGAAAGCGAAGGCAAGGACGGCAAGGGTATATTCCCGGCATCCGTTATCTATTCAACAGACCTTCATTCTCTCGGACAGATTGTTCAGGAAGGTAAGAGAAATATCTTTGAGACGGTTATTGACATTGAAAAGCAGAATGCAAGTGTAATTATTCCCGATGATCCTCAGAACATCGACAACCTCAACTTCCTTTCGGGACATGAGCTTAGCGAAGCAAACAAGAAGGCTTATCTTGCAACACTTCTTGCACATGTTGACGGCGGTGTTCCCAACATTGTAATTGAGATTCCTTCAAGAAGCGAATACGACTACGGCTACATGGTTTACTTCTTTGTGCTTGCATGTGCAGCTTCCGGATATATCCTTGGAGTAAATCCCTTCAATCAGCCCGGTGTTGAAGCCTATAAGAAGAACATGTTTGCACTTCTTGGCAAGCCCGGTAAGGAAAACGACGACAGAAGAAAAGAACTTGAAGCTCGTCTCGGCTGAGATGTCTTACAGAGTGAATTAAATAAGACTGCAGTTAAATGAACAGGCTCGGTAAAAACGAATAAAGATAAAAAGGCTCCTATGGCAGAATGAAAGAAACTGCCATAGGAGTTTTTCGTTTTGTCAGTACAAATAGAATGACTGGCGGTTTATATCGTTGTAAAGTCGGTTTTGACGTAATCCGTATGCTTAGTAGATTTCAACATCGTCTACAGAGTTTTCAAGTATAATGTTTATCAGCTCATTTCTTGAACGATTGCTTTTATCCGACAAACTGTCGATTTTTGCAAGAGTACCTTCCTTAATGCGAACAGAAATTACTTTATATCCGTCCTCTCCTTTTTTGTTGATTTTTATAATTCCTTTTGACATTGTTATCACCTCATACTACAATTATATTATGATATGACATTCAAGTATATATCATAAATGTATTCAAAATATATTACAATTGCGTGTTGACAAGCTTTGGTGTATGTGATATAATGATTTCATCGAAGATGAAATCAGCGATATAAATTCCTGACGGAATTTGCGATATACCTTCGGTGCGATATATTACTTCGTAACGCGATATGTCCCTTCGGAACGAGATAAGGAATTTATATCATATCGCAACCGAATGAAATGAGGTTATATCGCATTTGAATGAAATAAAAATATATCGCACGAACGCAGTGCGTATATAGCCAGAAAGAGGTTAAAATAAACGAAAAAACATATGTGGGGTGATTTTTATGAAGAAGGTTATACGTCATTTGGCGGTTGTTCTTGTGCTGGTTATGGTGCTTGCTTTTGCATCGAGTGCCGATTCCGGATTTATCAAAGTTCAGATTGCACCGTTTTATACAGAGGCAGAGCATGTAAGCGTATACAACGGCAGCGTTGAATACCCGTTTATTCTTTATAAAAATGTAACCTATCTTCCGCTGACAAAGGGTGTGTGTGAGAGGCTCGGACTTGTAACGGGCTTTGACTCACAAAAGGGGTTTTATGTTGTAAGCGAAGATTATGTTCCGTACATAGAGGATGACAGAAACATATTCGGAACAAGTGCTCAGAATTATTACGGTGTCGAATACGATGCAGTTGTGCCTTCATACCCGATATATCTTAACGGAATACGAATTGACAGCACAAAAGAAGAATATCCTTTCATTAATTTCAGAGGAATCACATATCTGCCTTTGACATACAAATTCGTCGTTGAAGAGCTTGACCTTGATCTTGAATGGTCACAGGATAATCAGTCGTTGATTATCCAAAAGCCTGTACAGTACGGTCTTGTTGATGAGCTTTCGGGCGTTACATGGGAAGCTTATCTCGGAAAATCAGTGGAAAACGGAGTTCTTATTCGCAAGGACTCGCATGCATTTACCGAATACAAGGATGAATTTGGTCAGACAAAGCGCTATCCCTACAGTTGGTACGACACCTACCTTTTCAACACACAAACACAGTCCATGGAGCATCTCGAGCATTCTTCTTCCTACAAGAGTGATATCTTTGAATTTGAGGAATATGAGGAAAAGCCTGTTACGGACAAAGTCAGCGTGTCGGGAAATGCTCTGTGCTATGAGGATAAAGAGTTTTACACTTTTGATGGTGAGGCAGTGAGTGTGTATGCATACGAATACGCTATTTCGGATGACAAGTCTGTAATAGTTGCGAGAGTAGGCTTTGGAAATGCTCCGGCGCCGTATACGTCAAATGCAGAATATCTGTTTTTAAAGACACCCGAAGGTATAAAGCTTTTGCCGGAATATGACGGACTTCACTACTTTTCAGACCTTTATACCGACGGAAAGGGCGGTGCTTATATTTGCACAAACGGTTATGCACCCATGGGAAGCGGTAGATGGTCAACTCCGTTTTCATCGGTTTACTATCTTGACGCTATTGGAAATCTATCTGACCTTACCGAAGACTACCCTGATATAAACAGTCTTTGTGCAATAGACTTTATTGATGGGAAGCTATACGTTAAGGCAATGTACTATGGCTTAGATAAGTCGCTTTATACGGACCCCGTTCCTTTCAGCACGGTAAACGGCGGTTACTATGTTATTGACACAAATAACTCCAATGCACTTACAAAGCTTTATCCGTACATTTCCGGTGAAGTGTTTGTGTCAAACGGCACCTTTTACTGCCTTACAAGTTATGCTTATAAGCCGAGAATTATAAATCTTTCAAGCGGCGCAATTACAGAAATTGAATAAACGAACGGAGGAATGTTTATGAAAAGAAAACTTTTGGCGATGCTTCTTGTAGCTGTTTATGCTTTGTCATGCTTTTGTGTGTTTGCGGAAGAAGGAATTTTTGTAATCTGTGAGGTTGGTCAAAACAAAGTTGTAAGTACCAAAAGAGAACGTATTGCAGCACCCAGACAATCATTTTATATGTATTACAACTACGGTGTAACAGATGCAGACGGAAACTTTATCGTAGAACCCGTATATGATGAAATATCTGATTTCAAAGATGGCAGAGCCATGTTCAGAAAAGACGGAAAATTCGGATATTTCAACGATCAGTGGGAAATTGCAATAGAGCCTGTTTATAAATCTGCGGCGCAGTTTTCCGAGGGACTTGCCTGTGTTGCAAACGACGATAATATGTACGGATTCATTGACACAGACGGAAACACCGTGATTCCCTTTGAATATCACGGCGCAATCTCATTCTCAAACGGAATTGCTTACATTTACGGTGAATACATTGAGGGATACAATTTCAACAGTTTCAGAAAAGTAGGAATAATCGATAAAAACGGCAATATTGTTGAGCCGCTTCGCTTTATACATAAACCGGACTACGATGTTATCATGTCTGAAAACAATGTAAATATCAACGGTACTGTTTACAGCAACAGTGAATTGCAGTATCCTTTTATAAATTATCTTGGCTACACATACATTCCTCTTACGTACCACGGTTGCCGTGAAATGGGCTTTGTATGTAACTGGAGTGCCGAAAAGGGACTTGTGCTTGAGAACGCGGCAGAAACGCCCGGAAGCATACTCGGCAGTAATACAATGAAACGCGGAGAATATTTTAAAGCATTGCTTTACAATGGAACTCTTACAATAGGTGATACGGTTTATACAGCAGATGACATTTATTATCCGCTTCTCACGTGGAACGACGTTGTCTATATGCCGGTACTTTGGAGACAGGGTATGGAGGCACTTGGTCTTAACTATTCCTATGACCTTGACAGCAGAAGTCTGGTTATAAATATCAAAAGATAAATAGGTACGTGGAAATAAAACGGGCTGTGACAGGTTTTGGTCACAGCCTTGTTTTGTATACATTTGTATCGCGAAAGCCTTTGCAGAGATTTTTAGATTCTCAGATTTGGATTAATTCTCTGGCGGCATTTCTTGCAGATTCGGTAATGTTAATGCCTGCTAAAATCCGTGCAGTCTCTTCAATTCGTTCATTGTAAGAAAGCGGCTTTACGGAGGTTTGTGTTCTGCTGTCTTCTTCATGCTTTGATACAAGAAAATGAGTGTGCGCAAGAGATGCGATTTGTGCGGAATGTGTAACACACAGAACCTGTGAATACTTTGAAATTTCTTTTAGCTTTACGCCTATTCTTCTTGAAGTTTTACCCGAAATACCCGTGTCAACCTCGTCAAAAATAAGCGTGTCAATGCCGTCTTTTTGTGCAATGACATTTTTTATGGCAAGCATGATTCTTGAAAGCTCACCGCCTGAGGCCGTTTTGCAAAGGGGAGAAAAATCTTCGCCTGCGTTGGTTTGAATGAAAAACTCAATATCGTCAGAGCCGTCTTTTGAAAATGGCTTGTCGGCAAATTTTGTCATAAACTTTGTCTTTGACATTTCGAGATATTCAAATTCTTCTTCAACACGTTTTTTTAGAGTATCTGCGGCAGCTTTTCGGCTGTCAGATAATTTCTTTGAAGCTGCCTTTACCTTTTCGGCACTGACTTTCAGTTTTGACATAAGCATTTCCGTATGCTTGTCGGCGTTTTCTAAGATTTCAAGCTCTTTGCAGGCTTTGTCATAGTATTCAAGAATTTCAGCTATGTCCGAGCCGTATTTTCTTTTGGCTCTGGCGATATCGTCAAGACGCTCTTCAATTTTGTCAAGTGTTACCATCGGGTCTTCATCTGAAACGCCGCCAAGATCTGAGATTGTTTCAGCAATGTCCAGTATTTCGCTTCTGAATGATGTAAGCTTTTCAATGTACTCGTCCATTCCGTCTGTAATACGTGAAAGAGAAGTGAGTGCGTCGATTGCCCTGTCAATGCTGTCGCAGGCAGAAAAGCCGCTTCCTGCACCGTACAGGCTTTCATATACTTCTTTTGAACTGCGGCAGATTTTTTCAATATTAGTCAGACGTCTTTTCTCGGCAATAAGTTTTTCTTCTTCACCGTCTTTCAGTTTTAAAGAGGATATGTCTTTTATCTGAAAAGAAAGCATTTCAATCTGACGAAGTTTTTGTGTATCGTCTATTTTGCTGTTGTCGTATTCGCGCTTCAGGGCGCAGTATTCGTCAAAAGCTGTTCTGTATTCGTTAAGGAGTGCGCTGTTTTCTGCGTATCTGTCGAGAACGGCTCTGTGACTGTCGCGAACTAAAAGCTCCTGATTGTCATGCTGACCGTGAATGTTAATAAGAAAAGGACTGATTTCACGAAGAAGCGAGAGGGGAACAGGCTTTGAATTAATTCTTACATTGCTTTTTCCCTCGGTGTTGAGTGTACGGGTTATGTATATAAGTCCGTCTTCGTCTGCACTGACACCCGCGTTTTCACATTTTTTCAGACACGGCTCGCTCATGTCGCAGAATATTGCTTCAACAAGTGCAGTTTGTTCTCCGTTTCTGATAAGCTCCTTTGAAGTGCGTGAGCCTGAAATTAAGCCTATGCTGTCAATAATGATACTTTTGCCGGCTCCGGTTTCACCCGTAAAAGCGCAAAACTCACCGGTAAATTCTATATCAAGTTTTTTTATGAGTGCAATGTTTTCAATGTGAATTGATTTTAACATTACGTCTTGCTCCTTGTGTCTTAGCCTTTAATACTTTTTGTGAGTTTCTTTGCGAAATCCTGAGAATCGTTTTCCGAGGAGGTTACAATCATTATGGTGTCGTCACCCGCAACAGAGCCGATTATTGTCGGAACGTCAAGTGCATCAATTGCAGCAGCCGCTGCCTGTGCCATGCCTGAGTAGGTACGCATAACAACAATGTTTCCCGAATAGTTTATCTTTACAACTGCTTCCGACAATATGTTTTTAAACTTGTTTCCGAGTCTTGTGTCAATATCGGAGTTCAGAGTATTTGCGGCATATTTGTATTTTGTTTGCCGTCCGTTCTTTTCTCCTGTGCTGACTTTTACCAAGCGAAGGTCTTTAATATCTCTTGAAACCGTTGCCTGAGTTGCGGTAAAACCTTCTTTTGACAGGAACTGAGTAAGCTCCTCCTGAGTTTCGATTTCATATTTGTTTATAAGCTCTAGGATTTTTGATTGTCTGTGTGATTTCATGTTATTACTTCTCCGAAATTATTTTTCTGTGTTGGCAATACTCAGCTTTTGATTGAGAACACTGTAAAAATCATTGTCCTTAAGCCTTAAAAGCTTGGTGTAATAAGGAGACTTTGTGATTCTGATAATATCACCGTCATAGATGGTTTTCGCACCGATGCCGTCGATTGTGCAGAAAGCCTCATTGATTTTATCTGCCTTGAATTCGACTTCTATAACAGAGCTGTCGGAAAAAACTACGGCTCCCGGATTTATGCACATATACGGGCACACGGGTACTGCACAAATGCACTCAAGTCCGGGATCGATAATCGGACCACCTGCCGACATACAGTAAGCGGTAGAGCCTGTGGGAGTTGAAATTATTATGCCGTCTGCTCTGTAGCTTGAAATGCTTTTGCCGTCGCACATCAGACGAAGTCCTGCCATTCTTGAAACCGCACCTTTTGATATAACGACATCGTTAAGAGCGTTTGCGCTGTAAACAACACGTCCGTTTCTCACTATTTCAGCCTTCAGCATCATTCGCTTGTCGATATTTATGCATTTGCTTTGCTCAATGCTTGAAATGCTTCCTAGGGAAACAATACTTTTGATAAGTTCAAGCTCCGTTACCTCAAGCTCCGCAATATATCCGACTTTCCCAAGGTTTATGCCCAATATGTAAGCACCGCCCTGAGAAGCACGCTTTGCAATTTTCAGTATTGTTCCGTCACCGCCGAAAACTATGCATATATCCGCCTTGCGGAACATTATATGCTCCGGATAATATTCAATTTTATAATTCGCCAGATAGCTTTCGGCGATAGGCGTATTTCCGTTGTACGGATTTTTAAAAACCTCCGACATCATAACGGACACGTCTTGCTCTGACAGTAAGTCAAGCAGTTGCCTTGTGTATGTCAGTTCTTTGTCCTTGTTAGGATTAACGGTAATTGCTATCT
Source organism: Eubacteriales bacterium (assembly GCA_045540015.1). GTDB lineage: Bacteria > Bacillota > Clostridia > Oscillospirales > CAG-382 > UMGS1387. The sequence continues at coordinate 48,828 of JAZQGP010000057.1, forward strand.
TAAGCATGGTATGCTCCCTTTAAAAATATTTGTAAAATGTAAAACTCATGATTTTAAGTGCAGAAGGTATTCCACATTTCCGTCACCGCCGGTGATGGGAGAAACAGTGTGTGAAGCATAAGTAAAACCGAAAGCCAAAGCTTCCTGTATAACTTTGTCAAGTGCCGATTTTCGTACTTTCTCGTCTTTGACAATGCCGTGCTTTCCAATGTTTGATTTGCCAACCTCAAATTGGGGTTTGACAAGCGTAATAATATCACAGTTGTCCTTAATAATCCGCTTTATTGCAGGGAAGAGAAGTGTTTGAGAAATGAAAGACACATCCATTACAGCAAGACTTACCTTTTCACCGAATGAGTCCTCTGTCAGTGTTCTTGCATTCACGCCCTCCATTGAAATAACACGATTGTCATCGCGCAGCTTCTTTGCAAGCTGGTTTGTTCCCGAATCAACAGCGTATACTTTTTCAGCACCGTTTATCAGCAGACACTCCGTAAATCCGCCTGTTGAAGCACCGATGTCTGCACATATAAGCCCTTTTGGAGAAACACCAAATTCCTGCAGAGCTTTTTCGAGTTTGAGACCGCCTCTGCCGACATATTCTGGTTTTTCTGAAGAAGCAACCTCAACTTTGTCTGTGTCGGCAACATCGAAGGATGCTTTGTTTATGCTTTTGCCGTTGACGGTTACTCTGTTTTCTTCAAGTATAGCTTTTGCTTTGGTTCTGCTGTCGGCAAAGCCGTTTTGAGTAAGAAAAATATCAATTCTCATTTGCATGTTGTTTCTTTCAGTGAATATTTTGCATAATTATACATAATTATAATGCATAATCTTATAAATGTCAATAAATGAAGTGAAAATTTAGTGTGATTTAAAATATAACTCTTGCGAATATCCGTGTTTATTTAATTAAAACAGAATTATTTTGAAAAACATTAAAAAGACCTCTTGCAAATTTTGAGGAAATTTGGTAAAATATATTGAAATCATAAAGTAAAGGAAGTATGAATTATGTCGAACAACGTAACAGTATTTGACCATCCGCTTATCACTCATAAGATTTCCATTCTCCGCGACGAAAAAACGGGAAGCAAGCAGTTCAGAGAGCTTATCGAAGAAATCGCAATGCTTATGGGATATGAAGCAATGCGCGATCTTCCGATGGAAACCGTAACGGTAAAAACTCCCATTACTACAACACAGACCAAGATGATAGCAGGTAAAAAGCTTGCCATAGTCCCGATTCTCAGAGCAGGTCTCGGAATGGTTGACGGAATACTTGCACTTGTGCCGTCTGCCAAGGTCGGACATATCGGGCTTTACAGAGACGAAGAAACTCTTGAGCCTCATGAATACTACTGTAAATTACCTGCTGATATTGATAACAGACTTGTTGTGATTCTTGACCCCATGCTTGCAACAGGCGGTTCGGGTTCTGCAGCTGTTGACTTTATAAAGAAGAAGGGCTGTACAAACATTAAGTTCATGTCTATTATTGCAGCTCCCGAAGGAATTAAGCGTCTGACAGAAGACCATCCCGACATTCAGCTTTACTGTGGTTGCCTTGATGAAAAGCTTAATGAAAACGGATATATTGTTCCCGGTCTCGGTGATGCAGGCGACAGAATATTCGGAACAAAGTGATTTTTTAAAATAAAATCAGGTTAAAATGATGTTTCTTTAACGGGACATCATTTTTTTGTTGTTTTGTTTCTTTGATACCTGTCAAGATGTTTGTGGTTTTGACATAACATATATCGGGAGTGATGCGTCAAAATGAGAAAGAATAAAAAACACGGAAAGATATATGCAATGTTTATTTTCATATTAATCATGTTAGTTTCGGCAACTGTTATTATCGAGCAGAGAATGTCGGAAATTGTAATAGATATAGCACGTCAGAAGGTAAAATCCCAGGCGTACATAATAATAAGCGAAACAATATGGCGTGAAATTGACCGAAGCAATGTTTCTTATGACACACTTGTGCGGTTTGAAAAAGACACAAACGGTAACATACGTGCGCTTAAAACCGATATAATAGAAGTGAATAAGCTTAAATCAAAGCTTTCTCTTGAGATACTGCATGCACTTGAAAACAAGGAAGAAATGTCGGTGTCTGTTCCACTGGGTGCAATTTTCGGAACAGAAATACTCTCGGGATTCGGTCCGAGAGTGAGAATTGACGTAATGCCCGTGGGTACGGTTGCCGCCGATATGGAAAACATAATAATGAGTGCAGGCATAAATCAGACAAGACATCAGATCATGATGAATATAAATGCGAAGCTGTCAATAGTGGGTATGTTTAAACGCTCGTCTGTTTCGGTCGGCACAAATGTCTGTATAGCCGAAACTGTTATAGTGGGAAATGTTCCCGAGTCTTATACAAGTATTTACGCAAGCGAAAATGAAGAAGTGCCTGAAAGTGCTGATATTGATTCAGACATTATTTTTGATTTTGTTTACTGATACATTTAAACTGAATAAACGGATATAAAAATGAACAGGACAAAACAAAGAGCAATTTTTTCTCTGTAATGAATTCCGATTTTTTTCAGTAACGCAAACATTACACAAAGTAGTAAAAGTCCTTTGAAAATTGAAATGAGAATTAAAGTGCCTGTGTTGAGGCTAAGCAAAAATGATAAAATACTGCTTATACCACCATATACAACACCGTTTAAAGCTCCGTATAAAATCACATTTTTGAATTTTTCAGCTCTTTTGTTGCCGTAAAACAACACGGACACTACGGTAAACACGGTGATTGCTTCAAAGAAGTCTGTGAGCTTTGCCGACAGTGCTGACATTATCATAAGCAATGTATAAATACCTGCAACAGAAGCACCCGTGTTTCGTAGATATTTGAAGTAAGCTTTCAGCATTACAACACCCCTGTACTATTGTTGCCAAAAGTAAAAAAGTGTTTCAGTTACATGATAAAAAGTCCCTGCCATTCGGCAGGGATTTAAAATTATATATTCAGATTTTCCTCAGCTTCGTCACCGTGAACAATAACAATCGCATAATCAAGCACGTTTGTGTTTTCAATTGGTGAAACATACATCTTTATGTGCTTTGCGTATTTTGTCTGGTACGTGTCGCCTACAAGTATTTTGTTGTTGTAGCACTTATAATAGGTTTTGTTTGCGTTTCCGAACAGCGTTTCGGCATCAAGCGAGGACATTGCACCCCACTCAAAAATTTGGGACTTGATTTCATACTTCAACAAAGAAAATCCTGTTGTGTCAGTGAAAGTGTATGTCACAGCTTCGGACGTGTCGGCTGAATTTTCGGGAAGAACGGTTATGGTCTGAGCCTCAATGTCATAGTCAATGAGCCATACAAAGTCTGTATCAACGTCTATAATGTCTTCTTCGGTATAGCCTTCGTTTTCATAAATTAAATTGCCAAGACTTTGTGCACGTGTTCCTGTCGGGAAAGCACCGTTTGAAACCGAAGTAGCACTCACACCGACAAGACTTCCGCAGATTTGTTCACTTTTGCCTGTGTAGGGATTGAAAACAGTGTAGTAATTGTAGTATATATTGCCGTTGTCAACATTTACGTCAGAGTTGGATATTATTCTTTCTGGTTGAAAATATGGTGAATAATCCTCTTTTTCCGCATATATAACAAGAGCGTTTTCTACTGTGCTTTCCGGGTTATTCTGCAGAATTATTGTCGCATTGTAAAGGGCGGGATATTCTTGACTGAATACGTTTTTACTATAATGAATGTACTCAACAGCTTCGTTTGAAGTGCCTTTATTTCTTATATTTTTTACAATAATTATAGTGTCTTCTGTAAGAGCAAAATTGAAATTACAAAGGCTTGTGGGAGTGTAATCTCTGAAACAGGAAGCTATTCCATTGAAAAATGTAATTTTTTTGATGCCGTATTCAGTATAAAGAATTTCATTATCCAATGCGTTTTCAAGTTTGTCCTCGTCTTTGTTTAAGCCTGCATACGTTCCGTCTTCAAGCTCGTTGTGAGAAAGGCTTGAGAGCTTGTATTTGCCATTTTCAAGCTTTACTGCACTGCAGAGCTTTCCAAGGTAGGCTTCGCCAAATTCTTCAGTATCTTCAACGCTCGGATAAATGTCTGCCTGAGCATCTTCGTCAAGCTGTATCCATAAAAGCGCGCTGTCCGTAAGCACATGAACAAACAGTCCTTCGTCACCGTTGTACTCAGTCTTTAAAAAGTCTCCGTTTTCGTCATCAACGGGGATTGCAAGATTGTAGAGGATTCCTTTTGACGAAAGAGGATTCTCTGTAGCGTATATCTGCTGCATAAGCGCAATCAAGTCTTTTATATTTATAACATCGTCATCATCATAGACATTTGCCGTATCTGTCAAATCCTCTGTACTTGATGCAAGAGCATTTGCGAGAACAGTTACATCCACCGATGTAACATATCCGTCGCCATTGACATCGCCCTTAAACGTGGGCGCATCTTCTTCGGTTATACCGAACATCGGGCCCATGTCGAGAATAATTTCATTTCCGATAAGCTCGGCATTTGCACAAATGGAAAACAGTACGCAAAACAGAACAGCAAAAATTAATGCAGATGCTCTTTTCATGTTTATACTCCTTTGCTACCAATAATATTGTTTTTTATTTATTATAGCATAATTCTTTGTAAAGTGCAATAGCTCAAAGGAGAAAAAATTCACTTCGGAACAAATTTGAAATTATTGCAATTTGCTCATTGATTTTTGTGAGCCTATATGATAAAATATCTTTGAATTGTTATAAGGAGTATTTTGACGTGACTTTAAAAGAAAGATACATAAAAGTAAGAAAAAAACTGTTTGACATATATTATTCTTTTCTCAACGAAAAACAGAGAGAAGCGGTATATGCAACCGAAGGACCTTTGCTTGTGCTTGCAGGTGCAGGAAGTGGAAAAACTACCGTTCTTGTTCAGCGAATAGCACACCTTGTCAAATACGGACGCGCTCTTGACACCGAGGATATACCCGAAAGTATGCTTCTTGAGCCGTATATTGCAATGCTTGAAAAGGTTGCAGATACACCGAATGTCGATAAAATAACTCTTGAAAATGCGCTTAATACATTTGCAATAGAAAAGGTAAGCCCCTACAGGATTTTGTCGATAACCTTTACAAACAAGGCGGCAAATGAAATGAAAGAACGCCTTGAAAAGCAGCTCGGCTCTGCGGCTCTTGACATTTGGGCAGGAACATTTCACTCGGTTTGTGCAAAGCTTCTGCGTATGCATATTGACCGCCTCGGACGTGAGAGCAGCTTTACCATTTACGACACAGACGACCAGAAAAAGCTTATGACCGCTTGCATAAAGGAGCTGAATGTCAGCGATAAGCAGTTCGCGCCAAAGGCAGTGCTTTCTGAGATAAGCAGGTGTAAGGAAAAGCTTATTGATGCAGACGAATACAGAAACAGCATAAAGGATGGCGACATAAGACGCCACACAATTGCAAAGCTGTTTAACATGTATGAGCGGAAGAAGCTTTCCGCAAACGCACTTGACTTTGACGATATGATAACGCTTACCGTAAAAATACTAAAGCAAAACCCTGATCTTCTTGAAAAATACCGCAGCCGCTTTTCATATATTCTCGTTGACGAGTACCAGGATACAAACAAGGCTCAGTTCGTGCTGACAAGTATGCTGTGTAATGAAAACAACAACATAATGGTTGTAGGCGACGATGACCAGAGCATATACAAATTCCGCGGTGCGACAATTGAGAACATACTCGATTTTGACAAGGTGTTCAAAAGCACACGTGTTGTAAAGCTTGAGCAGAACTATCGCTCGACCGACATGATAATAGGTGCAGCGAATGCCGTTATCGAAAACAACGCAGGCAGACGCGGCAAAACCCTCTGGACAAAGACTGAAGGCGGAGAAAAGATAACCGTCAAGAAGTGCGAAACGCAGAACGCCGAAGCACAGTATATTGTTGATAAGATAGGCGAGCTTGTAAAGAGCGGAGAATACGGATTCAGTGATTTTGCCGTTCTTTACCGCATGAACGCACAGTCAAACAGCCTTGAAACCGTTTTTGCAAAGAGCGGTATTCCTTACCGTATTCTCGGAGGCACACGCTTCTATGACAGAAAAGAAATCAAGGATATTATCGCGTATCTCTGCGTTGTGTCAAATCCTTTTGATAACGTTAGAATAAAGAGAATTATAAATGTACCCAAGCGCGGAATAGGCGAGGCAACGGTTGACGAAGTCGAAAAACTTGCAATTGACAACAATACCGACATGATTACCATATGCCGTAACGCCGCATTTTATCCGAGCCTTTCAAGGGCAGGTGCAAAGCTTGCCTTGTTTGCCGAGATGATAGACAACATAAAGCAGAGCGTTGATATTTTGACGCTTGGAGCATTGGTTGAAAAGGTGCTGTCGGTAACAGGCTATATGGACATGCTCAAAGAAACCGACGAAGCCGAAGGCAAGGACAGACAGGAGAACGTAAAGGAACTTGTTTCAAATGCCGTTCAGTATCAGGAAAACAATGAGGATGCAAGACTTGCAGGTTTTTTGGAGGAAGTTGCTCTTGTTTCAGACATTGACAACTACGATAAGGATGCCGCGGCTGTTGTAATGATGACAATACACAGTGCCAAGGGACTTGAATTTCCCGTTGTATTTTTGCCGGGGCTTGAAGAAAACATATTCCCCGGAGCGCAGTCGACCTTTGAAGAAGCTGAGCTTGAGGAGGAAAGAAGGCTTTGCTATGTTGCGATAACCCGTGCAAAGCAAAGACTCTTCATGCTTCACTGTCATTCGCGAATGACCTACGGCAAAACCGAGTTTAACCGCCGAAGCCGCTTTATTGACGAAGTTCCCGAAAAGTATTGCGAATTTGAAGAATCATATTTTAACCGTATGGAACACAGCAGAGACGAATTTATGAGAAGCATGACCTACGGAAAGACACAAAATGTGTCTCATGGCACATCAGACAGCCGTCCTCCGTGGGAAAAGACCGTTGTTTCGGGTTCATACACTCCGAGGAAAACACAGGAAGCACCCAAAGAAGTGTTCTCTGCAGGCGATCAGGTGTCGCACGCAATTTTCGGCGACGGCATGATACTTTCCGCAAAGGTTATGGCAGGAGACGTGCTGTACGAGGTTGCCTTTGATAAGGTCGGCACAAAAAAGCTTATGGGTAATTTCGCTAAATTGACAAAAAGAACGTAAAAGTTGTAAACTTTTTTGTAAAGATGCGAAAAATGTGATTTTGCTATTGCATTTTGAAAAACAACGTGTTATAATAACTCCGTTGTCCGTAGGATTATTGTGTCCTGCGGTAGTAAATACGTATAATAATTAAAAAGCATCAAGCTGGAGGTGTCATAAATGGCAAAGTGCGCAGTCTGCGGAAAGGGCGTTACATTCGGTTGCAACGTTTCTCACTCCCACAGAAAGACAAACAGAACATTCAAGCCCAACATTCGCAAGGTTAAAGTTGTTGAAAACGGCACACACAAGACCGTTACCGTATGTTCTCGCTGCCTTCGTTCCAACAAGGTAACAAGAGCAATCTAAAGTATTTTTAATATTTGATTATTCTTGCATAGGCAGCTCAAATGAGCTGCCTTTACCTGTATATATGATGGTTAGTGCTATGCCTGCCGGCAGGTTGGCATAAACCAAGTTTACGGTTTTGCCTACCGGCGGTGTCTATTTTCTGTTCGCCCAGAAAATAGACGAAAAGATGCCCTCAAAAGAACCTACGGTTCTCTTGATAATCACTCCCTCATGCCGACGCCTTGTCAGTATGACTAACACAAAAGAATATTTCAACCCTTATTACAATCCACGTGAAAGCCGGCTTCTATAGCTTACGGCAATATCCCGAAGACTGTTTCAGCTTGTCGCTGAAGCTTTACATCTCCAGCA